>DASWMP010000296.1:0-20609 GCA_036399695.1 Thermoanaerobaculia bacterium | reverse complement strand
CACGTTGTGAACGCCAACGTCAGAGTTGGTCGGCGTGCCGCTGAGCGTAGCCGTACCGTCGCCGTTGTCGACGAGCGTCAGCCACGCAGGCTTGGTCGGCGCCGTGATCGTGCGCGTGTCGCCGACGTCAGGGTCCGAAGTGGTCACGTTGTACGTGTACGCGGCGTCCTCGGTCGCGGCCGTGACGGCCACGGAGGTAAAGGCCGGCGCGTCGTTCGTCGCCGTGACGTTCACCTGCACCGAGGCCACGTTGCTCGTCGCCCCCAGGTCGTCCGTGACCTGGAAGTCGATGCCGCGCGGTGCCGTCGACGGGTTGTTGCTCGTGCTGAGGTACGCGACGCTGCGGAGGAGGGTCTGGTAATCGGCGACCGAGGCGACGCCGGAGAAGGTGACCACGCCCGAGCCGGCCACGAGGTCGTTGGCCGTGATGCCGGCCGGGAGCGTCCAGGTCAGATCGTCGGCGCCGAGCTGCGCGTTACCGGAGATCGTCACCGAGGCGCCGCTGAGGTTCGTGCTGTCGACGTCCGTGATCGTGAGCGACGGCGCCAGCGTGACCGCCGGGGCGCCTTCGGTGTAGCCGACCGTGCCGGTGCCGGCGAGGACCGGCGCGTCGTTCTGCGACGTGACGGTGATCGCGACCGTGTCGTTGTCGGTCTGGGCGCCGCCCGAACCGTTGTTGCCGAGATCGCTCGTCGTGATCGACAGCGTGTCGGCGCCGAAGTAGTTCGCGTTCGGGAGGTACTGCAGGCCGTTGAGGGCGGCGTTGACGTTCGTCAGCGTGCCGGTGAAGACCATCGTGGCGTCGGCCGTGCCGTCGCCTGCCGTGAAGCTGAGGCCCGTCGTGCCGCTGAGGGTCAGCGTGCCGTTGGTGACGCCGAGCGTCACCTCGACGGTGTCACCGGCCGCATCGAGGTCCGCAACCGAGATCGTGCCGGCGAAGGTGAGCGGCGCGTCTTCACCGACGATCTGCGCGCCCGGCACGGTGTTGACCGGGGCGTCGTTCACGGCCGTGACCGTGACGTCGAACGAATCGGTGTCGGTGGCGTTCGGAGCCGGCGTGTTGCCGAGATCGTCCGTCGCAACCGTGATGGTCGCGGTGCCGCTGAAGTTGGCGGCCGGGCTGAAGCTGAGCGACGCCAGCGCCGTGTTGACGGAGGCGAGCGTGCCGGTGAACGTCATCGTCGTATCGGCCGAACCGTCACCGACGGTGAAGGCCAGACCGCCCGTGACGCCGAGCGTCAGGGTGCCGTTCGTCGTGCTGAGCGTGACCTGGACGTTGTCGCCGGGGCCGACGTCGACGTCGGCGATCGAGACGCCGCCGATGGCCAGCGGAGTGTCTTCCGGCGTGGTCTGCGTCGCCGGGACAGTGTTGACCGGGGCGTCGTTGACCGCGTTGATCGCGATGATGAACGAATCGTTGTCCGTCAGCGCGCCGCCCGTGCCGGTGTTGCCGTTGTCATTGACCGAGATGGTGAAGGTGCTGCCACCGGAGACGTTCGCGGCGGGCGTGAACGTCATCCCGTTGAGGGCGGCGTTCACGGCGGCGAGCGTGCCGGAGAAGACCATCGACGCGTCGGCGGTGCCATCGCCCGTGGTGAACGACAGGCCGGCGGTCGTCGCCAGCGTGGTCGTGCCGGCCGTCGTGCTGAGCGAGATCGTCACCTGACCGGTGCCGGCGTCGATGTCGGCAACCGAGATGCCGTTGAGGACGCCCGGTGTGTCTTCGTTCGTCATCGCCGAGACCGGGACCGTGAGGACCGGCGCGTCGTTGACGGGGTTGACCGTGACGGCGATCGAGTCGGTGTCGGTGGCGGCGGGGCCGCCGGTGTTGCCGAGATCGTTCGTCGTGATGGTGATCTGCGCTGCGCCGGCGTAGTCGGGAGCCGGCGAGAACGTGAGGCCCGTCATGGCGGCGTTGATCGCCGCCCTCGTGCCGGTGAAGGTCATGGTGGCGTCGGCGGTGCCGTCGCCGATGGTGAACGCCAGGCCCACCATGCTGCCGAGGGTCAGCGTGCCGTTGGTCGCGGAGAGCGTGACCTGGAGGTTGTCCGCCGGGCCGGCGTCGGCGTCGGAGATGAAGATCGACGAGCCGAGGTTCAGCGGGGAGTCTTCATTGACCGACTGCGCGCCCGGCACCGTGTTGAACGGCGCGTCGTTGACGGCCGTGACGGTGATGGGGATGACGTCCGTGTCGGTCATCGGGCCGCCGTTGCCGCTGTTGCCCTGGTCGTCCGTCGTCAGGGTGATCTGGTCGGCGCCGCTGTAGTTCGGCAGCGGCGTGTAGATCAGCCCCGCGAGGGCGGCGTTGACGTTGGCGACCGTGCCGGTGAACACCAGGTTCGCGTCGGCCGTGCCGTCGCCGATGATGAACGAGAGACCGGCCGTGCTGCCGAGAGTCATCGTGCCGTTGACGGTGGCGAGCGTCACCTGCACGGTGCCGAGGCCGGCGCCCGCTTCGACGTCGGCGATGGAGATGCCGTTGATCGTCACCGGGGTGTCTTCATTCGTGACCTGCGCGCCCGGCACCGTGTTGACCGGGGCGTCGTTCACGGAGTTGACCGAGATCTGGACGGTGTCGGTATCGGTGAGCGGGCCGCCGAAGCCGGTGGCGCCGAGGTCGTTCGAGACGATCTGGAGCTGCGCGAGGCCCCAGTAGTTCACGGCCGGCAGATAAGAGGAGCCGTTGAGGGCCGCGTTGATGGCGGCGATCGTGCCGGTGAACGTCATCGTCGCGTCGGCCGTGCCGTCGCCCACGCTGAACGAGAGGCCGGCGATGCCGCTGAGCGAGAACGTGCCGTTCGTCACCGAGAGCGTGACCTGCAGGCTGGTGGCGTCGGCGTCGCTGACCGAGAGGTTGCCGGGGAACAGCAGCGCCGTCTCTTCGAGCGTCACCTGCGGACCCGGCACGCTGTTGACCGGCGCGTCGTTGGCGGGGGTGACGGAGATGGTGATGACTTCGGTGTCGGAGAGATTCGGCGTACCGCCGTCGCTCACCTGCACCGTGAGGTTGAAGGCGGGGGTCGTGTCCCAGTCGACGGCCGCGGAGTTGGCAACGGTGATCTGGCCGGTGGCGGCGTTGATGGCGAAGGCGCCACCGGTATTGCCGCTGACGATCGACCAGTTCGCGCCCGGACCGTCCGGGTCGGTGAACGTGGCGTTGCCGACGACCGTGCCGTTCGGGGCGTTCTCGTTGACCGAGAAGCTGCCCGGGTTCACGGTCGGCCCTTCATTGACGTTGTCGATCGTGATCGTGGCGGTGGCGGTGGCGGTGAGGCCGGCGCCGGTCGTCTCGGTGACCTGGATCGTCAGGTTGTAGGTGGCGAGGGTCTCGCGGTCGAGAGGGCCGGCGACGCTGATCTGGCCGGTGGCCGCGTTGATCGTGAAGGCGTTGCCGGTGTTGCCGCCGATGATGGCGTAGCTCAGCGTGTTGCCGTCCGGGTCGGTGGCGGTGACGGGGCCCGGCTGCACGTTCGTGCCGAGGGGGCTGTTCTCCGCCACATGGAAGGACTGGTTGGTGATGAACGGCTCTTCGTTCACGTTCGTGATGTGGATGGTGATCGTGGCGTCACCGCTTTCCTGCGGCGAGCCGTCGTCGATCACGCGGACCGTGAGGTTATAGGTGGCCGGCTGCGTCTCGAAGTCGAGGAACGAGCTGTCCTGCACCGTGATGATGCCGTTGTTGTCGATGGAAAAGATGTTGTTCGGATCGCCGGCGACGATCGAGAAGGTGTGGTTCTGGCCGATGTCGGGGTCGTTGAACTGGACCGGATCGCCCGGGTTGACCTGCGTGCCGTTGGGGGTGTTCTCGGCGATGCTGAAGGTGTCGTTCGTCACCGTGGGCGCCTGGTTGGGGGCGCTATCGTTGACGCGGGCGTCGAACTGGAAGAAGAAATGGGTGTCGCTGCCGTAGGCAAAGACTTTATGGATGCGGAGGACGTTGGTCCCGCCGGAAGCGATCCCGGGCAGGAGCTCGCCGATCTTGCCCCAGTCGGCGTTGTCGCCGTCGAGGACGATGTTGTGGACGCCGAACGGACGGACGGCGCGGGTGCGGCCGTTGGTCCAGTAGGGATAGCTGACGGGATTGAAGCCTTGGTGGAAGGCGACGTGGACGGAATCGCCGTTACGGCCGATGAAGCCGAGCTGCGTCGACTCCGGCAGCGAGCCGCCGAGAACGCTGAACGGAATGGCCGTCTCGACGATGACCCGGCCGTTCGTCGTGTTGTAGCCGACGCCCCAGGGAGGCGACGGGGGAGCGACGTTGATCGGCCCGCCGAAAGCGCCGTTGGTGCACACGCGCCGCACGAGCGAGGTCACCATGCCGACACCGGTACCGGCATCGGTCGTGACGGTGGCGATCAGGATCTGATCGACGCCCGTCATGATCTGCCCCTCTTCAGTCACGGTGCAGCCGGTGACCGGGTTGGCAGTCGGATCGACGTTCATCAGGACGCTGAATTCCGACGTCGCGGCAGTCGCCATCATCGGGAAGACGATTGCAAAGACCAACGCGAACGTGGACGCGGCGAAACGGCGTTTCGTATTCATTCGTAATTTTTTCCTTGGACTGCACATCGTGCGGACGAATCCCTCGGACAAAGAGACGAACCTGAACACACACTTTCTCTCTTGGGCCGGATGGACTGCTACCAATAATAGCAGTTTCGAAAGTGAAAACACTCCCGAAAAAGTCCGTGTAGGAAAAAAGAGTCACGCGGGAGGGCGGGAGGACGGCGGATGGGCCCGGTAGGTTTGGTTGTGGCCTCTCGTTAGAAGCGGCAAGCGAGTGGAGGACGGACAATCTTGTCCGTCACGCCAGAAAGTAGCCACGAAGAGTCCGGGTGTGCGATGTACGGCCTGCCCGCGCCAGCTCTGGCGTGACGGACAGGATTGTCCGTCCTCCACTTGCCGATGCCCGCAGGCGGCCAAAAAAAAACGATGCCGGCGGGTCACCCCGCCGGCATCAGCACGCCCGCGCGCGAACGGTCCAGAGTCCGCGCCACACCCATCGGACAGGTAGGAGGAGGGTCCTCCCCGTCCACTACGGCAAGCTCACCACGTCTTGCCTTCGCCACGGACTTTGATCTGCCCGGCAAGCATCACCCGCTCACCCGTTTCTTACCGCGGCAGTTCGTGTCGTCCATGGATACCCCGGAAAATGAAAAGGGGGCGTCGGTACGCCCCCTTTGGAACAGCAATGTTCGGTGCGGCGGATTGTGGGGGAAGGCGGGCGGGCGTCTTGTGAGCGGGATCACATCGGCTGGGATACCATCGTCCGCCATGAGCTGCCAGCATCTCGACGCCGTGACCCGCGAAGCCTACGACCGCAAGCCGAATACGGCTGGGTGTGAGGAATGCCTGAAGTCGGGGGACTCCTGGGTCCATCTGCGCACTTGCCTCGAGTGCAGCCATATGGGCTGCTGCGATTCCTCGAAGAACAAGCACGCCACGAAGCACTATCACCGGACGAAGCACCCGGTGGTGCGTTCGGCCGAACGGGGGGAGACGTGGGTGTGGTGCTACGCGGATGAGGATGGGGCGGAGCTGGCGTAGAGGTCTTCGCCCGAGAGAATGGCACCGGGGAGCCCGCGACTGAGGTCGACGCGATCGATCGGCCGCTCGTGGAGTCGTTGCTTTGACTCCCGGAGTCTTCGATTGCGTTCACCCATCTCGTTCGATCGTTCGCCGAGTCGTTGCTTTGACTCCCGAAGTCACTGATCGAGATCACCCCTGTCATTCAGTGAGTCGCCGAGTCTTTGCTTTGAGTCCCGGAGTCAACGATTGATATGCCCCCATATCATTCGTTGACTCGCCGAGTCATCGCGTTGACTCCCGGAGTCAACGATTGATATCACCCCATATCATTCGGTGTCTCGCCGAGTCTTCGCTTTGACTCCCGGAGTCAACGATTGATATCACCCCATATCATTCGGTGACTCGCCGACTCATCGCTTTGACTCCCGGAGGCAACGATTGATATCACCCCATATCATTCGGTGTCTCGCCGACTCATCGCTTTGACTCCCGGAGTCTCTGCTTTGACGCCCGCGGTCTTTGCTTTGACTCCGCGAGTCGTCGCTTTGACTCCGGAACTCTTCGACTGACCTCGGCCGGAGCAAACGCTCGCCCGCCGAGGCTATGGATTGCCACTTCTCGAGGAAGCACGGATGCTACGGAAGCTGCTTCCGTCCGCGGCACAGCAAGTGGAGGACGGACAATCCTGTCCGTCGCGCGAGGAAGCAGCCAGGAAGAGATTCGTGCTCGCGCCACTTCTCGCGTGACGGACAGGATTGTCCGTCCTCCACTACTGCGTGTGCCCTCGCTTCCTCATGATCACCGGCTGCGGACACTTTCCCTCTACCCCTGACGAATTCTTCCGGCATACTTTCCCCGCTGATGTCCGAACCGCAGCCGTTGCATCTGGTGCAAAACGTCGTCTTGCCGGAGGAAACGGCGGAGCTGGCGCGGCTTCGTGCGGAGATCGCGGCGCGTAACCGGCAGGAGATCGCCATCGCCGAGCTGGGGCAGGCAGCGCTCACTGGCGTAGATACGATGATGCTCCTCGGCCAGGCCTGTGCGCTCGTCGAAATGACGCTCGGCGTCGGCCACTGCCGCGTCCTCGAGATCGCCTCCGGCGGGAAGATGATCGTCCGCGGCGCCATCGGGACGAACGAGACATTCGCCAAGTGCCGCCGCGACAGCGACGAGGACGAGTCGATCGCCATGGTGACGCTCCTCGGCGACGATGTCCTCACTTTCAGCGACCTCGAGACCGAGACGCGCTTCAAGTCCTCGCACCTGCGCCAGTACCACGGCGTCCGGTGCGGCGTCGGCGTGATCATCCGGACGCAGTACGGCCCGTATGGCGTCCTCCTCGCCTACTCCAGCGACGAGCGCACCTTTGCCGACTACGAGCTCGGCTTCCTCCGCTCGACGGCGAACATCCTCGGCGAAGCCGTCGCCAGCAGCCGTACCGAGCAGGCGCTCCGCAACTCGGAATCGCGGCTCCGCCAGCTCATCGCCTCCGCCCTCGACGCGGTGGTGACGATCGACCGCGCCGGCAACGTCCTCGAATGGAACCCGCAGGCCGAGGTGACGTTCGGCGTCCCGGCGAAGGAAGCGATCGGACGGCCGCTGCCGGCGGGGCTGTTCGCCGACGCGCTGCTCTTCAGCGCCGACCTCCCCCACCGCCGCCTCGAGACCTTTGCGAAGCGCGCCAACGGCGACCTCTTCCCGGCCGAGCTGACGATCGACGTCTTCGGCGACAACTTCACCGCCTTCGTCCGCGACATCTCCGACCGCCGGCGGGCGCAGCAGGAGCTCGAACAACGGGAGAAGCGCTTCCGGACGATCGTCGAGAAGAGCTGGAGCGGCGTGGGGCTGCTCGACCAGAACCTTCGCTTCACCTTCAGCGGCTCGTCGACGCAGTACGTCATCGGCTATGACGAGACGGAGCTCCTCGGGCAATCGATCCTCGAGCTGGTACACCCGCGCGAGCGGGAGGCACTGTCGGAGACCTTCGCCCGTCTGCTCGAGACGCCGAGCCAGGAGTCGCACGGCGAGCTCCGCTTCCGTCACAAGAACGGCTCCTGGGTCTGGCTCGAAGGGTTCAGCCAGAACCTGCTGCACGAGCCGAGCGTCGGCGCGATCGTCCTGAACTACCGCGACGTCACGCAGCGCAAGGAGACGGAACGGCAGCTCGA
The DNA here is from genome assembly GCA_036399695.1 of Thermoanaerobaculia bacterium. GTDB lineage: Bacteria > Acidobacteriota > Thermoanaerobaculia > Gp7-AA8 > Gp7-AA8 > DASVEE01. The sequence goes on along the minus strand of DASWMP010000296.1, from coordinate 12,909 downwards.
GTACCACGCCTACTACGACTCGCTCACCGGCCTGCCGAATCGCCTGCTCTTCCGCGACCGGGTCGTGAACGGCATCGCCAACGCCCGCCGCAACCGGTTCGGACTGGCGATCATGTACCTCGACCTCGATCACTTCAAACTGGTGAACGACGGCCTCGGGCACACCTTCGGCGACACGCTGCTCGCCGAGATCGCCACACGGCTGAGCTCCTGCCTCCGTGGCTCGGACACGATCTCCCGTATCGGCGGCGACGAGTTCAGCATTCTCCTGAGCGAGGTGCCGAACACGGAGGCGGTGGCGCACGTCGCGCGCAAGCTGCTCGACGCGATCAGTCAGCCGCTGTGCATCGAAGGGCACGACCTCATCGTCACGGCCAGCATCGGCATCAGCTTCTATCCGTCGGACGGCGACGACGTCGGCACGCTGCTCAAGTGCGCCGACGCGGCGATGTACCGGGCGAAGGAGCTCGGCCGCAATCAGACCCAGCTCTTCACGTCGAGCATGAACGAGCGCTACGTCCGCCGGCTGGCGCTCGAACAGAGCCTCCACCACGCCATCGAGCGAAACCAGCTCGAGCTCTATTACCAGCCGATCTACGACCGTGCACGGCGGCGCATCGTCTCACTCGAAGCGCTGATCCGCTGGCGCGATCCTGTGCGCGGCATGGTGCAGCCGGGCGAGTTCATTCAGCTCGCCGAGGAGACGGGGCTGATCGTACCGATCGGCGACTGGGTGCTGAAGGAAGCCTGCCGCCAGTTGCGCGAATGGCACGCGTCAGGGCTGACCGGCCTCCGGGTGGCCATCAACATCTCGGCGGTGCAGTTCCAGCACGCGCTGGTGGACTCGGTGCGCAGCGCTCTGGAGCTGAGCGGCGTCGCTCCGCAACTCGTACAGCTCGAGATCACCGAGAGCGCGGCCATGCAGAACGTCGACCTGACGATGCGGGTGCTGCGCGAGCTGAAGGAGCTCGGCGTGACGATCGCCGTGGACGACTTCGGCACCGGCATGTCGTCGCTGATCTACCTGAAGGACTTCCCGATCGACACGATCAAGATCGACAAGGAGTTCCTGCGGGACGTGACGACCGACGAGACGGCCGCCGCGATCGTGACGTACGTGATCAATCTGGCGCACACGCTGGGCCTCGGGGTCGTGGCCGAAGGGGTGGAGACGGAAGAGCAGTACACCTTCCTCAAGCACTACGCCTGCGACCTGCTGCAGGGCTACCTCTTCAGCAGGCCGCTCCCGGCGGACGACGTGCTGCCGTACCTGCAGAAGGCGGTGTTCCGCCCGAAGACGCTGGAAGTGCGGCGGCCCGATTTGCCGGTGGTGTAGCGGGTGAACGTCTGCACACGCCGGAGGCGTGTCGTAGATTAGCCGGTCGGCAAGCGCCGCAGGCGCGCCGCCACCTGGTTGAGTCGCGAAAATGATTTGCACCCCGGAGGGGTGCCGTGTGGCTCCGAGGACGCGACCCCTGCCGGGGTCGGGACGGGTGGCGGCAAATCATCCGGTGGCAGCGTGCCTTCGGCACTTGCCACCGGCTAATTTACGGCACGCCTCCGGCGGGCCAACTACGCGCCGGCCGCTCGCCTACCGGCGCACGGCCCGCATCTTCGGTGCCGACTGCACGCGCAGCGCGCCGGTCAGCGTGGCGGTCTCGCTGCCGCTGCGCACCAGGATGACGGCGGAGCCGCCCGGAGCGCCCGACTTCACCTCGTACGTGGCGGAGACGTAGTTCGCCGCGTGGGTGAACTCGGAGACGCGCTTGAAGCCGGGGTTCAGCACCTCGAACTCGGTCGTCGGGATAAAGCCGTCGCCGGCCACCGCGAGGACGACACGCTGCCCTGCCTTGACCGTCACCGGACGGGTCGAGAGGCTGAAGCCGTTCGCATCTTCGTCGGCGATGCCGATCCAGCGGGGGTTGAGCTGCGCCGTACCGGCGCCGTTCATGACGATGTTGCCGTAGACACGCCCCTGCTCCACGCGGAGCGGACGGTCGTCGTAGAACTGCGTACGGAACGGATCGGCTTTGGCGGAGCGCCAGACGCCGGCGAGGTTGTTCTTGTCGACCGGGCCGTCGAGCGGCTCGGCATAGATGCGGTAGTCACCCGGCGGGATGCCGCGCAGCTCGAAGTCGCCAGTGGCGCTGGTGAGCGCCGTCGCGACCGGCTGGCCGAACTCGTTCACCGCCACGACCTGCGCGGCGAAGACGCCGCCGCTGTCGCCGCTCACCCGTCCCTGAAGCGTGCCGGTGGCGAGGGTCGGATCGAAGTCGTTCTTCGGATAGATGGTGGAAACGGCGATGCGGTCGTCGCTGTCCAGCGTGAACGCATCCTTCTCACGCCCCACCCAGGGGTACATCACGGCCGAAAGCACGGCCGAGTGATCGAGGCCGAGGAGATGGCCGACCTCGTGCCCGAGAGTCTGGGACAGGTTGTAGTCGCTCTTGAGGAGCGACGGATCGAGCTCGATGTCGGATTCGTAGAGGTCGCCGGAGTCGGTGTACCAGTTCGTCGTCAGGGCGATGAAGCCGTCGTCCTCATACAGGCCGGAAGCGAGGCTGACGACGTTGCGGCCGTCCTTCACCCGTCGCGGCGAGGCGTCGACAGGATTCCCTTCGCGGAAGCTGATCTGCGTCTCCGGAAGCGCCCAGGTATTGAACGAACCGGCCACGACCGTCTGCGCATCCGGCAACTGGTTCAGGATCTTGCGGTCGATTTGATACGCGATCGGGAACGAAGCAGCCGGCCAGCTCACAGCCGTCGTCTGCCCTTTGATCGGGTAAGTGAGCCGCGTAGCACCGAAGGCCGGAAGGGTCAGCGCCGCCGTGAGCAGAAGGGTCAGGGATAGGGATCGACGCATGAGGGTCTCCGGTGCAGGCCGTGTGCCAAATAAGTATATATCAGTTGGGTCGTTGGCAGTTGGCGGTTGGCAGTGGAAAAGGCGAAAAACCTTCGCGGGCCTCGGGCTTTTCTACCGCCAACCGCCAACTGCCGACCGCCCAACTGCTTCTACACCAGCGCCACCAGATCAATCTCCACCAGCCCCCCCTTCGGCAACTGCGAGACGCCGACGGTCGTGCGGGCTGGTTTGTGATCGCCAAAGTACTCGGCGTAAATGGAGTTGAGGGTCTGGAAGTTGGCGAGGTCGGTGAGGTAGACGGTCGCCTTCAGGACCTTGTCGAAGCTGCTGCCGCCTTCCTGGAGGACGGCTTTGAGGTTCTCGAAGGCGCGGCGGGCCTGAGCGGAGAAGTCCCCCTCGACGAGGTTGCCGGTGGCGGGGTCGAGGGCGATCTGGCCCGATGTGTAGAGAACGCCGTTGGCGCGAACCGCCTGCGAATAGGGTCCGATCGCCTGCGGGGCCGACGTGGTGGCTACGATGTCCATGTGACGCAAGTCCTTTCTGCGCCGGGAGTATAGCTATAATCGCGCGACTTACGGAGAACCCCCGACGAATGAGTTATCCAGGAAATGCCAGCCTCTCCTCCGCGGTCAAGGACCGCGTCAGGACGACGTTCAACCAGACCGTCGCCCTCTACCGGCAAGGCCGGACCGAGGAGGTGCTCGCGGGCTGCAACCTGATCCTGCAGATGGATCCGCAGTTCGAGCCGGCACGCAAGCTCCTGGAGAAAACGCAGAATCCCGACGCCCCGATCGACGTCGACTCGCTCTCCCCCCCGGATACCCGCAGCCTCATCCGTCAGGCGAGCGACGCCATGGCCGCGCGCGACTTCCAGACCGTCATCCACGTCACGACCCAGATCCTCACGGACGATCTGATGAACGACGAGGCCCGCATCCTCGCCGATGAAGCGCGCGAGAAGATGGAGGCCGCCCCCTTCGTCGAACAGTTCGTCCGCAAGTGCGACGCGAACCTCAGCGCGGGCAACATCGCCGGCGCACGGCAGGACCTCGAGAAGGCGCGCTCGCTCGACCCGACCCACCCCGAGATCATCCGCATCGCGTTCGCCATCGAGAAACAGCACGCGGCGTCGCAGCCGGCGTCGTTCTCCTTCGATGCGACGCCGTTCGTCGTCGAAGCCAAGCCGGCGCCCGCCGGTGGACGCAGCGCGGCGCAGGCCGCCGACTTCGGTTTCACCTTCGAGGAGGAGAAGTCCCCCGCCGCGCCGGCCGCGCAGAACGACGGCGGCTTCGCGAACTTCTCCTTCGACTCCGGCCCCAGCGCCGCGGAGCCGTTCGGCGGCTTCTCCTTCGACTCCCCGGCTGCGCCAGCAGCCTCGGCACCAACTCCCGCACCGGCCGCGTCCGCGCCCTCCTTCGACTTCGGCGCCCCGAAATCGCAGGGCACGAACGACTTCGACTTTTCGATGGCCTCCGTCGAGACGAGCCCCGACGATCAGCGGAAGATCGATCAGTACCTCACGGAAGGCGATCGCGCCTTCGACAACGGCGACTACCAGCAGGCCATCGACTTCTGGTCGCGCATTTTCCTGATCGACGTCACGAACGAAGCGGCCTCGGACCGCATCGAGCGGGCGAAGGGACGCCGCCGCGAGATCGAGCAGAAGGTTGAAGCCATCCTCTCGAACGGCATCCAGGCCTACGACCGGAAGGACCTCGACACCGCCCGCGCCCGCTTCGACGAAGTGCTGTTCCTCGATCCGAACAACAACACGGCCCAGGAGTACCTCGACCGTCTCGACACCCCGGCCGAACCGATCGCCATCCCGGGCGTCCCTCCACCGCCGGTTCCGCCGCCGGACGACGACGCCGGCTTCGGCTTCCTGGACGAGCCCATGGGCGGCTCCTATGCGCCGCCGCTCATGCCTCCCGATGACTCGCAAGAGCCGGCAGCCGCCCCCCGGTCGGGCCGGAAGTCGGCAGCGGCGAAAGCCGCCCCGGCGCCGAAAACCGGCAAGCCGAAAGGCATCCCCGTCCCCGTCCTCGGCGCGGTGCTCCTCGTGCTGCTGGCCGCCGGCGGCTGGTTCGCCTGGACCACCTTCAGCGGCGGTGACGACGATGCGGCTGTGTCCACCGCCGGGAACAGCGACGCGCTCTTCAACCGCGCGTCGCTGCTCGCCCAGAGCGGCAAGTTCGACGAAGCAATCGCTACGCTGCAGAAGGTCCTGCCCGACGATCCGCAGCACGACCGCGCGCTGGAGATGATCGCCGACCTGCAGCAGAAGAAAGGCAGCGCCGCGGCGATGATCGACGGCCGCCCCGCCGCGCAGTACTTCGAGGAACAGCTCGCCGCGGGCCGGACCGCCTTCGCCGCCCACGATTACCTCGCCGCGAAAGCAGCGTTCGAAGGGGCGATGCGCGTCAAACCGCTCCCGCCCGACGTGAAGGCGTCGTACGACACCGCCTCCCAGCAGGTCGCAAAGCTCGACTCCGCGAAATCGCTCTTCGCCGGCCGCAAGTACGCCGACGCCATCACGAACCTCCAGGCCCTCGCCCAGCAGGACCCGGAGAACAAGAACATCCAGCGGATGATCGTCGACGCCCACTTCAACCTCGGCGCCACCGCCCTCCAGGACGAACGCCTCTCCGACGCCGTCAAAGAGTTCGACGAGGTTCTCAAGCTCGACCCGAACGACGAGCTCGCAAAACGCAGCAAGGACCTCGCCCAACGCTACAACGGCGAGCCGAAGGACCTGCTGTACCGCATCTACGTGAAGTACCTGCCCCTGCGGCAGACGACGTAGGGGCGGGGGGGCTGCGGGAGCCCGCGGGCGCGTGCTATCGTGAATGACGATGGTTGCGCGCGATACATCAGCCAAGGTTGCGGCGCTGCAGTCGGAGTTTCATCGCCGTCTGAGCCCCGGGGAGCGCCTGCTGATGGCTATTGAAATGAGTGAGTTCGCTCGCTCCCTCACCCGAGCCGGGTTGCGCGACCGGCATCCTGAGTATGATGAAGCGCAGCTCGACGCCGAGATGCTGAAGTTGCTTTACGGCTTCTCTGCCGGCGAAAAGTGACGGTTCAGGACCTCTTCTCCCGACTGGTCGCGGCGCTTGATGCGAGCGAGATCCCGTACATGCTGACCGGCTCCTACGCGAGCTCCGTCCACGGTATCCCGCGAGCGACGAAAGACATCGACATCGTCATCTTCCCAACGCGCGATCAGCTCACTCGTCTGATCGCACAGTTCCCCGACGGGAGCTATTACGCGGATCTGAACGATGCGGTGGAGGCGCTTCGCCGGCGATCGCAGTTCAACGTCCTCGACTTCGCGACGGGATGGAAAGTGGATTTCATCATCCCTCCGTTCAGCGAGTTCCACGAGGAGGAGTTCGCGCGCCGGCGAGCCATTCCGGTGGAGGGCGTTTCGCTGTTCGTGGCGTCACCCGAGGACATCATCCTGGCGAAACTGCAATGGGCCAAAGCCGGCAACTCAAGTCGCCAGTTGGAGGACGCCGCGAATGTCCTCTCGACTCAGCGGTCGCGACTGGATCTCGCTTACATCGAGCGCTGGGTCCGAAAGCTCGGTCTCGGTGAGCAGTGGCTCGCGACTCAGCGGCTCGCCGGGTGAGCCGCCCCTGCGGCAGAGAAGCTCGAGACGGGGTAAACTAGCTGGCAACGACCAGCGGTAGTGATGGGAGGGTGTGATGCGATTCGACGAGATGGAGCTCGAGGCTGTGGCCGTGCCGGACGTCGTGACGGTGCCGGACGAGCCCGAGGGGCCGACGAATGACGCGCCGCGGTTCAAGCGGCTGCTCGCATTGCTGACCGACCTGTCGCTGTTTGCCGCGCTGTCGCTGGCGCTCTCGCCTCTCCTTCCCTCTTCCTTTCACTGGACGACCATCGCCGCTCTGGCGGGGTTCGTGGGGGTGCTCTCCTACTACTACTTTGTCGGGACCTGGATGCTGTGGGGGAAGACGATCGGCGGGTCGATCTTCGACGTGAAGGTCGTGCCGGCCGCGTCGGAGGCGATGTCGCTGCGCGATGCGTCTCTCCGGTATGCGGGCGTGGCGCTGTCGCTGGTCACCGGCGGGCTGGGTTTTGCGCTCGCGGCGTTGCCTGGTGGGCAGTCATTGCCGGACCGGGTGTCCGGGACGCGCTGCGTGACCGCGGCGTGATCGGACCGATAGGACCTATGGGGTTCTTATCGGTCCGATAGCCGTTTAACCGGCCACCAGCATTGCGGCGATGCGCTTGGATGCCGCGATGTACGCCTCGCTGCCGGGGTGAAAGTTGTCGTAGCGGCTGAGGCGCTGGCGGGTGACGACATCATCCATGCGCACGATCGAGACGAGCGGGTCCTCCGCGAAGCGGTCGCTGAGCACGCCGTCCCAGAGGCTGAGGTACTGGTTGATGAGCGACGACTGCGGATGCGTCGGCACGGGGTTGTAGCCGCCGAGGATGAGGATGCGGGCCTCGGGGTTGATCTCGTGGAACGTGGCCACGATGGAGCTGATGCGATCGAGGATGCGCGTGGCCACGACGAGCGGGTTGCGCAGCGTTTCCTCGCGGCCGCTCGGGGTGCGGAAGAGATCGTTCGCGCCGATGGAGAGGACGATCGCGTCTGCACCCTCGAGCTGCTTGCGGATGCGGGCCTGCTTCAGGCGGTCGAGGAGGTCGGCCGTCTGCGCGCCGTTGACGCCGAGGTTCGTCGTCTCGACGGTCTCGACACCGCGCGTGCGCAGCTCGGTCTTCAGCCGTCCGGGGATGCCCTGGTGGGTCTCGTCACCGGCGCCGTAGGCGAGCGAATCGCCGATCACGACGACACGCAGTTCGTCAGGGATGGACTGGGGAGCGTGGGCGGATGAGGTCTGTGGCATGGGGGTATGGGGTTGCGTCACGCGCGCATCGCGATGACAGGAAACCACCGCAAGAACGAGCAGCGACGCGAGCAATGGTCTCGACGTCACGCAGGGGGATTCTGCGAAGGGCGGGCCATTTTTGTCGGTGGCACCGGGGAGACGATGGGACTTATGGGACCTATGGGACCTATGGGACGAATGGCTCCGCTCAGACACCCATCTGTCCTATCGGTCCTATCGTTCTCTGGCAATTCGGGCCTTGCCGCCCTCCACCCACGCAATGCGCGTGAGCAGCGACCCCGCCAGCGTAGCCACCGCGGCCAGCGTGCGCGCACGCCGCGAGCGTCCGCCGAGCACCCGCAGAGCCAGCGGCACCGGACCCGACAACGCCCCAGCCAGCCGCGCCAGCGGCCGCCGCAGTGGCGCGTCTTCCCGGTCCGGCGAAGCCTCCAGCGCGGTGGTCGTCACAGTCTCGAACAACGCCGCGCCGAGCGCGAGTGAAGCGAGCGCCGGAGCGCGGTTGCCGCGCAACTCGAGCAGCGACACCGCCGACCCGAGCGCCGACGCCCCGAAGTGCACCGGCAGCAATCGCGCGTGACGCGCCCAGAACGGGATCGCCGTCGCGCCGAGCAGCACGCCGGTGTACGTGGCCATCACGGCGCCGGTCGCGGCGGAGCCCGCCGCCGCGATGTTCGTGGCCGTGTTGCGCCCCAGCGCCGCCGCGCCGGACGCAGCCCCGAACGCCGCGAGCGTCCAGGCCCCGACCGACATCGGCGACTGCGGCTTGAAGATGCGCATCATGTTCAGGAAGCGCTCCGGCCGCCCAAGGTCGGAAATCAGCAGCGGCACCGACAGCACCGAGCCGGCCGCGGCGATCAGCCGCGCGTCGCGCACGAGCTTTTCGTCCGCGCCGGCGAGCTGCGCCATGGCGCCGATCACCGCCGTCGCCCCTGCCGCGCCGCCGACGAAAAAGTACGCCGGCACTTCCCACGTCCAGACGGGCGACTTCTGCAGCGGCAAACCGTAATACCCAGCCTGCGCCGACGCGATCGGCAGCCGCCCGGCCTCGGCATCGCGGCGGATCTGATCGAGACGCGCTTCCGACTCGCGCGTCGGCTGCTTCACTTCCGCCCTCCGAGCGCGAACATCAGCAGCGCGCCGGCAGCCATGATGCCAGCCGCCGCGGCAGCGGACGTCCACGACTCCTTGAGCAGCACCGTCGGCACCTGCGCCGCTTCCGGCAGGTTGTAGGCGCGCGTGTCGCCGCGCACCAGGAAGAACGCGTGCGTCCCGCCCACGCTCGTCTCCGTCGGGTTCCAGATCGTCGCGTCGGTCATCCCGTTGTCGTGCAGGCGGGCCAGGCGATCGTCAGCCACCTTCTGCAGCTCGTCGAGGTCGCCGAACAGGATCGACTGCGTCGGACAGGCCTTCGCGCAGGCGGGGATCTCCCCTGCTTTCTGGCGGTCGTAGCAGAAAGTGCACTTGAACGCGCGGCCGTCGTCGGGACGCCGGTCGATGACGCCGAACGGGCAGGTCACGACGCAGTAACCGCAGCCGTTGCAGATGTCCGGCTGTACGTAGACGCTGCCGAACTCCGTGCGGATGATCGAACCGGTGGGACACGCTTCGAGGCAGCCGGCGTGCTCGCAATGCTTGCAGACGTCCGACGAGAACTGCCACGTCAGCTCCGCCGACGCATTCCCCCCGCGCCCCGCCTCGGCGATCCCCTCGACGAACTTCACATGCCGCCACGTCGAGTGCCCGAGGCTGTTCGTGTTGTCGTACGAGTTGCCGGAAAAGGAGAAGCCGTCCGCCGGCACGTCGTTCCACTCCTTGCACGCAACTTCACACGCCTTGCAGCCGATGCAGAGCGTGGAGTCGGTGAAGAAGCCGGTTGTGGCGGTCATGGGCTTGGAGCGTAGCACGTGGGTCACGAGATGGGACCCATAGGACCGATGGGACCTATGGGACCTCTGGCAAGCGTGAAGGAACCATTTGTCCCATCAGTCCCATAGGGCGATAAGTCCTATCGTTCCCCGGACGTAAACGCGGCGCGGCGCAAACTGCACGTCAACCCCTTCGACTCGAAGATCTTCACGTTCGGCTCCTCCGAGATTGCCAGCAGATCGTTCACCACGTCCCCCTTCACCAGCCCCTTCTCCCCCCAGTGATATGGCAGGCCGACCTGGTGGACGCGTTGGCCGTCGATGTCGAGGGAGAGCATGCGGGTGGTGACGAGGGCTCGTGCGTGGATCGCGCCACGTGCAGTGGCGATCTCGACGATGTCGCCGTTGGCCACGCCCGCTTCGCGGGCCAGCTCGGGGGAGATCTCGGCGAAGAGCTCCGGTTGCAGCTCCGCGAGGTGCGAGAGCGTGCGCGACATGCCGCCGGCGGTGTGGTGCTCGGTGAGGCGATACGTCGTCAGGACGTACGGGAAACGCGCGTCCGGTGAGGCGGCGTAGACGTTGTCCGGACGCTCGAGCGACAGCGCGGCGGGGTTCGTCTGCTGTTGCGGATGCAGCACGTTGCGGGTGTTCGATTCGAGCGGCTCGTAATGCACCGGCAGCGGCCCGTCCTTCAGTCCCGACGGGACGAACAGCCAGCCCAGACCGTCGGAGTGCATGATGAACGGCGCGTCGCCCGGCAGCGCTTCGTCGCCTCCCATCTCCGGACCGGGACGGTAGTCCGGCGGTTTGCCGCGCGTGAAGTCGGCGACGTCATGGCCCACCCACTCCTTCTGCGCCGCGTCCCACCACACCAGCGCTTTCCGCTCGCTCCAGGGCGTGCCGTCCGGACGTGCCGAGGCGCGGTTGTAGAGGATGCGGCGGTCGAGCGGCCAGGCGTAGCCCCAGCCGTGCGCGTACTTGCCGCGCGGCTCGCGTTGCCGCGCGCGATTGACCCCGTCGGAAAAGACACCCGAGTAGATCCAGCAGCCGCAGTACGTCGAACCGTCGTTCTTCAACTCACCGAAGTGCTTGATCGACGGCGTGCCGTGAATCTCGCGCAGCACCTCTTCCGCGTCTTCGTCCCCGTAGTCCCAGGTGAGCGCGCGCAGGGCGGCATCGCGCGGCTGTTCCGTCGCCCGCGCTTTCAGGCGCCGGCCGAGGTCCACCATGAAGTGCAGTTCGCTGCGGGCTTCGCCGGGTGGATCGACCGCTTTGTCGCGCCATTGCAGCAGGCGCTGCGTGTTCGTGAACGTGCCGTCCTTCTCCACATGCGACGCGGCGGGGAAGAAGAAGACCTCCGTGTCGATGTGCTCCGGATCGTCCTGCCAGAACGCGGCGGTCTCGGTCTCGACCAGCTCCCGCACGACGAGCCACTGCAGCCTGCCCAGCGCGGCGCGCTCGAGCTTCGCGTTCGGCGAGCCGACGGCCGGGTTCTGCCCCATGACGAACAGCCCCTCGAGCTTACCGTCCGCCATGTCCAGCCAGTGGCCAAAGTACGAGTGATCGCCGGTAAGGCGCGGCAGCCAGGCGAAGCCGAAGTCATTGCCGGCCGTCGCGGCGTCGCCGTAGTACGCCTTCAGCAGCGACACGACGTACTTGTCGATGTTGTACCACCACCCCTTCGGCGATTGGTGCCGCTTCAGGTAGGCCGTGAGATCGCGCTCTTCGCTCGACGGCATCGGCAGGTAGCCCGGCAGGATGTCGAAGAGCGTGGGGATGTCGGTCGAGCCCTGGATCGACGCGTGTCCGCGCAGCGCCATGATGCCGCCGCCGGGACGTCCGATGTTACCGAGGAGGAGCTGCAGGATGGCCGCGGCACGGATGGTCTGGACGCCGGTGGAGTGCTGCGTCCAGCCGACGGCGTAGCAGACCGCGCCCGTCTTGTCCGGACCCGACGCGCTGGTGAACACTTCCGCGATCTCCAGGAAGCGATCGCGCGGGATGCCGCACATCCGCTCGACGAGCTCCGGTGTGTAGCGGGCGAAGTGGCGTCGCAGCACCTGGAAGACGCAGCGCTCGTGCTGCAGCGTCGGGTCGCGCTGCGGATTGCTTTCGTCCTGCGATTCGCCGCCGCGGTCTTTCTCCTGGCCGCCGCGATCGGGACGCATGCCCGGCTGCTCCGCTTTCGGATCGCTGCCGGCGTAGAGCCAGGACGTCGCGTCGTACGACTTCGTCTCCGGATCCCACCCGGAGAACAGGCCGTCGTTCTCCTCGGAGTCGACGTAGTCCTCGCGCAGGATCACGGAAGCATTCGTGTAGCTGACGACGTAGTCGCGGAAGTAGCGCTCCTGCTCGAGCGTGTAGCGGATCATCGCGCCGAGGAAGATCAGATCGCTGCCGGCGCGGAGCGGCAGCCAGTAGTCCGACATCGCGGAAGTGCGCGTGAAGCGTGGGTCGACGTGGATGACCTTCGCGCCGTTCTTCTCACGCGCCTCGATGACCCACTGGAAGCCGACCGGATGGTTCTCCGCCATCGACGAGCCCATGATGAGGATGGCGTCGCTGTTGGCGAGGTCCTGTTGTGCGGTGGTGGCGCCGCCGCGCCCGAACGAGGTGCCCAGACCGGGCACCGTGGAGCTGTGTCATATACGCGCCTGATTGCTCAGGCAGACCATCCCCAGTCCGGCGGTGAACAGTTTCTTGATGAGGTAGTTCTCTTCGATGTCGAGCGTGGCGCCGCCGAGGTGCGCAACGCCGGTGGTGTGGTTGTGCTCGTCGACGAAGGTGCGGTTGCGCGACGTCCAGAGCCGCTCCGCGACCATCTCCATCGCCTGCTCGAGCGGGAGCTCGGTCCATTCTTTCGCACGCGGCGCGCGGTACTTCACCTTTGTGACGCGCCCCGGATGCGTGACCAGCTCATAGCTCGCCGCCCCCTTCGGACAGAGGTGCCCGCGCGAGATCGGCGACGCGGGATCGCCTTCGATGTTCACGACCTTGTTGTCGCGATGAAAGACGAGCTGCCCACAGCCGACGGCGCAGTACGGACAGACGGAGCGCGCCACCTGCGCGCCTTCGTTTTTCGGCCGCAGATTGCGCGTCTGCTCGCTCATCGACTCCAGGCCGGTACCGTCTTTCCCTTCGACGATCTGGCGAATGAGCGGCCATTTGAGGAGGAGGTCGAGCATGGGGGGAGTGTAGCGCGTGTGCTGGTTGGGCGGTTGGGCGGTTGGGCGGTTGGGCGGTTGGGCGGCGGAAGGAAGACGTTCAGCGTCGGCGCGAGCGTGCCGCGTGCTTCGCCACC
>DASWMP010000295.1:0-2951 GCA_036399695.1 Thermoanaerobaculia bacterium | reverse complement strand
TATGCCGTGGCGCGGTCGGACGTCTTCACCCGCTACGACGCGCGAGACCCGTTCATGCGCAGCGTGGACTCGCGCGTCGACGGCGGGCTCGATCTCAAGTACGGGCTCACGTCCGGGCTCACGCTCACCGCCACGATCAATCCGGACTTCGGGCAGGTGGAGGTCGATCCGGCCGTCGTGAACCTGACGCAGTTCGAGACGTCGTTCCCCGAGAAGCGGCCGTTCTTCACCGAAGGGGCGTCGGTCTTTCGCTTCGGCGAGGGGCCGGTGAATTCGCGCTTCGGGTTCAACTTTGGCTTCCCGACGTTCTTCTATTCGCGGCGCATCGGCCGCTCGCCGCAAGGTTCCGTGGACGCCGACTATCTTTCCTCCCCGCACGAGACGACGATCCTCGGCGCGGCGAAGATCACGGGCAAGGTCGGCAAGGGCTGGACCGTTGGCGTGCTCGACGCGCTCACCGACCGCGAGGACGCCCGCTTCTCCCGCGACGGCGGCTTCGGCGATCAGGCCGTCGAGCCGATGACGAACTATCTCGTGGCCCGCGCCACGAAGGAGTACGGCAAGGATTCGCGTCTCGGCTTTCTCTTCACGTCCGTCAACCGGCGGCTGCCGCGTGATCTGCGCGCGTCGCTGCGCGAGAACGCTTACTTTGCGGGCGTGGACGGCCATTCGTTCTTCCGCGACAAGGCGTGGATCGTGGAATGGCTCGGCGGAACGTCGATGGTCGAAGGCTCCGCGGAAGCGATCGCGCTGACGCAACAGGCGTCGTCGCGGTACTACCAGCGCCCCGACGCCCGCCACGTCGAATTCGACCCGACACGCACGTCGCTCGGCGGCTACGGCGGACGGATGACGCTCAACAAGCAGACCGGCCGGTGGCGCCCGAACCTGCAGGTGCAGGCGTGGTCGCCCGGCTTCGAGATCAACGACGTTGGCTTCAACACGCGCACGGACGTCGTGTCGTCGCACGCGGTCCTGCAGTACGTCGATGAGACGGTGCGCAAGTACACGCGCGAGGTCAGCGTCTGGGCGTCGAAGTATCAGAACTGGAACTGGGACGGCGACCTGACGGCGAACGGCATCTATACGGATTCGTACATTCAGTTGAAGAACTACGCGTATCTCTTCGGCGGGGTGTACGGCAGCGGCGAGCGGCTCGACGATCGCAGGGCGCGCGGCGGGCCAGCAGTGCTGCGTCCGGCCGACCTCGGCGGGACGGCTGGCGTCGGCACGGACAGCCGGAAGAAGGTGTGGTTCGAGACCTGGACCGAGCAGCAGTTCTACGACGACGGCGGCTTCAACCGCTTCTACGGCCTGACGCTGAATTACCGCCCGAACCCGGCGGTGCGCCTGCGGGCGACGCCGACGTTCTCCCGCAACCGCGATTACGCGCAGTACGTGACGACGCGCTCGGGGCACTACATCTTCGCCACGCTCGAGCAGCGGACGCTCGACGTCGGCCTGCGCGCGGAGTGGACGGTGAACGCGCGCCTGTCGTTCCAGCTCTACCTGCAGCCGTTCGTCGCCAGCGGCGCGTATCACGACTTCAAGGAACTGGCCCGCGGCCGCTCGCGCGACTACACGCCGGCCGCACCGGTCGCAAACCGCGACTTCAACATCCGCAGCGTGCGCGGCAATGCCGTCGTGCGCTGGGAGTTCCGCCCCGGCTCGGCGTTGTACGTGGTCTGGAACGAGAACCGGGAGGACGTCGCTTCGGTAGGCGACTTCCGCGTCCGCCGCGACTTTGCAGCGCTGCCGGACGCAAGATCGCAGGATGTGTTTCTGGTGAAGGTTTCGTATTGGTTGCCGATGTGAAGCGCAGTTGGCAGTTGGCAGTTGGCGGTTGGCAGTGGATGAAGCACGAGAAACGTGACAGCACGAGCGGCGCGAGCGGCCTCTACTGCCAACTGCCAACCGCCAACTGCCAACTGCCAACTGATTTACTATCCCCCCATGTCCGACGACGATTTCGGGACCATCAGTGTCAGACGCGGTGAGCGGGCGCGCGAGATCGAGGTGATGCGGCAGCATTACCGGAAGCATCGCGAGTCGTTGTTGCAGATGGCGGCGGATGCGCCGACGGAGTCGCTGGCGGAGGAGTATCAGCGGCTCGTCGGAAGCATCGATCAGTCGCTGGTAAAGCTCGACGAGCTGGAGCGGCGTCCTGCTTCGGCAGCGGTGACGCAGCATCAGCAGCAGGCCGTCCCGCCGCCGCCTCCGATGTCTTCAGCGATGCCGCCGGCGCCGGTCGTGGCTCCGCCGATGGCGCGGCCGATGGACGATCTGGAGTTGACGCAGCCGCACTATCAGGTGCCGGAGGACGATCCGTACGCTGCGACGCCCGGCGGCAGGCCCGGCAACTCGCGCGCGCCGATCATCGGTATCGTGCTGGCGGGGCTCGTGGTGCTGGGCGTCATCGCCTGGCTGCTGCTCCGGAGCATGGACAAGGAGCGGCCGGCCATCGTCGAACAGACGGCGACCACCGAGACCGCAACCGAAACCGAGACGGCGCCGCCGGCCGACACGGCCCCGCCGGCCGCCGCGGGCGCGCTGACGATCCGCCCGGCGACGATCGATTACGGCGTCCTGCGGAAGGGGACGCGCGCGTCCCGCCAGTACGAGGTCACGAACAACGGCGAGAATCCGGTCACGATCCAGGTGGCCCGCTCCACCTGCCGCTGCCTCTATTACGAGTACGAAGCGCTCGTGCCGCCGAAAGGGAAAGAGACGATCACGATCACGATCGACGGTGCCCGCGCCCCCGCCGGCGCCCTGCGCGAAGCGCTGGCTGTGACGGCCAAGAATGCGCCGGAGGTGCGGGGGGAGCTGGTGGTGCAAGCGCGGATTCAGTAGGTGGGGAGTTGGGCGGTTGGCGGTTGGGCGGTTGGGCGGAAGCAAAGGCCTGACGCTCGTCCGCGCACGATGACCTCTCCACCGCCCAACCGCCAACC
>DASWMP010000294.1:0-84580 GCA_036399695.1 Thermoanaerobaculia bacterium | reverse complement strand
GGGGGGGGGGGCACGGCCTGGCAGAGGATCGACAGAGACTCACACAACCCCCATGCGCCGCATCTCCACGGCGGCACGGAACAGATAGTCGTAGCACTCGGCCTGGGTCTTCGCGCGGATCCAGTCGCGGCCCCACACATATACGCCGTGGCGACGCACCAGTACGGCGTGCGTCTTCGGGTACGCCAGGATCGCTTCCTCCAGCGCGTCCGCCAGGTCGCATTCGCGGGCGGTGTTCTCGATGATCGGCACGACCAGCTCGTCGTGGTAGTTCATCCCCTCGATGCCCTTGATCATCTCCAGGTGCGAGATCCTGAGCTCGCGGTCGAAGACGAGGGTGGCCAGCATCGCGTGGATCGAATGGCTGTGGATGACGGCGCCGGCGCCGCGCAGGTTGATGGCTTTCAGGAACAGCGAGCTGCACTCGGAAGGGCGGAGCGCCGGATCGTCCGGACGGGTGACGACCGAGCCGTCGAGGGCGAGCGTGAACATCTGCTCCGCGCGCATCCGCTCCTTCTGCACGCCGCTCGGGGCGATGACGATCGTCTCCCCTTCGCGAATGCAGATGCCGCCGCCCGTACCGCTGACCCATCCGAGGCCGTAGAACGAGCTCGCGAGATCGCAGATGAGGGCGCGGGTATCGGGGATGGAGCTCATGCGGTCTTTGGTGGTTTTCCTCAATAGAAGACGCATCAAAGAGCGCATCTGTGAGCTCGAAAGCTCACACGGCGCCCATCCCGCCCGTCTTGTTATCGGAGAACCAACCGCGGTCCGGTCACGAACTGACGCGCCCACGCGCGTCGCAATTGTTAAACAACCACCGTTTACGGTGAAGGAGGCAAGCCCATGGCAGGTAAAGGAAAAGGTAAAGGCGGTGGCGGTGGCGGTTCCACCGTCGCGATCATCCTGGCGAAACAGGTCGCCTTCAGCACAGGGTCGGCGCTGAGCAACGGCACCATCATCGGCGACCTCTCCTCCGTCACCTTCAACGCCACCGATGCGCGAGTGCTGTACGTCGCTCTCGCCATGGCCATCGGCGGCGGCCCGACCAAGAAGACCGGGAAGAAGGGCAAAGGCAAAGGCAAGGGCAAGAGCGGCAAGGACACCGGCGGCAAAGGCAAAGGCAAACAGGGCGGCGGTGGCAAAGGTAAGCAGGGAGGCGGCGGCAAAGGCAAGACCGACACTGGCGGTGGCAAAGGCAAGCAGCCTTCCGGCGGCGGGAAAACCGACACCGGCGGCGGGAAGGGCAAGCAGCCCTCCGGCGGTGGCAAGACCGACACGGGTGGCGGCAAAGGCAAGCCGTCCACGGGTGGCAAACCGTCCACCGGCGGCAAACCGTCGACAGGCGGCAAGAAGACCGACGGTGGCAGCAAGGGCAAACCGTCGACGGGTGGCAAACCGTCGACCGGCGGTAAGAAAACCGACGGCGGCAGCAAGGGCAAGCCATCCACGGGTGGCAAGCCGTCCACCGGCGGCAAACCGACGGGCAACAAAGGAAAACTTTAATCCCATCGCATGGAACGGATCGCCATCGCGCGACGCTCCGCGCGGATCGAACGACTACTGTGTGAGGACGCCGGCGACGCTGCCGGCGTTCTCACCGCTCCGCTCACCGCGCTGACGGGCGACCCGTCGTACGCGCGCAAAGCCGCCCTCGAGGTCGAGTCGATCGCACGCGACGGCGCGATGCCATGGCAGGTGCGCCGCATCGCCGCGCTGCTGTTCGAGACGCTCCTCTCCCGCATCGACGCATCCGCTACCAGCGAGCGCCGCTTCTGGCTCGACCGCCTCGGGATGACCGACGCCGACGAGCTGGCGCGCCAGGGCTACACGCGCGACGAGCCGCTCGAAACGCAGGTCTGGCGCCGCCTCGCGCGCTTCGGCCGCATTCACCGTCTCCCGCTCGCGGCGCGCCGCAGCGACCGCGCCCTGCACGACTTCCTCCACGCCGCACGCGGCGAATGCCGTCTCGCCTTCAGCCGCTTCCTCTGGACGCCGGACGAGGTGATCGGACGCATCGAGCGCGACGTGCGCCGCTCCACCGGCGTCCGCGACATCGCCAACCACGGTCGTTTCGCCGACGAGTCCGCACACGCCATCAACAGCCTCCCCGCGCTCGAGCGCGCCATCGTGGAGCACCTCGGCAACAACGCCGTCATTCGCTGGGCGGCGCTCTCGACGCAGTCCACGCTCAACGCCCTCGTCGAACAGCCCATCGGCACCGTCGTCCTGACGGTGAAGCCACCCGGCAGCTCCGTCGAGATCGAGATCAAACGCGCGGGTCTGATCCGCGACCTGCCGCTCGAAGTCGTCTGGGCGCGCAACAACTACATCCTCCCGAGCTCGCACCACCTCGACGGTGGCGCAATGCATCAGTTGCTCGCATACGAGGCGGAGAACTCCGCCTTCTTCTCGTACATCTTCCGTGCGATCCATGGCTTCGACGCGTCGATGTCGCGCACCCTCTACCTGGCCACCGTCTTCACCATCGCCACGCCGAAAGGCGAGTCCGACCTGATCGAGTACTTCACCGACCGGCGGGTCTTCGGTGACAAGTACGACCTGATGCGCTGGAACATGTACGAGGTCGTGAAGACGCTCGCCGGCTACGAGAAGGAACAGTTCGTCGAACCGTTCAACGACGTCGCGCTCACCGGCAGCTTCATCGGCAAGGTCAAACCCGCACAGGCCGTGCAGATCGGCACGACGGCCTTCCGCCTCGAGCGCCTGCAGCGTTACCTCTCGCCCTCAGGCCCGGAGCACTACTTCCGCCGCGGACTGAAGAAGGATTACACCCCCGACGACGCCCGCCGCATGGTCGACGAGCTCCTCGACGAGGTCCTCGGCCAGTACGAGCCGCCCGCCGTCACCTGGCGGTCGCACCAGCAGTACGTCGAAGCCGCGTTCCGCGTCCCCGCGAATCGCCGTCGGGCCAATACCGGTTACCTCTCGGCCGTCGAGCACCTCGGCCGCTTCTGGGGGACGCTCCTCGCACTCCGCGCCTACACGCGCGGCGAGACGTTCGTCGTGCGTAACGCCGGACTGCGCAGCGTCTGGCGCGACGGCAAGTGGCAGGTCGAGCTCGTGCTGATGGACCACGACTCCCTCACCTTCGCCTCCATCGGCGCGGCCAACTACCGCCCGCGCGACACGATGGCCAACACCGTGAAGGACCTGAAGCACATTTTCGGGGGGGTGTTCGGCACACACAGCGTGCGCGGCGAGCTCTGGTTCCTGCGCGACATTTTCCACATCGGCCCGACGGTGCGGCGCCGCGGCATGGAAGTGCTCCGCGCGGCAATGAAGGGGGCGTACGACCGGACGCACGACGCCATGCGGACGGACCCGCAGCTCTCGCGGCATTTCCACGAGTCGTTCCTCCGGAACCTGCGCGACTTCGACCAGCTCGTCGCCGCGTACGTACGGACGCCCGCGAACCGCGCGGCCCGCAAGGCGTGGCGTGAGGAGTGGTATGCGTATCTCCGCGGCCGCGGCTACAACGACAACCTGGCCGAGGAGCACCTCAAGACGGTGACGATCGAGGCGCAGTTCCTGCGGCGGCTGGCGTTCCTGTTCCAGCCGCGGGCGGTGGAGGCGGCGCCGGCGGCCGAGGTGAGGACGACGACCGTGCAGCCGCGGCGCGTCAGGACGGCCAGCGTCCGAACAACTCGGAGCGTCCCTCGTTCTGCGAGTAGTCCCGGTTCTTGATCTTTACCCACTCGGTCTCGGGCGCGTAAGGATCGGAGCGCCGCTTGGCGATGATCCCCTCGAGATCCATCGTCAGTGCCGCGTCGAAGAGCCGCGGGTCGTCCGTATGCTCGACGTACGAGATGGCGGAACCTGCGGCGAGCTTGCGCAACATCCGCTTGCGCCGCCAGAACGGCACGTCGCGCAGATCGCGCCCGTCCAGCCACAGCAGGTCGAACGCCGCATAGGCCGGCCGCCCGCGGTTGCCCATCAGCGCCGCAAAGTCCGGGCCCCCCTCGCCCATGACGACGATCTCGCCGTCGAGGATGGCGTCCCGTCCGGCCATCCCGCGAGCCAGCGCCTCGGCCAGATCGCGGAAGCGCGCCATCGAGTTGCGCGTCTTCGAGTAGAACCGGCCGCGCCCTTTCTCGACGTACAACATCCCCCGAAAGCCATCCAGCTTCGGCTCATAGACCCACTCCCGCCCCCGCGGCACGACCCGCGCCAGCACCGGACGAAGCGGAACGATCCGCGGCAACGCCATCACCGTAAGCGTGAGCGCATGCCGTGCCCACACGCCGTCCAGAATTGACCACCGCTTCATTCGTTCACGCCGTCCACCCACACACGGGGGTATCGGCGCACTCTGTGCGCCTGTACGAGCGCGTAATCCACGACAGCGCCGTGTACAGGCGCACAGAGTGCGCCGATACCCCCGTGTGTGGGTGGACCCCCCTACACGCCGTACGTGCCCTTCAACCGCTCGTAAAGGCACCCCGGATCGAAGGCAGCGTCCTTGTCCGTTCCATTTCGCCGCCACATCTCGTTCCAGAGGTGGATGGCCGCGGCTTCGGCCAGCAGTTCCGGCGGCGCGGCGTCGAGCACCCGATCCCATTCGTAGTACGGCAGCGGGCAGAAGACGTCCGGCGGTTGCACGCACCCGTCCAGACCAAAGCGAGCCACGGCCGCGCCGGTGAGCGCCGGACCGGTCTCGCCCCAGCGCAGAGTGGACGTATCTTTCGACTGGCAGACCTCCCACGCCCATCCCATCGCTTCGCTGCCGCGCGGCGCGCGGATGGCGCCGCAATTCACCGTCGGGACGCCTTTCGAAATCTCGCTGGCGAAGACGTGCGCCGTCTCGAAAACGAATGGCCGCAGGCAGACCATGTCCGTGTCGACCCACCAGCCACCGCGCTCGTAGAGCAGCTTGTAGCGGAAGAAGTTCGAGAAGCCGGAGACGGAGTGGTGCTCGCGATAATAGAAGATCCGCTCCTCCGGCAGGATCTCGCGTCCGTCGCGAATCACCGTACCGGCCGGCACCCCTGCGACCTCGCCGTAGGTGTAGAGGTGGAACTCGTGACCGTGACGCAGGAACGAGGCGATGGCCAGCCGCTCCATCGCCGAGAGCCGCGGCCCGATCCAGAGACTCTGGATCACATCCGTCACGCGCGCACCTCCGCCACCGCACCCTGCAGCACCTCGTCCCACGCCCGCAGCGCGGCGTCGAACCCGAATCGCGTGAGCACCTCGGGCGCACGCGACGCGAGCGCCGCCCGCGCCGCCTCATCGCGGATCAACGATCCGAGCACCGCCGCCAGGTCGCGGTACGTGCCGGAGATGATCCGTCCATCGACGCCATCGCGCACCAGCGCACGCACCGGCGCCCCGCAATCGAGCGCCACGACCGGGACGCCGCACGCCAGCGCCTCCCAGATCGCATTGCCGAACCCTTCCACCGCCGAGGCTGAGACATACAGGTCAGCGTCGCCAAGCGCGCCATACGGATCATCGGTGAACCCGCGAAGAAACGCACGTCCTTGCAGCCCAAGTTGCGCCGTCAGCGACGCCATCTCCGCGCGCAGCGGCCCGTCCCCATAAACCTCCAGCTCCCACCCCGGCAGCCCCTCGGCGGCAATCGCAAACGCCCGCAGGATCAGGTCCACCCGCTTCTCCCGCGAGAGCCGTGAAAGCGTCACCACCCGCCGTCGACGTCCGGTGCTCATCGGTCCTCTCGTTCCCCCCTGCGGCGGCACCAGCGGATTCGCGATCGTTCTCCCCGGAATCCCCTGCCGCGTCAACCAGGCAGTGGTCCCCTCGTGCGACGCCACGACCATGCCGGCCCGCCGGTACAGCACCGCGCGGGCTGCCTCGAGCAGCCCCACCGACACCCGATGCACGTCCGTATGCTCGCAGGCGATCACCGGCACGCCGGTGCCGAGCAGCGCCGCCAGCACGCGAATGTTCGTCCGGTCCATGTGCGAGACGACGACGTCCGGCGCCGTGGCCAGGATCTCCTGCCGCAGCGCCGCCAGCATCGACGCGTCGCCCGCCAGCTCGTGACAGTTCGCCTGCTGCAGCGCCAGCAGGATCGGCTCCCGCTCTTCGCCCGCGCGGGGCTCGCGCGGCCAGCCGACGGTACGCCGCGCAACGCGCGGGTCGACCGGATAGGCCGAGTGCGTCGTCGACTGCTGCGCCACCGTCAGGATCGTGACGTCCCGCCCATCCACGGCCCAGACGTTCGCCAGATTCACGCAGACCCGCTCCGCGCCGCCGCCGCCCAGGCCACCGATCACAATCGTGATGCGCATCGTTCAGCCGGCAGTGGCACCGACGGCGGCGAGCGTGGCGATGTTGATCTCGCGGTCGCACATCATGAACAGCAGGTTGCCGTCCGGACCGCCGAAGCAGAAGTTCGCCACGCCGTCCGCGACGATCTCGCCGAGGAGCTTGCCGTGGCGGTTGAAGACCTGCACGCCGGAGAACGACGAACTGTAGACGCGGTCCTGGCCATCCACTTTCAGCCCGTCCGGAATGCCCGGGACGATCGTCGCGAAGTGGCGGTCGTTCGCCAGCGTGCGGCCGTTCACCACGTCGAAGGCGCGGATGTGATGCGGCAGCGCCGGGTAATACGTCCCTGGCCCCTGAATGGCGCCGGAATCATTGACGTAGAGAATCGATTCGTCGACGGAGAACGCCAGCCCGTTCGGCTTGTTGAACGAATCCGCGACCACCGTCACGGAGCGATCGGCCGGATCGTAGCGATAAACGTAGTCGCCGATGACTGGCACGGGACGGAAGCCCTGCAGCGCGCCGTAGCTCGGATCGGTGAACCAGATCGTGCCGTCGCTCTTCACCACCACATCGTTCGGCGAATTGAACGGCTGCCCGAGCCAGTGCTCCGTCACCACTTCCCGCTCGCGCGTGCCGAGGTCGTAGCGCGAGATCGCCGCGCGCGTCGTCTGCGAGCCCTGCTCGCAGACCAGCAACCGCCCCTCACGATCCAGCGTCATCCCATTGGCCACATTCGTCGCGTCGACGAACGTCGACACCTGCAACGACGCCACATCCAGCCGCCCGATCGAGACCAGCTTCCCCCCGAACGTCGGCACGTTGGTATTCACCGGCACCGTCGTAAACAGCACCGCATCCCACTCGCGCACATACACCGGACCCTCGTGCGCACTGACATTCGGCACGGTCCGGTACTGAGGGTCGGGTCCGATGACGTTGAGGAACTCGTCGGAGTGGAGGATGAAGGGGGTCATTTCGCGTTGTCCGTTGCTCGTTGTCCGTTGTCCGTGGTCGATTGGTGGTCGGTGGTCGGTGGTCAGTGCGTTTGCGTGGAGCTCGGAGCCGCTTGTGCCGTTTGTGCCGTGGGGTGCCGTGGGATCAGGGCGTCAACAGGGGCGCAGTCTCAACCGACCACTGACCACCGACCACGCCGTCACTGACAACGGACAACGAGCAACGGACAACGCGCCTCTCTCACTCCCCCATATACGCCGCCACCACCTCCAGCATCACCAGCGCTCCGGCGGGCAGGGCCAGCGCGGCGAAGGCGGTGCGGGCGGGGTATGGCGTGATGCCTACGCCGGGAAGCCAGCCGGCGTAGATCACGTCGACGGCTTTGAAGTCCTTGATGTTGGCCAGCAGCAGCGTCACTTTCACGATGTCAGCGTTCGTGCAGCCGGCGGCGTTGAGGATGGCGTCGATGTTCGCCAGCATCCGCCGCGTCTGCGCTTCCAGCCCTTCTTCGAGCTCGCCGGTCTCCGGATTGCGGCCGGTCTGCCCTGCGACGAACACCAGGTCACCGACGCGGATGGCTTGCGAATAGGTGCCGGTGGCCGGCACCGCTGCATTCGTGGCGATCTGGAACTTCTCAACCATCGAGCCGCTCCGCCAATCGCTCGGCTCGTAAGGGGATTTCGAAGTGCACCTTCACCGGCCCGCCGGCCAGCGGCGCGAGGTCGAGGATCTGCAGCTCCTTACCCCCCGCGATCACCTTCTGAATGTGGGGTGGCTGATCGTCCGGATAGATGATCTGCAGCATCACGCAGTTCGCCGGGTCGTCCAGCTCCAGTTGGAAGTAATGAAACTCCGCGACGTTCGAGGCATAGATCCAGACGTTGTTCTGTCCACGGATGTAATTGCTGAAACTCTCGCTCTCCATCGGATCGTTGCGGATCTCCAGCGGCGCCTCCGCGAGCAGCTTCTTCGTCAGGTCGAAGTGCTCGAAGGCGTACTGCCAGCTCTGCTCGTACGGACGCTTCGTCGAGCCGCGCTCGCGCGGCAGGCATCCGCGCTGCTTCATCGAGATGTTCTCCCGGATGAACTCCTCCTGCGCGTTCTCCACCGGGTACTTGCCGTCGGTGAGCTGCTGCAGGAAATGCTGCACGTCGCGGCTGCCGATCCAGACGCGGCGGACGACGCGGAAGTAGCTGACCGCCGCCGGATTGATGTCGAAGAACGTGATCCGTTTTGGCTTCCAGAGCGGGATCAGGTTCAGGCCGTACAGCCCGCCCACGACGCTGATCAGATGGATGTCGTCCCGACGCTCCGGCGCCACGCTCTCGTAATGCGCGCGCACGGCCTCGAACTCGCTGAACGACCCGTCCTGGGCACCGTCGTCCGTCCCGTAGAAGACGTTCTCCGGATGATCGAAATACATCTCACGATTGCAGGCGAAAGGTGCTTCGGTAGTGGTCACGCTTCGTCTCCCTCATTCGGTTGTTGTCGATGCTTCATCCGGCCATCGCCAGGTGCCGCTCTCCCACCCGCACCAGCGGCAGCACTTCGCGCCCGAAGATCTCCACCTCGGCGGCCTCCGGCCAGCCCGAGAGGATGAACTCCGTCACGCCGGCCTCCCGATACGCGAGGAACGCGTCCGCCAGCTCGCGTGGCGTACCGATGAGAGTCGTCCAGACCGGCCCGTACAACGGCACGAAGCCGGTGAAGATCGTCCGGTTCAGCCACTGCGTTCCATCCGCCGTCGCCGTCAGCGCTTCGGCATGCATGCGCGAGTCGTTCTTCAGCGCGGTGGTTCGCAATTGCGTTTCGTCCGTGGCGGCGTCGCGGCGGCGGGCTATGTCGTCTGCCAGCAGCCCGTCCATCACCGCGACCGCCTCTTCCCGCGTCGGCCTGCAGATGATGCAGAGACGCAGGCAGACGCCGACGCCGTTCGCGCGGGCGCGGGCCGCATGCGGCGCCACCTTCTCCGGCGTGTCGACCACGCGCAGCCAGGACGTGCCGTGCGTCATCGCCAGCCGCTCCGCCTCCTCCGAGTGTCCGGAGATGTAGATTTCGGGGCTCAGGGCCCGGGGCTCGGGGGCTGGGGAGGAGGACGCCACGAAGCGGGTGTGCAGCTTTCCCTTTTCTACGCGGAAGTACCGTCCGTCGAAATCTACTTCCCCTTCGGCGGTCCAGAAGGCGCGGCAGACTGTCAGGAACTCCGCGGCGCGCGCGTAACGCTCGTCGTGCGAAAGGAAGTCGCCGTAACCCCGCTGTTCGGCCGCCGAGCTACCAGCCACCATGTTGATCGAGACGCGGCCGCCGCTCAGCGCGGAGATGGTGTTGATCTGCTGGACGAACGTCGCCGGCTGCATGAAGCCCGAGCGGTACGCGAGCATGTAGCGCAGCCGCTCCGTGACCTGCGACATGGCCGCGCTCACGGCGATGGGATCGGGCTCGTACCGGCTGAACGAAATCAGCACGGAGTCGATCCCCGCCTCCTCGGCGGCGCGCGCAAAGTGCGACCAGCCGCGGATGTCCGGCAGCGGTGCCACCGAATCGCGCGCCGTCGACTGCACCCGATAGCGGCAGGCCTCCTGCGGCGTCTGCCGCACGCCCGGCACTACCTCGCCCCCCTTCGGGAGCATCCAGTGAAAGCGCAGCGACGCGTCGCTCATGCCTCCACCGTCCAGGGCACATTCTCCGGCAGCACGCCGTGGCGTTTGGCCCAGCGCTGCAATGCCCACGGCCGCGTGTCGATGTCGCGATAGCCGCCGAGAAGCTGGCGGGCGACGGGATGCACGCCGGTGAGCTGCCGTTCGTCCGGCACCTCGAGATACGTCTCCGTCTTCATCCAGCGGTACGAATAGCCGTAGAGCAGCACCTTCGAACAGCGGTCGCCGAGGTTCGGGGCCGCCGTGTGAAAGAGCCGGTTCTCGAAGAGGATGGCGTCGCCGGCGTCGAGCTTCAGGTCGCAGACCTCCAGGTCGGTCGGGTCAACGGCACCCTGCTTCACGGAGAGCGGCGCCGTCCGCTTGTGGCTTCCGCGCGCCAGCAGCGTCATGCCGGACTGCGGGGCGTGGAAGTCGGTGAGGCAGTAGCACACCTTGATGCCGACGCGCGGCAGCGCCTCATGGCCGAGGTCGCGGGGGATGCGGATGTCGCGATGCCAGCCAAAGCGGGAGAGCGGCGCTTTCGGACTTGGGCGCTTGTAGATCAGCGCGGTCGAGTGCAGGTGGATGTTCGGGCTAAGGAGCTGGACGATGAGCGACACGGTCGGCGCATGCGTCACCAGCGCGCGCATGGCCGGCTCCCGCAAGAGCCCCGGACGCTGATCGAGATAGTTGTACGCTGGCTTGTCATCGACCGGCGGCTTTGTCAGAAACGAGCCAGCGATCCGGTCGCCTGCCTCACGAACCGCCGTGACGGTCTCGCCGTCGAGCGCCTTGCGCACGACGAGAAAGCCGTCCTCTTCGAACGATCGTTTCTGCTCCGGCTGCAGTCGAACGAAGTCCATTCAGTCCTGCAAGCAAGACGATCCGGAGCTTCCGCTTGTGAGCGGTCTCGCATGGGACGCACCCGGAACCATGGGACCTATGGGACGGATGGGACCTATGGGACAAATAGAGAAGCCCGCTAGCGGGCGGCAGCGTTGTAGCCGCCTGGCCGAAAAGCCTTGGTCAGACGGTCATTCCTGAAATCGGAGCCGATACCATGGGGTAGGGATTTCCCCGCTCGCGTCACTCCTTAATTGATGGCTTCCCGATTTTTCCGCTACGCGTCCCTGCTCCTTACGCTCGTCCTCCTGCTCGGCGCCACCACGGCCTTTGCCGGAGAGCACTACCTGGCCAACATCCCGCTGGTCGACCAGAACGGGCGCGGCGTGGATCTGTACGACGACCTGATCCGCAATCACACCGTCGTCATCAACTCGTTCTTCGCCTCCTGCACCGGAAGCTGCCCGATCATGTCGAAGACCTTCCTGCTCCTGCAGAATCGTCTCGGCGACCGGATCGGCAAGGACGTCATCCTCGTCTCCATCACCGTCGATCCGAAGAACGACACCCCCGACGCGCTCAAGGCGTACGCGAAGCGGATGGGTGCGAAGCCGGGCTGGTACTTTCTGACCGGCACCAAGGCCCAGGTGGACGCGGCGCTCACGAAGCTCGGCCAGTACGCCGAGACGCGCGACGCGCACAAGAACATCATCATCGCCGGCAACGACCGGACCGGCCTCTGGAAGAAAGCGCTGGCCATCGCCCCGTCCGAAGAGGTGTGGCAGGTCGTCGCCACCGTGGCCAACGACACGCCGCCCGCGGCACCGGTGGTCAAGGCGGCTCCCGCCTCGCCGACAGGCGGCCAGTGATCGCACGCCTCGCCCTCCTCGTCACGCTGTTCGCTGCCATCGCCGCCGGTGACGAACCAGCCGCGCGCCAGCGGCGTGGAGAGCACCTCTTTCGTACGGGCGAACCCCTCTCCGGCCGTAAGGTCACGGCACTCCTCGGCGGCGACGATCTCGAGGTCCCGGCCACCGTCGTCCCCTGCGGAAGCTGCCACGGCCCCGACGGCCGCGGCCTGCCGGACGCGGCCATCCGTCCCGCCAACATCCGCTGGAACGTACTGACCCAACCGCTGGCCACGGAACGCCGGAACCGTCCCCCCTATACGCGTTCACTCGTAAAACGGGCCATCACCATGGGCCTCGACTCCGGCGGCCAGAAGCTCGAGAGCACCATGCCCCGCTACCGCCTGACCCTCGAAGACATGGACGACCTGCTCGCCTATCTCCGCCAGCTCGACGACGCCGCAACACCTGCGCACTAAGGACCGACACGATGCCCGACCAGCGCCCGGCCTCCGACGAATATGCCCCGCATCAGGAAATGTACGTCTCCCTCATCCAGGCGCCGGTCGTCGAGACCCTCCGCGCCCAGCAAGCGCGTATCCGCGTCCTCCCGGATCTTGTCGGCGAAGAGAAAGCCGCCTACCGCTACGATCCGCGCAAGTGGACCGTGCGCCAGGTCGTCGGCCACATGGCCGATGCCGAGCGCGTCTACCAGTACC
The DNA here is from genome assembly GCA_036399695.1 of Thermoanaerobaculia bacterium. GTDB lineage: Bacteria > Acidobacteriota > Thermoanaerobaculia > Gp7-AA8 > Gp7-AA8 > DASVEE01. The sequence continues at coordinate 72,322 of DASWMP010000294.1, read as the reverse complement.
GCGCCCTCGTGCTGGCCCGCGGCGGCGACCCCGACCTGAAACGCTGGGACCCGGACGGCTACGTCGCCGAGGCCAACTTCGAATCCCGCACCATCGCCGACCTGACCGCGGAGCTCGTGGCGGTCCGCAATGCCACGACGCTCTTCTTCGCCGGCCTCCCCCACGAAGCATGGCACCGCGGCGGCACCCTCAACGGCAAACCACTGACCGTCCGCGCCTTAGCCTTCATCGCGGCCGGCCACTTCCAGCGCCACCTCAACATCCTCCACGACCGCTACGGCGTCGCCGGGCGGGAGTAAGCGGGCGCGCTCCTCGTCATCTTCGGCGCCGCAAATCTTTTCGGGGAGCTCGCTGAACGATCGGTCAGCCGGCCGTGCTCGGCGAAATGATCGGTGGCATCGTCAATCGGCGTCTCCGGGCTGCACCTCATCGACTCACACGACCCGGTCCTGCACGTCCTGTCGGAGCTCGGCGTCATTCTGCTGCTCTTCCTCATCGGTCTGGAGACCGACATCACCCCGCTGCTCTCCGTCGGGGCGCGTCCGCCGCCGTCGCCGCCACGGAGTCATCCCCTTCGCCGCCGGCTATGGTGTCGGCGTCTGGCTCGACTATCCGACCACCGTGTCCGTGTTTCTCGGCGCGGCGCTCACCGCCACGTCCGCATCACGCTCACCTTCGGCCTGCGTACCTGGCGGACCTCGTCGGCTCGGCGCTCATCATCGGCGCCATTCGCGGCCGGGCTGGTCCTCACCAAGACCGCTCGCGGACGCGACATCGAGCACGAGGTATACGAGAGCGCCCGCCGGCAGCTACTCGACGAGACGGAAGAAGATGTCGTAGTAGGAATCGGTCCTCTGCGCCCGCTGCAGCCTGGCTCTGTATCGGTACTCATTGCCTGCCGGGTCTTTCCTGCCCGAGCGGCGATAGTCGAGCTCGAGTGCCGTGATGTCAGTGCCGGCGAGCCGCAGAAGCTCGATGCTTTCGGATCTGCCGTTGTGGTTCTCGTCCACCCAGAGAAGCAGGTGGGTCCACGCGGCATCTTCGCGATCGAGCTGACCGTCCGCGTTGTCATCGTACTGCCGCAGCGCTTCGAAGCCGTTTGCCGCGGGACCGCCACCCAGCGGCGTGTGATTTCCGAAGAGCTCCGCGCCGTCATCGACCCGCCCGTTGCCGTTCCGGTCGAAGGCCAGGAACCCCATGGCCGCATTCCGTGCCGTCCACGTCATCCGCTCTGAGTCACCATCCACGTCGATATCGAACTGCACCGGGTCAGACGGATCGGACAGTCGATAACTCCCGCCACCCAGATTGATGACGATGGGCGATACCTGGCATTCTTCAGGTGGTGTCTCGGCCGTACATGTCGTTCCGGCTGGTGGGCAGGATGGATCGCCCGGGCAGATCGGTTTCGGCGTAGGGGCCGTCACGCAAAGCATGCTGCTGCCCCAGGCACTCGATGACCGGGCTCCCGAGGTGTACGCAAGACCTTCCACGCGTCCACGGAAGCATGCGTAATACGGATCGAACGTCACGTTTCCCGAATACTCCGGCGGCTGGAGGAGGTGCTTCGACTCCGACGCCAACGCATTCGATTGGGCGCCGTCGGGATGGATCAGATGGTCCACGTCCAGATATGCCTCTCGATGGAGGCTCCCGGAAGTCGTCAGATAGGCTGCATATCCGTACGACACGAGGTTACCGGCCAAAGCCCGCCTCAACTCCGCGCGGCTCGAACCTGACCAGTAGCCAGCGACTTCCGGCTGCGGTATTTGCGCGTTGCTCGAAACGGCGACAAGAAACGTGAACAGCGGCAGAAGGATACGACCGAATGCAGTACTCACTTGCAGCCCTCCTCGCCTGCCCGAAGCTCCTTTGCTCCCGCCGTCCCCGGTTCCATCTGATATTTGAGGTTCGGCGCCACCGCGACGTACAAAAAGCGGGTGAACGTCTCTTCGCCAAAAGCCACTCGAGCTTTTCGCAACGATTCGATCCGCGCACCGCAGAGGAGTCCCTCGATCTGATCCAGCTCCGCATCTAAGCGACGACGCGAGCCGGGATCGGCCGCTGAACGGGTCGCAAGGAGTTCCCGCTCGCGAGCGATCAGTTCCAGACGGGATGCCGCGGCAACAGCGAGCTTGTCCCAGAAATCGGAAGGCAGACTCAAACGCGTAGCCCGCTCCAGAAACGTGGCGCGAATGACGTCACGCGCTTCAGACGGCCCGACGTACGCCTCTCGCAGCAGGTCGTCGAAGAGCTCCCACGGAAGAAACAACTCGGGATTGCGATTGCCGTCAATGACCGTCGGGAGTTGCTCAGCGGATGACGCGGCCGTCGCCGGTGTAGAGGACTCGGCACGAATCGTCCCCTGTGCTCCGGTCTCATGGGCAGCAGTAATACGATGACGCATCTGGTGCGGATCGAACCTGGCCGCGAGCCGCTCGTCCAGGGTCCACTCCCATGCCGCCTTGCGGCAAACACCCCCCGGCGCGTCCTCCGCACGGAGAGACTGGGCGGCACATACGAAGAGCAATATCAAGCACAGGCAACTCAAGAGAATGCGTCGGCTCACTTGTCCTTCTCCAACATCAAAGCTGCACGAATCCTAATGCCCGCTGACTTAGTTTAAGCCTTCGTAATTAATACGAAGGTCATCACTACGTCCTCTGCCTTATCCGAAACAGAACACCCTGACCGGAACAGCGTTGCACTACGTAACCTGGTGTTTCGTAGACGGATTCAGCCGCTTTCAACAATGGCTTCACATAAAGGAGTGACACATCCCACGGGTTTCCTTATACCCAGAGGCAGACTTACCAATCTTAGGCACCACCACGACTCCTTATAGTTCCCTTCCGGCAGCGCCGTTCCTGACAAACGTTGACGGCGGTGGTGTCCTGCGCGAAACCCGTCACTTCGCGTCCACGATAGATCGGCACCGCCTCGCCCACCAGCGGCCGGCGACGCGGAAGATCTACTCCAGTGTCGATACCGTGAATTGGCAGCACGATCGATCCCGGCTTTCGCTGCTTGGATCGGGTTCGCGGAGGATCCAGCTCAGTACATGCCGTACTCCCCTGCAGCGCAATGAACCGTGTGACTAACCTAATCTTGGACTGCGGTGGCGGGTAGCCACCGCTCGTTTACACGTGTAGCAGAGCGGTGGCTGGCCGCCACCGCACTCCAAGATTAATTCTTGCGGTAGCGCTTCGCGAACAGCCATCGCTCGAGCGACGCCTCCCCTCTCACCAGCACCATGGCCATGGAGGTGATCATGAAGCCGGCGGTGAAGACGGCAAGGAAGACGACGTTGCCGGCGAACTTGCCGAGGAGGTATTTGCTGCCGCGCATGGTGGTGGAAGCGATGACGAAGCCGCACCGCGAAGGGATGTCGCGGCGTAAGGGATTCGAGACGACGTAGAAGCCGGCCAAGCCGACGAAATGGTCGTCAGAACCGCGGTGGCCATGCCGATGGTCGCGGAGTTGTAGAGCGCGCGCTGTCCCTGGATCTCCATGAGTGCCCGTCCGCTGGCGGCATCGGAAATCCACCAGTACGGGACCGCGGAGAGCAGCAGAAAGACGACAGCGGTAGAAGGCCGTCGCAAAGTCAGGCTCGGCGCACAGCGTCGCAGTCAACACGTTAGAAAGTAGGGTCGACTGCGGCGCGGCCAGCGCTGCGGCCCGTGACCGCCCGCCGGAGGCCTCTCTGTCGTCACTTCACGGCGCCGGGTTTGCCGGCCAGGCGGCGGAGGATGCCGGTCTGGCCGAGGTGATAGGAATCGTGGACGACGATCGTGGCGATGAGATTAGCAAGGGGGGCGGGCTCGCCGTTGGGGCCGGGCATGGGTGCGGCGAGCTTTTGAGGGGTGAGGCTTTCGAGGCCGGCGAGGAAACGTTTCTGCGATTCATCGAAGGCGATGCGGATCTCGTGGAAGGGGTAGATGTCGGGTCCGGGAGCGGAGCCGCGGGTGTAGGGGCGCTGCTGTTCGGAGGACCAGACGGGTTCCTGTCCGAGTGCGGGGAGGAGGCGGCTGCGGATGGCGACGACGTGGCCGAGGACCCAGTTCATCGAGCTGCCGTCGTCGCCGAGGACACGAAGGAGACTTTCTTCGTGAGTGATGTCGGCGGTGTTGCTTTGAGCGACATAGGCGGCGAGTTGGAGTTGAGCGCGAAAGACTTCGAGACTCATGGTTCCTCCGGTTTCTGGTGTGAATGCGTTGTGGAGTAATATTACGACATCGTAGCAATTCCGGTTGTTACGATTTCGTACTAACGCACGATGGCTCTGAAATACCTCTCGCAATTGCACAAGGCCTCGCGGCAGATCGCGATCTGGATCGAGGAACGGCTGCCGGATCTGCCGGCGAACGAGGGGCATCTCGTCAGTTACCTCCTCCCCTACGGCCCGTGTCCCGTGTCGGAGCTGGTGCGGGTATTCGGGGTGAAGCATTCGACGATGACGAGCATTCTGGACCGGCTGGAGGAGCGTGGGCTGATCGAGCGGAAGGTGAATCCGTCGGACAAACGCTCGTTGCTGGTCGGGCTGACGCGGCAGGGAGCGGCGACGGCGAAGAAGATCGGGGCGCTGCTCGCGGAGCTGGAAGGGGCGATCAACAGCGAAGTCTCGCCGACGGACTACGCCCGCTTTCTGAAGGTGCTTGGAGCAATCGAGCGCGTGACGAGTGTGAAAGTGCGGTGAGGGCGGGCTGCGTGGTTTCGCGCTGAGGCGGAGCGAGTCTCGGAGCGTCGCGCACGCCTCCTGGCCATCCATGCACCCAAAAGAAAAAGGGCAAGCGTTGCCGCTTGCCCTTTTCCACCTTGCGGTGAGATTCGTCTTTATTTCTTGATCGGTAGCCTGGCGGTGCTGCCGCCGACGGCGGCAGCCTCGGGCATGACGCGGGTGGGCATCATGTGGGCCGTATGGCTGCGGCGGCCCTTCGAGATCGGCAGTTTGGTGTAGACCTGCGTCGAGAGGATCGAGGCATGGCCGAGGATTTCCTGCACTTCACGGATGTCGGCGCCGGAGGAGACGAGCATCGCCGCCATCGTGTGGCGGAGGGAGTGCGGGGTGATGTGGCGTTTGATCTCGGCGAGCCGGACGTGCTTCTTGAAGATGTTCTCGATCGAGTAGATGGTGAGGCGCGTTCCGGAGCGGCCGACGAAGAGGGCCGGCGTGTCGAGAGGACGCTCTGAGCGCAGCTCCATGTAGTGCTGCACGGAGTCGATCACGACCTCGGACGAGACCGTTACGGCGCGGCCGCGGGTGGCGCGTCCGGTGATCTGGACCTGCCGCCGGCTAATGTCGACGTCGGTGATGTCGAGGGCGACGAGCTCACCGATACGGATACCGGTGGAGAAGAGCAGCTCAAGGATGACGTTGTCGCGCACCGCGCAGAAGTAGCGGTTGCGTCCGCCGGGCGACTGGTCGCGGACGACCGAGAGCTCGGAAACCTGATCCTTCGGAGCGGCCAGGAGTGCGCGCACTTCGCGGGTCGAGAGCACGGTCGGAACGCGGTTCTCGACCGGACGCTTGATCTTGAGCTTGCGAGCAGGCGATTCCGCAACCACACCCTGCTCTTCGAGGAAGCGGAAGAAGACCTTCAGCGCAGCGACCTTGCGGCGGATGGAGGTGTCACGGTAGGGGCCGGTGCCGAGTTTGTCGAGATAACCCTCGAGGTGGTCGGCCGTGATGTCGGCCATCGTCGCGCCATCCAGATGGTTCTGGAACTGCGCGAGGTCCGACTGATACGCGCGAAGCGTCCGGTCAGACAGATTTCGCACGGTCTGGCCGTGCTGGAGGAATTCCGTGATCGCCTGCTGCACGTTCATTGTCATCACTGTGTTGTTACTGATCTTTTTGCTGGTGGGAAGCTGCGTCGAAGTCTACGCGGGCATATTTCTTTGTCAAGAATTATTTGCCACAGAAATATGCTGAAAAAGCATTGAATAGTCTGGATTTATGAGGTCATCGAGTGCGAGGTCAACGACTCTTCATCCGCCCGATCGAGCTTCCTGACCGGCCGGAAGTTGCGAATTTTCTGAAAACGAATTCGGCCGCGGAGGCCGCGCCTGAGTGCGGTCTTTTAGGGAAGCTGGTGGGGCGCCTGGTAGCGGTGATGGCGATGGAGATCACAAGTGATGCGCTGCGCATCGACGACATTGTGGTCGCGGGCGATCTGCGCCGGAAGTGGATCGGGAAGGCGATGCTGCGCGAAGCAGCGGAGCTGGCGCGGAAGTTCGAGAAGATGCAACTCGTGGTGACAGATGCACGCGGGGCGGACGAATTTCTGCGCCGCGTCGGTTTCGAGGAGCAGGGATCCGTATGGATCCGGAGGGTGGGATGAGACTCGTGGCCTGTGGTCGGTGGTTGGTGGTGGGGTTGCTGGTATTCGGACAGGCTTTTGCGCAGACTCCCCCGCCGGAGCCGGATCGCCGAGGAGCGGCGCAGCAGGCGCTTGCGAAGTACAACGCGAAGCAGTGGGACGCGGCGGTTCCGGCGCTCGAAGAAGCAGCGCGGATGAATCCGGAGGTCGCGCCGTTCCTGCGATTGCGGATCGTGCGCGCTGAGGAAACCCGCGGCAACTTCGCGAACGCCGCTTCGGTCGCGGCGCAGCTCGTGGCCACCGGCACGTCGTCAGCCGCAACCGTCGCCCGCCTGAAACTGCCGGCGCTCTACGCGGAGCTCGGCGACCGTGAACGAACGGACGGCGCGTTCGCGCAGATCGCGCAGCTCACGATCGACGAGCTGACCGAGCGCGATTTCGTCGACCTCGCGAGGCGGCTGGCCAAGGCCGGACGCACCGACCTGGCGAACGTCATCCGGATGCGCCTCCTTACGACATATACGTCGGGGCGCTGGACGGAACAGATCTACGGCGAGGCGTCCGGTCAGATCGACAAGCTGACGCTCGACCAGTCGGTGGACCTGGCGTCGAAGCTGGCGCGGGCGAACCGCTACGACCAGGCGCTCGACCTGCTGGAACGGATCGCGAAGCGCTTCCCGGACGCACAGACGAAGGACCTCTATCGCTCGACCCGACTGCGGGCGCTGTTCAACTCGCGCAGCTACGCGCAGCTCGTATCGGAGACGGAAAACGTGAAGCTGGACGACGCGTCGCTGATGATGACGCGCGCGCGGGCGGCGTGGCGCAACGACCAGCCGCAGTTGTTCCTGGCCGGGCTGGCGGAGGTCGAGAAGCAGTTCCCGAAGAGCAAGGAAGCGGCGGAAGCGAAGATCGCCCGGGCGAAGTACTACACGACGGATTCGGTCGATTACGACGCCGCGGTGCGGAACCTGGAAGCAGGCATCGCCGCGGGCGCGGCCGGGAACGACGGCGAGAACCTCTGGAACATCGGGTTCACCCACACGCTGGCCGGCAAGTACCCGGAGGCGCTGACGGCTTACGCGCGCTACATCCGCGAGTATCCGGACGGCGACTGGAAGACGAACTCGCTCTTCTGGTCGGCGAAGATCCACGATAAGCGCGGCGAGACGGACCTGCGCAACGCCCGGGCGCGGCAGATCATCGCGGAGTATCCGACAAGCTACTACGCCTACCGTGTCCGCGAGTTGTGGAAGCTGGACGCGCCGCTCGCCGATGCCCGCCCCTTCCCCGATCTCCGAGCGGAGATCGCCAAGGTGAACGATCCCCGCCTCGGCTTGGTGGCGTCGCTCGAGGAGATCGGCCTGCAGTCGGACGCCACGCGCGAGATGAAGCTCCTCGCCGCGGCCTACCCGGACAACCTCGGCATCCAGTTCATGCTGGCCGACACGTACGTGCAGGGGGGCGAGCCGTTCCTCGCGAATGGCGTGCTGCAGCGCCGCTTTCGCCAGTACGTACGGCACGGCGGGATGAACATCCCGCAGCGTTTCTGGGAGATCCTCTATCCGCTGCCGCAGGGCTACTGGGAAACCATTCGCGCCGAAGCCGGGCGCCGGAACATCGATCCGTATCTGGTGGCGTCGATCATCCGCCAGGAGAGCGGGTTCGAGCCGACGACGGTCTCGAACGCCGGCGCGGTGGGGCTGATGCAGATCATGCCGCAGGAGGCGACCCGCATCGCGACCGCCGGCGGGCTGGGATCGATCTCGCGCGAGCAGCTCTTCGAGCCGCTGACGAACATCGCCGTTGGCGTAGCCGAGTTTCAGCAGAAGCTGCAGCGGATGAACGGCAATCAGATCTTCGCCATCGCCGCGTACAACGCCGGCGAGACGGCCGTCGATCAGTGGATCGCCCGCATGCAGGGAGCCGATACGGACCTGTTCGTCGAAGCAATCCCATACGCGGAGACGCGGCTGTACGCGAAGACGGTGACGCGGAACCGGTTCGAGTATCGGAGGATCTATGAGAAGGGATCGGAGCCCGGGGCCCAGGGCCCGGTTGGGGGTCAGACGCGGGGTTCCGGGGGCGGCTAAGCCGAGAAAACGAATGCGGTGGCGAGCTTCATCGAGCCACCCTCTGATACACGTGTAACGGAGCGGTAGCTACCGAGGCCAAAACCGCCTCCTCCGCCACCGCACTCCGAGATTGGCCAGGGCTCAGGTGCCCGTCCCCCTTACCTCGCGCCTGAGACCCACTGCGCCCCGGGCCCCGGGCCCCGAGCCCTCAACTGGCACACTACGTGGAGTAGGCGCTTGGCGTGAGACGCGACTTGTAGATCGCCTCGCCCGAACGAGGCGGTCCAGCTCAGGGCGGGAACATGTCAGCAAAAAAACGGTTCGGTCAGCTTTTCCTCCTCTCTCTTGTCATTACGCTCCCTTTCTCTACCGCGAGCGCCTCGACGCAACTGCTCCTCAGCCGCGCCGATCAGAACGCCACGCGAGGGCAGCTCTATACCGGCGTCATCGATCTTACGGTCGACCCCGGCTTCGACAGCGGGAAGGTGACGATCACGGTCGACGGTCAGAAAATCGCCGAGGGACTGCACTCTCCCTACCGTGTCGTGGTCGATTTCGGTGCCACGCCGATCGAGCACAAGATCACGGTCACGGCTATCACCCCGCAGAAAAAGCGGGTGCAGTGGAGCGAAACGATCAATAAGGGTCACCTGCCGCTGACGGTCCGGCTGAAGCGCCTCGATGAGAAGACGTTCGAGGCGGTGACGACGGCGAGGGACGACGATCCCATCCAAGTCGTGCAGCTCTGGGACAACGGCCGCGTGGTGTCGGAGTCGACGACGAAGCCGTATCAATTCGAGCCAGCGCCGGAAATCCTGCGCACCGGCTTCGTGCAGGTGACGGCGAAGACGAAAGGTGGCGACGAGGCGGCCGACTTCTGGTCGGACAACGCTGCCATCGTGACGCAGGAAATCGCGGTGCGTACGGTGCCGATCTTCGTCTCGGTGGTCGACCGGAACGGCGTCACGCAGGATCACGTCGATCAGTCGTACTTCAAGATCGTCGACAACGGCGCGGAAGGAAAGATCATCGAGTTCGGGAAGGCCTTCGATCAGCCGATCTCGATCGCGCTGCTGCTCGATGCGTCAGCCTCGATGACGTACGAAATGGAGAACGTCTCGAAGGCCGCAACCTCCTTCATCGAGAAGACGCTGCGCAAAGGGGACCGCTGCAGCCTGACGGCGGTGCAGGACGTACCGCGCCGCGCGCAACCGCTCACCGACGACAGCACGGCAGTCGCAGCCGCGCTCCAGGCAATAAAACCGCGCGGACGGACCGCACTCTACGACGCGATCCAGAGCGCGGTCCGCGAGCTGCAGGACGAGAAACGCCGCCGCGCCATCGTCATCATGACGGACGGCAGCGACACGGCGTCCATCGCCTCGTTCGACGAGGCGTCGCAAACGGCCCGTCAGGCCGGGATTCCGATCTACTTCATCGCCTACGCCACGGACCTGACGAAGCCGAAGGAGCTGGAGCAGCTCAAGTACCTCGCCGCGGAGACCGGCGGTTTCGTGGCGGTGGCGGCAGAGCAGCAGGATCTGGTGAAGAAATATCACGAAATCGAGAAGGACCTCCGCGCCCAGTTCGCCATCCTTTATCAGGTGACGGACATCGGCCAGTCCAACGAATGGCGCAACGTACGGGTCGTACTCAAGGAGAAGAATCTCTCGGCGCGAACGATCAAGGGCTACTTCGCACCATGATCCACGCGGAGGGGAGACGACCGGCGGCGCCGTTTGTTGCCTCAGGCTCGACGCACCGCGTCGTACGCAGGCTCGACTGAGGCTTGGCCAAGAAACGGCCGCGGGCCGTGCCCGCCCCGCCCGCCGGAGGCCTCCCCGTCATCCGCGTCCGAGTAGAATCACGCCGCGATGTCGCGTCTTATCGAGCACCTGCGGCGGCAGCTTGCCGCGCATCCTTCCTTTCGCCGGCTCATCGAGGGGGAGCGTCGCTATGAAGTGACGGGGGTGCCGGTCGAGGCGCGGGCGCTGCTGCTGGCGACGTTGCAGGAGACGACGAGGCGGCGGATCGCCGTCATCGTCCCGAGCGATGCGGCGCTCGCGGATCTGGAGACCGCGCTGCGGCTGTTCAGCCGCGATGCACATTGCGTCTCCGTCTATCCGGCACCGTCGCTCTCGCCATACCAGGAGCTCGCGCCGTCGTTGGGTGTGGTGCGGGAGGAGATCCGTGCGCTCGGGATGCTCATGGATCGGACGGCGGATCTGCTGATCGTCCCGGCTCGGGCGTTGTATGAGCGGCTGCCGAAGCCCGAGGCGTTCCGGAAACGCATTCTGCGGCTGGCCGAAGGAGACGAGCTCGATTTGCGGGAGCTGATGCAGTCGCTCGTCGAGAACGGATTCGTGCGTACCGATCTGGTCGGCGAAGTCGGTGAATTCGCCTTTCGCGGCGGCATCCTCGATCTCTTTCCGCCGACGGCGCCGAAGCCGGTACGCGTGGAGCTGTTCGGCGACACGATCGACACGTTGCGGTGGTTCGACGTCGAGACGCAGCGCTCCGAGGAGCCGAGCGGGGCGGTGATGGTGTATCCGATGGCGCAGTTCCCGGTGACGAAGGAAACGCGCACCGCGCTCGCCAAGCGGCTGTCGCTCGACTTCATGGACCCGCTGTTCAAACGGGACGTCGCGGACAAGATCGACAAGTTGAACGAGAACGGGACGTTTCCGGGCGTGGAGCACTACGTACCGGTGGCGGTCGAGAGCATCACGCTGGCCGAGACCATCGCCGATTTCGACCTCGTGCTCATCGAGCCCGACCACATCACCACGACGATCACGAAATACGAAGGACTCCTGCGCAACGAGTACGAGGCGGCCGCTGAAAAGGGACGCGCCGTCTACGCGCCGGAACGCATCGTCGCTCCCGCCGCCGACATCCTCCAGTTCCTCGGCCGCGCGCGCGTCGCGCTGTCGGAAGTGCACATCGCCACCAAGGAATTCGACGAGCTGCGGATGCACGCGACGACCACTGATCGCTACACGAACCGCCTCAGCGAGTTCACGACCGATTTGACGTCCGGGCACAACGCAGGACGGCAGCAGGTTTTCCTGGCCGCGACCAAAGGCGGCCGCGAAAAAATCGAGCGGCTGCTGAAGGAGTTCGACGTCCCGTTCGCGGTCGATGCCGACGCGCCGGGCGGCGAGCTCGTAGTGACGAACGGCAACCTCGCGCGCGGCTTCTCGTTCGACGAACTGAATCTGACGCTCTTCTCGGAATGGGACCTGTTCGAGCCGCCGACGTCGACGCGCATCGGCGGCAAGAAGTGCAAGTCCGAGGCATTCGTTTCGGATCTGCGCGACCTGAAGGTCGGCGACCACATCGTGCACGTCGATCACGGCGTCGGGCGTTTCCGGGGGCTGCAGCGCATCCCGTTCGGCGACACAGAGCGCGAGGTGATGGAGATCGAGTACTCCGGCGGCGGGAAGCTGCTGATGCCGATGGAGAACCTGAACCTGATCCAGCGTTACACCGCCGGTGAGGAAGCGCAGCCGAAGCTCGACAAGCTCGGCGGCACGTCGTGGGCGCGCACGAAGGCGTCGGTCAAGAAGGCCATGCGCGACATGGCGGACGAGCTCCTCAAGCTCTACGCGACGCGGCAGATGGTCTACGGCCACGCCTTCAGCAAGGACTCACCGTGGCAGTTCGAGTTCGAGGATGCGTTCGAGTTCGACGAGACGGAAGACCAGCAGAGCGCGATCGAGGATCTGAAGTCCGACATGGAATCGCGCAAACCGATGGACCGCCTGCTGTGCGGCGATGTCGGCTATGGCAAGACTGAAGTGGCGATGCGGGCCGCCTTCAAGTCGGTGATGGATGGGAAGCAGGTGGCGGTGCTGGCGCCGACGACCGTGCTCGCGTTTCAGCATTACCGCACGTTTCTCCGCCGCTTCGCGTCGTTTCCCGTGACCATCGAGCTGCTTTCGCGCTACTACGGCGCGAAGGAGCAGAAGGAGATCCTGCGCAAAGTCGAAGTGGGTGAGATCGACGTCCTCATCGGCACCCACCGCATCCTTTCCAAGGACGTCGCCTGGAAGGACCTCGGCCTGCTGATCATCGACGAAGAGCAGCGTTTCGGCGTCGCGCAGAAAGAGAAGCTCAAGTCGATCAAGAAGTCGGTGGACGTGTTGGCCATGTCGGCGACGCCGATCCCCCGCACACTTCACATGTCGCTCGTCGGCATCCGCGACATCTCCGTCATCGAAACGCCGCCGAAGGATCGCCTGGCCATCCAGACGGCGGTGGTGCCGTTCAACGACGACTTCATCCGCGAGGCCATCGAGTTCGAGATCGACCGCGGCGGACAGGTCTTCTTCGTCCACAACCGCGTCGAGTCGATTTACGCGATGAAGGAGTACCTCGAGAAGGTGGTGCCGGGGCTGAAGGTGATCGTCGGCCATGGACAGATGGAAGAGCGTGAGCTGGAGCGGGCCATGCTCTCGTTCATCAACCGGGAGTACGACGTGCTGCTGGCGACGACGATCATCGAGAACGGCATCGACATCCCCGCCTGCAACACGATCCTCATCAATCACGCGGAGCGCTTCGGCCTGTCGCAGCTCTACCAGTTGCGCGGCCGTGTGGGACGCAGCGACCGGCTGGCGTTCTGCTACCTGCTGGTGCCGAGCGATCGCGTGCTGACGAGCGACGCGCGTAAGCGGCTCTCGGCCATTCAGGAGTTCTCCGACCTCGGTGCTGGCTTCCGCATCGCGGCGCGTGACCTCGAGATCCGTGGCGCCGGCAACATCCTCGGCGGCGAGCAGTCGGGCGAGATCGCGGCGGTCGGCTTCGAGATGTACACGAAGCTGCTCGAGGAAGCGATCCGCGAGATGAAGGGGGAAAAGATCGAGGAGGAAGTCGAGACCTCGATGAATCTCGGCGTCGACATCTACATCCCGCACGACTACATCGCCGACGAGAACCTGCGCATGACGTTCTATAAGAAGATCGCCTCCGCGACTACGAACGAGCGCATCGAGGAGATCCGCAACGAGCTGCGCGACCGCTTCGGCGCGCTGCCGCCGAACGTCGACGCGCTGCTCCACTTCGTACGCGTGAAGCAGTACGCGAAACGCATCGGCGTGATCTCGGTCGTGCGCGAAGGCGCCCGCGCGGTGATGAAGCTGACGCCGACCGCGAAGATCGATCCGAACCGCCTGCTCGAACTGATCGGCGAAAACCCGCAGGTGAAGTTCTCACCCAACGGCGTGCTCTCGTTCCCCCTGCGCGAGCACGGCCCGAAAGTGATCGACGCGATCGACGAGCTGCTGCGCCGCATCGCGGCGTAGCGCAGCACCCGGCTGATCTCTGAGCGCGTGGCGGTGAGCCACCACTTTCCTACGTGTAGTAGAGCAGTGGCTGTGCGCCACCACATTCCGAGAGAGTCTGTTCAGCGCGCAAGCAATGATACTGGACGGGTGACTTCTTTCCGTCCTAATCTACTGCCAGAGATTCGCGCGCGTTTCATCTAAAAATCGAAGCAGCACAGGAGAGATGAATGAAGACTGTCATTCGTATGGCGATGCTTTCCCTTTTGTTGTCGGCCGTCCCGGCTTTCGCACAGATGGACTGGAGCGCGGTCGGCTCGACCGGCGTGATCGATGAGACGTCGACGCCTCTGTACGAGTTCAACGGCCCCTCGCTGAACCTGCGGCCGGCGCAGGTCGGTGTGGCCGTGGCCCGCTACCAGGTGAACAACACGTTCGGTTCCGGCTTCACCAAGATGCCGCCCTGGACGACGATGCTCATGGCGTACAACGACAACGGCCCCGGCGCCTTCGTCCGCGCCCGCCTGTTCCGCGTCAACATCTGCACCCGCGTTCCGGAGCTGATCTGCGAAATCCGCAGCCAGGACAACACCAACTGCGACAAGTGCCAGATCGATCCGGCCCGGCCGATCGACTTCAACAGCTACGTCTATTACATCGAAGCCGACCTGACGAAGAACACCCCGCAGGACTTCCCGGCCCTGCACCACCTCGCGATCTTCTGATCGCGGAGTCCCCCGGAGGGCCGGCCTCGTGCCGGCCCTCGTTTTCGGGGCGACCCTTTAAGGCGGCGCAGGAGGTACGCCGTCTTCCCTGACGCTCCTGGTCCCATCGTTGAGCGTGCTAAACTCCCGCCGCCCTCACCAGCAATGGTTTCCCGCCGTCTTCTTTCCCTGCTGCTCCTCACCTGCGTCGTCGCGGCCGGCTGCAAGCGCAAGCCGGTGACGCCGCCGGATGTCATCGTTCGCGTCGGTGAGCGGATGCTGACGCTGTCTGACTTCAAGCGGTATCTGGAGCGGAACACCGGAACCGACCTGGCGCAGATGACGCCCGAGGTGACGAGCGCAATGCTCGACCAGTTCGTCGAGGAGATCGTGCTGTCAGAGTACGCGGCCTCCCACGGGGTCGAGATCCCGGCGGAGAAGATCGCCGCCGCGGTCCGCACGGAGGCGGGGTCGACTGTGATCGAGAAGCGCGACGAGATGCGACGCGCGAAGCTGATCGTCGACATCGCCACGCAGATGCCGGACGCCTCGGATGAAGAAGTCCGCGCCTATTACCAGGAGCATGCGGCCGAGTTCCAGGCTGCCGAGCAGGTGCGCGTCCGGCAGATCCTCGTGCGGGACGAGACGGTGGCGAACGAGATCGTCGCCAAGCTCAGGCAGGGAGTGCCGTTCGGCGATCTTTCGAGCGAATTCTCCCGCGCGCCAAACGCCAAGCGAGGCGGCGAGATCGGGTTCGTCAGCCGCGGCGAGCTGCCGAAGATGTTCGAGGAACAGATCTTCCGCCTGCAGCCCGGCCAGGTCAGCGACGTCATCCGGACGGACTCATCGTTCCATATCTTCCAGGTGGACGAGCGCCGTGCCGCCGGCACGATCAGCATCGAAGCGGCTGCGCCGGCCATCCGGACGCGGCTGAAGGAAGACGCCCTGCGCGAGCGTCTGGCTCAGCTCGTTGCCGCGAGCAGGCGCGAAATGCAGATCGCCGTCCTCACCCGCCGCGTCCCTTTCCGTTACTCGGGCTCCTTCCCGACGTCGGCCGACGAATAATCCGCCGTGTAACTTGTTGTCCCCAGAGATCGTCTGATCATCGAGAAATCATGAAAAAAGCACTCATCGCCTTAGCGTTATCCCTCAGCGCCACGACGCTGACGGCCGGCCAGCTCGTCGAGGCCATCGTCGTCCGTGTCGGCGATCGCATCGTCACCCGCAGCCAGTACCTCGACCGCCTCGCGGATGGCCTCCGCGAGATCGAGTCGACCTCGAAAGACCCGCAGGAAATCGCCACGCGAAAAGAAAAGCTCCGCAAGTCGCTGGTCGAGGACATCGTGGGCGAGCTCCTGCTGAAGGATCGCGCCGACCGCCTCGGCATCAACGTCACGGAAGCCGAGGTCAAGGACGCCGTCGGACGCCTGAAGCAGCAGTACGGCATCTCGACCGACGAGCAGTTCGACCAGTCGCTCAAGCAGTCGGGGATGACCCGCGCCGATATGGAGACGCGTCTCCGCGATACGCTGATCACGAACAAGGTGTTCGCGCGCGAGCTGCGTAGCCGCACCGAGCTCTCCGATCGCGAGCTCCGCGAGCGCTACGACCGCGAGAAGGAGCGCTATCGCCTCCCCGAGCGCGCTCACCTGCGCGAAATCGTCATCCTGAAGCCGGAAGGTACGACGATGGCCAGCCTGGCATCCTCGAAAGCAACCGATGCCGCGACACGGGCCCGTGCCGCCGGCGCCGACTTCGCCAAGCTGGCCTCCGAGCTGTCGGAATCCGGCACCAAGGCCGCCGGTGGTGACCTCGGCGAGATCGCCCGCGGCGAGCTGCTGCCCGACCTCGACAAGGCGGTTTTCGCGGCCCAGCCCGGCTCCGTCATCGGCCCGATCGAGAGCCGCTCCGGCTGGCACATCCTGAAGGTCGAGCAGCGCCTCCCTTCCGAAGTCCCGGCCTTCGAGTCCGTCAAGGACCGCCTGCGCAAGGATGTCGGTGAGGAATCGTTCCAGCGCGATCTGGACGCGTACCTGGTGAACCTTCGCAAGGACGCGTTCATCCAGGTGAACGAGCAGAACCTGCCCACGGTTTAGCAGAACGATCTCGTAGAGCGGTGGCGTCTAGAACGCCACCGCTCTTTTTACGTGTAGCAGAGCGGCGGCCAATCTGTCGCCACCGCAGTCCGAGATTCCACAGCGTGTATCCGGGTGCCCATCACCCGTTGCACCTCGGACCTACGTCCGGTAGATTCCGGCCCCCTCCCGATCGTTCGGCCATAGGCTTTCTCCCATGAGCAGCCTCGCTGAAGCGATCGAAGCCATCCGCCGCCGCAAGCCTCGCAAGGTCGTCGTTTTCACCGGAGCCGGAATCTCTGCCGAGAGTGGGATTCCGACGTTCCGTGGCAGCGGCGGCCTCTGGCAGAACTACCGCGCCGAAGATCTCGCCACCCCCCAGGCCTTCGAACGCGATCCCCGTCTCGTCTGGGAGTGGTACGAGTGGCGACGCGGCCTGATCCGGCAGGCGGAGCCGAACGACGCTCATCGCGCCATCGCCCGTCTGCCCGACGCGCTCGTGGTCACGCAGAACGTCGACGGGCTGCACGCGCGCGGCGGAGCGGCGGACATCGTCGAGTTGCACGGCAACATCCTTCGCGTTCGTTGCGTGCGGGAGGGAAAGACGCACGAGCGGATGGAGCCGTTTGCCGAGCTGCCGCCGCACTGCACTGATTGCGGCGCGCTGCTCCGCCCGGACGTCGTCTGGTTCGGCGAGGCACTGCCGGAGGAGCCGGTCGCCCGGGCGATGCACGCTATGCGCAACGCGGAGCTGCTGCTCGTGATCGGGACGTCGGGGGTCGTCTACCCCGCGGCCGGTTTCGTCAATCTCTGCCGCGGCCTGTCGATCGAGATCAACCCGGAGGCGAGTGGCGTCAGCTCCGCCTGCACGTACGCCATTGCGGCAAAAGCGGGGGTGGCCACGCCTCCGATCGTCGATGTGATTCTGGAGGAACAGTCATGACTGACCGAATTGCCGATCTTCCGCGCGACGAGCGCCCGCGCGAACGGATGCTGATGCACGGCGCCGACACCCTGTCAGAGGCGGAGCTCATCGCCCTCCTGATCGGGACCGGCCGCAAAGGGCGTAGTGCGATCCAACTCGCCCGCGAGCTGCTCCACGAGGGGATGCTCGCCCTCAGCCGGTGCGAGCCCGTCCAGCTCAGCGAGCGGCTCGGCATGGGCAATGCCAAAGCGACGCGCATCGCTGCCGCTTTCGAAATTGCGCGGCGCCTGGCCAGCGACGAGCCCGAAGCCCCGCCTCTCTACGACACCGAAATCCTCGGGCGTCAGCTCGTTGCCGCGCACGCGCACCGGCTGCAGGAACATCTCTGGGCCGCGTTTCTCGATTCGCGGAACCGGATCCGGAAGCACCGTGAGATCTACGTCGGCACGGCCGATCACACGGTGGTCTCGACGAAGGACATCATCCGTATCACGGTGATGGAGAACGCGTCAGGCGTCGTGCTGTACCACAACCATCCGTCGGGCGATCCGCTGCCGTCGGACGCGGACCTCGAATTCACCACTGAAGTCTCCGCGGCACTGAAGATGGTCGACGTGAAGCTCGTCGACCATCTGATCATCGGTGCAAATCGGTACTACTCGATGGCGGAGCGTGCGGGATGGGAAGGTCAGCCGGCCACGAGGGCTGGCTTCGCCGTCCGCTCGGAGGCCGCCTGTTCGGCATAAACCGGCGTGAGCCAGCCGAAGCGGTCGGGGATATCTCCGGCGAGGTAGTCGAAGAACTCTTTCTGGATGCGCTCCGTGATGGGGCCGCGGCGGCCATTGCCGACCGTCACCCGGTCGATGCTGCGGACCGGCGTGACCTCGGCGGCGGTGCCGGTGAAGAAGACTTCGTCGGCAATGTAGAGCATCTCGCGCGGGATGAGCGATTCGACCACTTCGAATCCGAGGTCGCGGGCCAGGCGGACGATGCTGTCGCGGGTGATGCCGGAGAGGATCGAGGCGCCGAGAGGGGGCGTGTAGATCCGGCCGTCGCGGACGAGGAAGACGTTCTCGCCGGAGCCTTCGCTGACATAGCCATCGACGTCCAGGGCGATGCCTTCGGCGTAGCCGTCGATGGCTGCTTCCTGGCGGATGAGGATGGAGTTCATGTAGTTGGCGGTCGCCTTGGCGAGCGCGGGGAAGGTGTTCGGGGCCATGCGGCTCCAGGAGGAGACGCGGACGTCGACGCCGTTCTCGAGCGCTTCAGCGCCGAGATACTTGCCCCACTTCCAGGCTGCGACCATCACTTCGACCGGGCAGGAGCCGGGGAAGACACCGAGGGAGTGGAAGCCGCGGTAGACGAGGGGGCGGAGATAGCAGTCCTCGAACTCGTTGGCGCGGATGACGTCGAGGCAGGCCTGATTCATGTCGTCGAAGGAGAACGGCATCTCCATGCGATAGATCTTGGCGGAGTCGAACAGGCGCCGGGTGTGCTCTTTGAGGCGGAAGACGGCCGCGCCGCCTTTCGTGTTGTAGCAGCGAATCCCTTCGAAGAGCCCGGAGCCGTAGTGCAGGGCGTGGGTCAGCACGTGAATCTTCGCGTCGGCGAAGTCGACGAGCTGACCGTTCATCCAGATTTTCTTGACCTCTTCGAACGGCATGGAAAGCCTCCTCAGAATTCGCTTGGCGGAGTACGACTCGATGGGAGTCAGAAGGTTGGAATCGGGCCGGAGTATAGGTGCCGCCGTTTTTCGAAGTCAATGCTAGAAACCTGCCGGAAAACACTCTCTTAACGAGTGCGTTAGAATCGGAGGAATGCCCGGCACAACCATCACCGGAGTCCTCGAACAGGTCAGCGCCCGCGAGGGGCTCGCCGGCATCGTACGCGAAGCCGACGGCACCCGCTGGACCTGCCGCTTCGCTCCGGACGAGGTCCTCCGCCTCCGTGATGCGTGGACGCACACGGTCCGGATCGTCGGCGCCTGGACCGGCGAGGTGATCGAGGTTTGCGAGCTCTCCTTCGGCGACGAGGAGATCGCGCAACAGCCCGGCCTCGAACGGCTCTCCACCGAGAGCTGGCGCCCGAAGACTCTCGACGAGCTGGCGACGGAGCAGGCCGAGGGCCTGCGACGGCCGCGGTCATGACGAGCAGCGCGGCGATCGCCGCCGCCGGTTCGAGCGAGCGAGCTCGGAATCAACGCGGCCAGGAACGCACGGTACGGGGACGATGGAGCTGACGGGACGCACCGTCGTCATCACCGGCGCCTCCAGCGGCATCGGCAGAGAGGTGGCGCTGGAGATGGCGCGGCGAGGCGCGAATGTCGTCCTTGCCGCACGGCGCATCGAGCGGCTCGAGAACGTGGCCGAGGAGTGCCGCGCCAGCGGCGTCACCGCCACCGTGATCGCAACCGATGTGACGAAACGTGAGGAGTGCGAGCGTCTCATCGCCGCCACAGGCGACGTCGACGTCCTCGTGAACAACGCCGGGTTCGCCATCTTCGACGCCATCGCCGATGCAAAGCCGGACGAGCTTCGCACCATGATGGATACGAACTATTTCGGGACCGTGCACTGCACGCAGGCGGTGCTCCCGCGCATGCTGGCCCGCGGCAGTGGCGCGATCGTCAACGTCGCCTCGATCGCCGGCATCATGGGCTATGCCCGAATGGGCGGCTATTGTGCAACGAAGTTCGCGATGATCGGCTTCACCGAAGCGTTGCGCGACGAGGTCCTGCCCCGCGGCGTCCAGGTCTCGCTCGTCTGCCCCGGCACGACCGAGACCGATTTTTTCGTGAAGGCGGAGCGGGGGAAGATGCCCGGCGCTTCGCGGCTCGTGCTGGCGGTCAAACCGGCGCACGTCGCGCGAGTCGTCTGCGATGCGGCCGAAAGCGGCACCTACCGCAGGATTGTCCCGTTCTTCGCCGCGCTTTACATGAGGATGAAGGAAGTCTTCCCGCGATTCGCCCATCTGTTGATGCGGCGCGTCTCCGCGGCAATCGACAGGCGTCAATGAGCCAGCACCGACCCGGCACTCCAGCAACCAAGACGTTCGTGGCCCTCATCTTCGCGGGCTTTCTGATCGAGATCCTCACCGGTGCGTGGACCAATCCCGTGCGCCTGGCGGAGCTCGGCTCCATCTATCCAGCCGCCGTCTTAGGCCGCGGCGAGTGGTGGCGCCTCCTGACGGCGATCTTTCTGCACGGCGACGGCACGATCCCAGGGACGTTCCTGCATCTCGCCGTCAACGTCTTCTCGCTGACGCAACTCGGCTCGCTTTACGAGGCGCTGTTCGGCACGCGCCGCTTCGCCCTCATCTACGTCGTCTCCGGCCTCGCCGGCTCGTTGGCCAGCCTCTATCATCTGCCGGAGTTCGGCTCATCGGTCGGCGCCAGCGGCGCGATCTTCGGCATCCTCGGCGCCTTCATCTTCTCGGTCCGCCGCTCTCCCTGGCGGCACGAGCGACGCGCGAAAGCCCTCGTCGGTCAGTGCATCTTCTGGGGCGTGGCCAACCTGATCCTCGGCTTTCAGATCGCCAAGATCGACAACGCCGGCCACATCGGCGGCCTCGTGGCCGGCCTGATCCTCGGCGCGGTCATCCCATTGCACGTCCCGCCGCCGCCTCCGAGCAGCAGCGTGATCGACGTGCAGCCGGAAAGTGGAGAACGATAGGACCGATGGGATCTATGGGACCTATGAAACCTATCGAAAGCTACCGGGTCCGCTGGACAGACAAGAGTGTCTGTCCCACATTTCAGAACCCAGCTATCCCGCTGCTTTCTACAATCGATTCTTCGACCATGGGATCTATGGGCCTTATGAAAGGCTAAGCCGCTCTACCATCTGTCCCATAGGTCCCAGGATCGGCGGCATCAACGCCGCCGCGCGATCAGCCGTAGGTCCTGCGGCGCGAACAGCCGGTCGTTGATCGCGTGCAATGCACGCTGCAACTCCGGCGGATCGTCGGGCGCGATGGCGATGCCGGTCCCCTCGGGGAACGGATGCACCGCGCGCACTTCGTCGAGATCGAACCCATGCTCGCGCGCCAGCACCGTCAGCGCCGCTGGATGGCGCGGCGCGAGATGCGTCGGGTCGCGCCAGAATTCGGACGCCGACATCAGCAGCGATTCCGCGTTCGGCGTTTCCACGATCAGCAGCCCACCCGTGCGCAGCACGCGCGCGGTCTCGCGAAAGAAGGCGAACAGCACCTCCACCGGCAAATGCTCGACGACATGCATCGCCACGACGGCACCCACTGACGCATCAGCAATCGGCGCGAAGCACTCCGGAATCCCGGCCAGCGTCACGTCGAATCCGCGTGCCTGCAGATCGGCCACGGAGCGCTCATTCGTATCGAAGCCGCGCGCCGCGATCCCCTGCTCGCGGCAGATCGTTAGCAGCTCGCCACGCCCGCAGCCGACGTCCAGCACCGGCTGCGCATCGCGCACGAGGTTCACGTAATGCATCACCGACTGGCGCACTTCGCTTTCGCCGCCGCGCAGGGCGTCTTCGAGACGGCGGTAGACGAAGTCACTACCTGGCGGTCTGAAATCGGTGGCCGGTGGCCGGTCGTCGGTCGTCGGTGAGACGGCCGGATTGACGGCGTCGCGGATGCGCACCGCCACGCCTTCGATCTTCTGGTCGAGGGCGGCGATCAGCGCGTCATTGCGTCGTGCGGCGACCGGAATCAGCTCCCGCAGCTTTGACAGCTCGCGCGCCAGCTCCTCGTCGGCGTTGCGCACGTCGCGCTGCACGTTCTCGATGTCACCGCGGAAGTCGCGGCGGACGTTCTCGATGTCGCGGCGGATGTCGTCGAGGAGATCGAGCAGGACCACGTTGAAGTTCTTTTGGCGCTCGGTGTCCGGCTCGGTCGCGCGGCGGAAGAGCCGCCGCAGAAAGCCGAAGAGCCATTCGTGACGCGAGGCACGTGGCCGGTAGTGCCGGTCTTCGAGCCAGACCTGACGCCAGCCGTCAGCGCCGGCCGGGGCTTCGTCGACGTAGCGTTCGTCCTTCACGGCGTTGTCCGTTTTCCGTTGCCCGTTTTCCGTGCTCCGCTGCGCGATTGTGCCGTGCGGCACGGACAACGAGAACGGACAACGGAAAACGCGCAAGAGGGCGGACGCGAGTCCGCCCTCTTGCGATTCTACTGTTCGTCAGTCTCTGCGGTGGCCGGCGCCATGGCGGCGGCGGTCGTCTCGTCGATCGACTCGACGCCGATCGGGAGCACTTCGACCTGAATGTGGGCCGTCACGTCGCGATGGAGGCGGACCTCCACGTCGTGCAGGCCGGTATTCTTGATCGCGTGCGCCAGCTCGATGCGGCGCTTGTCGACTTCGATCCCCTTCGCTTCCAGCGCCTCGGCGATTTCGTTCGCCGTGACGGAGCCGAAGAGCTGGCCGGAGTCGCCGACGCGCTTGTGCACGACGATCTTCGTCCCTTTGATCGAGTCGGCAGCCTTCTGGGCCGCGTCCTTTTCCTTCGATGCGAGCAGTGCCCACTTCTTGCGGTCGTGCTCGATCGCCTTCAGATTACTCGTCGTCGCCTCGCGCACCAGATTCTTCGGAATCAGGTAGTTGCGCGCATAGCCGTCTTTCACGGTCACGACATCACCGCGCGTGCCGAGGCCACGGATCTCCTCAGTCAGAATGACCTTCATGAGAGTCGTCCTTTCGCTTCTTGAAATTTCGGAAATGGAAGAATGAATCGAACAGTCCCGCGATGCCGAGCAGCCCCATGCCGATGCCGCTGGTCAGGAACACCAGCAACCCCCAGGCAATCAGCGTCCCGAACAGCCCCACACCCATGGCCACGAGCAGCGACCGGAAGATCGCCAGCCCCTGCAGCAGATAGAGCATGGCCACCACCACGAGGACGTTGGCCGTGACCTTCTGCAGCACGCCGTGCACGAGAGGCGTGAGGCCGCCGAACACGAACGCGAAGAGGAGCCACTCGGGGAGTGCGAAGTTGCGGAACAGGTAGACGCCGGGCATACCGCCTTCCGGCTTCTGAGCGGAGCGCTCGCGCCAGGCGCGCAGCCTCCCGACCATCAGCAGGCTGAGGATGACGAACAGCGCGAACCCGGTCAGCGCGGAGCTGACGACGAGGTACGACTGTCCGCCGACCCATTCGGCGAAGCGGATCACCTCCGCCGGAACCTTGGCGGCGCGATACTGCTGCACCCAGGCAGCGGAGACCGTCTGCCACTGGCGCACGGCCTCGCCGAAAAGCGAGATGCCGGCCAGCCGCATGACGGCTTCACCGACCGCGAGCGACGCGATGCTCGTGACGAGCATCGTGGCGACGACGCGGCCGAATGCTTCGGCGCGCTGGACCATCGGCAACACCATGAGTGTCGGAAGGCCGAGCCCCAGCAGCACGCCGGCCACCGAGGCGAAGGCGGCGCGCAGCTCTTCCGCGGTCGTGCCCGGCGCCTGCGCCGAGATCCCGAGAAAGAGCGCCACGAGAACGATGGCACCGGCGAACGCACCCCACGCGCTGCGGCGTCCGTTGCGGAGACCGCAATGAAGCAGCACGGCGGGGAGGAACACCTGCAGCGCGACGATCATCAGCGCCGCGAGCACCGTATGTCCGATCACGCTGCGCCAGACCTGTCCTGAAGGACGGCCTGGAAGCGCCACCGGCTCGCTCGTGTGGAGGGACGATTCGATCATTGATTTGAGTTGAGGATTCGCGGCCGGCCGTTGGCAGCCAGCCGCGCTCTCATCAGTCAGCCGTGAACGGGATCAGCGCCACGATGCGTGCGCGCTTGATGGCGTTCTGCAGCTTGCGCTGGTGCAGCGCGCAAGTGCCGGAGATGCGGCGCGGAAGGATCTTGCCGCGCTCGGGGATGAACTGCTGGAGCGTCTTCACGTCCTTGAAGTCGATGTACTCGATCTTCTCGACGCAGAACTTGCAGACGCGCTTCCGGCGGTAGAAGAACTTCTTCTTTCCGCCCGGGCCACCCGGACCTGCGCCCTGGCCGCCCTGACGCGGGCCGCCCTGGCCGCCTTCCGGACCTCTTCTCGGATTCATCGTAGCCATCTTGATTCTCCTCCTCGATTACGCCTGCGGGGCAGCGTCGTCGCCACCCTCGGCAGTCATCTCCGCGTCCGGCGCGGCAGCAGCGGGCGCAGAAGCGGAAGCCGGAGCCGCGTACGGGGCCGACGGCTCGGCGCTGGCGAACGCCGGAGACGGGCGCATGCGCTCCTTCTTCGGGTTCCGCTTGGCGAGCTTCTCGGCGCGCTTCAGATCCTCGTCCGTGCGGACGATGACATGGCGCAGCACGCGGTCCACGTTCTTCATGCGGCGGTCGAGCTCCGAGAGAGCCGAATCGCTGTCGAACACGAACAGGTGGTAGATGCCTTCGTTGAACTTGTGGATGGGATAAGCAAGGCGACGGCGGCCCCACGCATCTTCACTCTTGAGCGTGGCGCCCTGCTTTTCGGCGATGCCCTTGAAATCCTGGATGAGCGTCGTCGTTTCTTCCTCCGTCACTTGCGGAGAAAGGATGAACAGGACTTCATAAGTCCTCATACAACCTCCTTCTGGCCTAGCGGAACCTCGCGTCTGCGGGGTTCAAGGAGCTGGCAGATTGTTAAAGAATAGTGTCCGGCCCTGGACAGACCGGGCCGGCAAGTCTACGCAAATGCCTGATGAACGCCAAATTATTTCAGTTGGCAGTTGGCGCTTGGCGGTGGTCAGGCCTTCCCGTCCAGCAGGACCTGTAGCGCCCATCCCACAGGTCCCATCATCTCCCCACCGCCCAACTGCCAACCGCCAACTGCCAACTGCCAACTGCCTACATGGGCAGCCAATACGAGAGCTTCACCAGGAACACGTCGTGTGATGGTGCAGTGGGAATCGCCCGCAGATCGCGGTTGAACCGGAAGTCCCCCACCGGCTCCGTCTCCGCGCGGTTCTCGTTCCAGACGATGTAGAGCGCCGAGCCCGGCCGCAGCTCCCAGCGCATGACGGCACTGCCGCGCACGCTGCGGAAGTTGAAGTCGCGGTTCTCGAGCGTCCCGGTGTGCGGCGTGAAGTCGCGCGTCCTCGGAGCAGCCAGCGACTTGAAGTCGCGGTAATCGCCCGAGGCGATGAACGGCTGAAGGTAGAGCTGGAGCGAGAGGCGCGAGCTGAGCGTCCAGTCAGCGCGCGTGGCCAGCTCGAAGACCGACTGCCGCAGATCGGCGAACACGTACCTCGCGCCGTACGTCTGTGTCGCCCCCGCATCGGCGACGGTCGTCACGTACTGCGCCCCCACCCGCGAACGTGAGAACGACGGCGACAGGCTCACCTGCACGTTCGACGCGGGACGCGCCGTCAGCTCGACACCCAGGCCGCGGGTGTACGAGCCGTCGTCGCCCCGATCCAGTTCGACGAACGCGTCGAAGAAGTACTTCTTGCGGTCGTCGCTGCCGACGCTCGCCTCGTACTCCCAGGACGAAGGCGTGCGCATCAGCGGCCCGCCACGCGTCTCGCGATCCGAGACGGAGCTCGGGATGACGTAAAGCGACGTCCGGTAGCTCCAGTAGCTCTGCAACGTGGCGAACGTGTCGACGAACGCGCCCCGCTCGATCGTGTCGCCGTCGAAGTTGCGGTTCTGCCAGACGCCGAACCAGACGTTCTTCTCGCGCATCCGCTTCGTCGGTTGCTGGTTGACGTACTGCATCAGCGCGTGCGTGGAGATGATGTCCGTGCGCTGCAGGAACCCGGTGTCGTTCGTCTCGAAGCCGGGCGAATAGCCGCGCACCTGGACGATCGGACGCCACAGGCCCGTGGCCTTCGAGATCATGGCCGTGCCGCCCCAGCCGCTCAGCGACGTCCGCGACGGATCGTACGTGACGTGCTCCGCGTCCGGACGCTGGTAGTAGTGCGTCGACGACCGCTGCGTCGCGTCAATGGACTCGCTGCTCCCGCGCACGCTGGTGCCGACGAGCGCGCCCTCGAGAATCCACGACCGCTCGCGGAAGCTCGCGTAGCCGTCGACGCCGCCCGTCATCGCCGACTCCCGCAGCGACGGCGCCAGTTCGTCTGCCAGCCGCCGGTTCACCGACGTGAACATGAAGCCGACGCGCGAGCCCGGCGCCAGTTCCTTCGTCGCGCGCGTGACGAAGTAATTCGTCATCGGCTCGGCGTGCTGCCGTTCGACCTCCCCCGTTTCGCGGTCGACAAAGCGGGCACGCTCGGTGTCGGTCAGCGCATCGAGGATGCCGATCGACCAGCCGCCGGCGACGCGTCCCGTCACCTTCGCCGCGCCGAGGATCGTCGTTTCCGAGGGAACGGAGACGTACCTGCTGTCCGGCATTACCTGCGGCGAACGGCCGATGCGCCGCGTGTAGAAGACCTCCGGCGCGAAGAAGAAGTTGAAATGCGACGGCGCCGGACTGTCGCCGAAACGGAAGATGTTCAGCCCCTCGGTGAAGAACGGCCGCTTCTCCGGGTAGAAGGTCTCGAAGTCGCTCAGGTTCACGACGGCCGGATCGACTTCCACCTGCCCGAAGTCGGGATTGATCGTGCCGGTGAGCGTGAGACTCGAGGTCAGCGCGTACTTGAGATCGAGCCCACCATCGCCGCGGAACTCGCGCGAGTCGGCCAGCGGATTGTTGCGATCGACGCGCGTACGGATGTCGCTGCGTGTGACGGCGTACGGCACCAGTTCCAGCGGGCGGCCGCGGCGGATGCCGTCGAGGCCGACGATGTCCGCAAAATGCGAGACGAAGCCCGTCTCCCCTTTCTTCGTGTTGACGACGCGCACCCACTCGTTGTTCCGCACCGTGCGGCGCGTGACGTTGATCCCCCAGACGTGCTGGTCGCGGTCGGGAAAGCGCAACTGCGAGAACGGAATCCGCAGCTCGGCGATCCAGCCGTCCGGCAGCATCGTCGTCGCCGACTCCCACACGCCGTCCCAGCTCGCGTCCTCCCCGATGTCGTTGTATAGCACCGTGTCGACCTGCACGTTCGACGGGTTGAGCGTGAACGCGTTGCCCGAGAGCCGGTCGTGCTGCGGATCGAGATTGATGGAGATGAAGTCGCTCGTCGTGAACGAGTCGCGCCGCGCGAGCTGCGCCGTCGGCGCATGGGTATCGTGCATGCGCATCCCGAAGTAGATGGCGTCGTCGTCGTAGAGGATGCGCAGCGTGGTGCGCATCGTGGCCGGCGCGCCGTCAACCGGATCGTGCTGCGTAAAGTCGGTGAACTCCGGCGCGTTCTGCCAGGCCGCGTCGCCGAGGTTGCCGTCGATGGCCGGGGCGGCCGTCACCCGGACGGCCTGCAACGAAGGCCGCTCCGGCCAGTTCGCCGCCTGAGCGGATACGGTCAGCAGAAGAGAGAGGAGTACGGTCAGCGCGCGGGACACGGCGGTAGTATGCAGAAACTGGTGTGTCTCGAATACTGTGCCGGTGAAACGGAAAGATGACGGATCGTGACACGGTCGTGCCTCGCGGTTCGGCGGCAGGAGGGAGCTGATGTTCGATCCCGATTACTTTGAGAAGGTTCGCGGCCGGACGCTGCGCGTCGCGGCGGTCGTGCCGGAGGAGGCCTTCGAGACCTCGCCGCTCGGCCGAGGGTTCACTTTCGGTGACATCCTCCGCCACCTCGTCCACATCGAGCGCCACATGTACGCCGAGAACGCCGCCGGCCGGCCGAGCATCTACGCCGGCCACGACGGGCCGCGCGGGAAAGCGGCGGTGCTCGAGTACGTCGCGCAGGTCCACGCCGAGGCGATGAGCATCTTCCGCTCGCTGTCGCCCGAGGCCATGCAGCAACCCTGCACGACACCCGGCAACGCCACCATGCCGACCTGGAAATGGCTCCGGGCCATGATCGAGCACGAAGCGCATCACCGCGGCCAGATCTACACGTACCTGTCGGTGCTGGAGATCCCGGCGCCGCCGCTGTACGGGTTGACCTCCGAGGAGGTCAGGGACCGCAGCGCGCGGTAGGAGCGGCACGGGAACACCGGACAGACAAGAGTGTCTGTCCTACATAAACCGCAATCCATGTAGGACAGACACTCTTGTCTGTCCGCCGGCCGAAGGCCGGCCAAAGGTGACTACTTGGCCTCCACCGACGCCTTCACATCCTCGGTGGCTTCCGGCACATCTCCGGCCCTGCCGGCGCGGTAGAGCAGCGCGCAGACCGCCAGCACGATCACCCACCCCACGATGTCCGCCGGCACCCCTTCGAGCAGCGTCGCGCTGCGCTTCGGGATCACCTTCGTGGCTACCAGCATGGCGATGACCACGCCCGCAAGGCCCTCGCCGGCGATCATGCCCGAGGCCCCGAGCACGCCCGGATCGCCTTCATTCGCCTTGCCGCGGCGCCGCGAATCGACGAACCGGCGTACGGCACCGCCGAGCCAGATCGGCGTGAGCGCGCCGAGCGGCAGGTAGATGCCGACCGCGAACGCCAGCCCCGGCAGTCCGGCGACCAGCGCGCAGAGCGCCAACGCCGCGCCGACGCCGACCAGCCCCCATGGCAGCGACCCTGACAGCACTCCTTCGATGACGGTCTTCATCAACGTGGCCTGCGGTGCCGCCAGATCGGGCGAGCCGAACGTGTACGCGGAACCGAGCAGCAACACCGTCCCGGCCACGGCCCAGCAGGCGAAGGCCGCGCCGATGAACTGGCCGAACTGCTGCTTCGCCGGCGTAGCGCCGACGAGATATCCGGTCTTCAGGTCCTGCGAGATGTCGCCCGCCTTCGACGCCGCGATACAGACCACCGTCCCCACCGTCAGGATCGCGGCCCGCGCCCACGGCTCGGTCCAGCCGAGCAGCACGAACACCACCGAGACGCCGAGCAGCGTCACGAGCGTCATGGCCGAGGTCGGGTTCGACGAGACGCCGATCAGGCCGACGATGCGCGACGACACGACCACGAAGGCGACACCGAAGATGGCCACACCGATCGACGCCACCAGCCGCTGCGAGAAATTCATGTTGCCGGCGAGCAGCCCCGGCACCGCGGCCAGCGTGGCGATGACGACCGTCGGCACGACGAGCACCACCCACGACGGCAGGTCGCGGTCGATCCGTTCCACCGCTTCGCCCGTGGCCGAATCCCCCTGCCCCTTGCGCAGCCCCTTCACCACCGCCGCGAATGACGAGGCCATGGTCGGCAACGCGCGCAGCACCGCCACGATCCCGGCCGCCGCCACCGCCCCCGCGCCGATGTAGCGCACGTACTTGGACCAGATCTGCCCGGCGCTCAACTCCGCGATCGGCAGCTTCATCTCCGGAAAGAGCGGCGCCGCCAGGTTCGCCCCGACCAGGGCGATGATCGGCGTCAGCACGATGGCCGAGATCAGCGAGCCCGAGACCATGATGGCCGACTGCCGGTAGCCGAGGATGTAGCCGACGGCGAGCAGCGCCGGCGCGATCTCCAGCCCGAGCTCCGCTTTCGCCAGCAACGGCACATGCATTGACAGCTCGGACGGCACGAGTCCGGCGAGGCCGAGCGCCAGCTTCACCGCGGCTCCCACGGCCAGTCCGATGAAGATCCACTTCCCGCCCGACGCTTCCGTCGCAGTCGCCCGCAGCACTTCGGCGCACGCCGTCCCCTCCGGATACGGCAGCTCGGCGGCCGAGTTCACGATCAGCAGCCGCCGCAACGGGATCATCGCCGCGATCCCGAGCAGCCCGCCGAGCAGCGCCAGCAACGCCACCTGCCAGAACGGCGGCGTCAGACCCCAGAGGAACAGCGCCGGAATCGTGAAGATCGTCCCCGCTGCCAGCGACGAGCTGGCGGACCCGATGGTCTGCGAGATGTTCGCCTCGAGGATCATCCCGTCCCCGGCACGCCGCCGCCGCATGACTTTCATCAGCGCGACCGTGAGGACCGCGATCGGAATGGAGGTCGAGACGGTCAAGCCAACCCTCAGCCCGAGGTAAGCATTGGCAGCGCCGAAGAGGATGCCAAACGCAATCCCCGCCACCACCGCCCGCACGGTGAATTCAACGACAGAGTCCGATTGCCGCGTTGCAACGCTCATGGCGCGGGATAGTAGCTTTTTCAATCCTGAGGAGCGAAGCGACGAAGGATCAATGGAGCCTCAGCGAGGATCGGAACGCTTGTCGCTGAGGCTCCATTGACTCTTCGTCGCTTCGCTCCTCAGAGTTGAAGGCGAGCTAACGCCCGACGTAGCCGCTGGTCACCGGGACGCGCCGTCCGGCCAGGGCGGTGGCCACCTGCATGGCGTTGGCGGAGTCCAGCTCCGTGAGCGGGCGCAGCATGTCCCCTTCCATCACCGAAACGGCCACCCCGTCGCGGTAGGCAATGCGGGTGTTGGCAATGGCGCGCACCCGCTCCCCTGTCGTGAGGATCCCGGTGAGGTTCAGCGGATCGGCGGCGCTGATCACGATGACCTTGCCGTCCGGGCCTTCGCGGCGCAGCTCGCGGATGCGGTCCACCGCTTCGGGCAGCGCGAACTGCTCGCCGGACATGCCGTACACGAAGCGGCCGCCGCGGATCTCACCGCGGGCTTCGAGGCGGCGGTAGACGCGGGCCAGCTCGCGCCAGGGGGCGGCGTTCGTCTCCCGGGTGAGCAGGCGGCGGAACACGACGCCGTAGCGGCGCAGCAGCGTGCGCGCCTGCGCTTCCACGATCTCCTCGTGTGACGCGTTCGGGTTCTCCAGCAGCGACCAGCGGCCGGAGAAGTTCGCGCGCGGACGCCGTTCGCGCTGCGCGCTGACGAGCGCACGCAGGCCGGCGAAACCGTCCGAGGCGATGAGCCCGGCGGAGACCAGCTCACCGATGACACGCTGCAGGTCGTCCTCGCCGAGGCTGCAGTGCGAGGCCAGCTCGCGGGGGAAAGAGGCGCCGCGCGTGCGCAGCACCGCCAGCACCGCCTGCGCTTCGGGCGTGAGCGTCGTCTCGATCGTCGGCGCGAGGACTTCGCGCGGCGTGCTGCGCACGAAGAGCGCGATCGGCGTCGCACCCACCGGCTGCGCTCCCGTCGCCGCCGAGAGCCGCGCCCAGCCTACTTCGCCCGTCAGGCAGAGCATGTCCAGCATCGACGGCTCGTAGCGCTCCACGCGCGCCGGGAGCACGTGCTGCTCCCACGCGTTCGCCGCCACTTCATAGCCGTCGAGCAGGGTCACGACTTCCTGCAGGCCGTCGACGCCGGAGAGCTTCGCCGCCGGCGCCACGTGCTGCCAGGTGCAGAGAAAGCGCATGAATTCGCTCGCGCTGGAGGGCTCGATCTCGGCCCGCAGACGCGTGAGCGTGTAGCGATGGATGCGCGCCAGCAGCCGCCGGTCGCACCATTCGTTCGGCCCGCTGAACGTCCCCCGCAGCACCACGCCCTCGGACTCGAGCTGCAGCAGCGCGGCATCGGCCTCGAGCTCGGTGATGCCCAGCGGCGCCGCCAGCTCGCGGGCCGTGGTGGGGCCGAGCATGTTCATGCGACCCCGCAGCAGCTCCACGATGGCTTCTTCGCGCGTCCAGGCTCTGGTCAGCCGGGACGGTGGCGCGGAGAAGCCGATGGGACCTATGGGACCGATAGGACCGATGGGGCTGCGCTCCGGGGACCCATCTGTCCCATCGGTCCCATCGTTCTCTGTGAGCGCCAACAGCTCCGGCAACCTTTCGGCCGTAATCCACAGAGACCCCACCCGCCCAGCCCTGCGTGACGCCACCAGCGCGTCGAACAGCGCCGGGGCAATGCTCAGCGCTTCATCGTCCGTGAGAAAGCCGGCGGTCAGCAGCGCATCGTGCAATTCATCCGCGTCGCGGGGATCGGGACGCTCTTCATCGCGGACCCGCTCGATCGCGGCCAGGTCCAGCCGTCCCAGATCGCCGGCCGAGACATCCCCCACGCGGCGTGTGATCACCGCCTGCGTGCGGCGCTCTTCCAGCGGCGCGTCGTCGAGGAACGCGTACGGCTTCGCGTTCAGGATGTCGTACGACAGCACCGACGGCTCGCGCGTGTCGCGGGCCACGCACTGGAGCTCTCCGGCGTGAATCTTCGTCAGCACCCGCGTCAGGCCGTCGAAATCCATCGCCTCGTGCAGGCAGTCGCGCACCACCTGATTCACCAGCGGATGGTCCGGGATCTCCCGGTCGCCGCCGATGTTCTCGAAGCAGGCCGCGGCGTCGGGGAAGCAGGCCGCCATCAGGTCGGCGGCCATCATCCGCTGGATCTGCGGCGCCACCTTGTTCCCGTTGCGGTTGCGTGGCACCGCCAGCGAGATCGTCGTGTTCCAGCGCCAGCGCGTCTGGAACACCGGCGCATCGAGGAACGCCTGCACCAGCACGTCGCGGGCGGTGTTCGGGTGGAGGTAGCGGAACACGTCCGCCAGCGGGAACGAATGCTGCGGCCCGAGGGACAGCAGCAGCGCGTCCTCCGTCGCCGCCGCCTGCAGCTCGAAGTTGAACTGGCGGCAGAAGCGCTTGCGCAGCGCCAGCCCCCAGGCCTTGTTGATCCGGCTGCCGAACGGCGCGTGCAGCACGAGCTGCATCCCTCCCGCTTCATCGAAGAAGCGCTCCAGGACCAGCGTCTGCTGCGTCGGCAGCACGCCCAGCGCGCGGCGTCCTTCGGCGAGATACGCCACCGCCTCGACGGCCGCATGCGCCGGCATCCCCGTCTCGTCCACGAGCCAGGCCGCCGCCTCTTCCTCATCGTCGAGCAGCGGCTCGATGTCGGCGCGCAGCTCGCTCACCGCGTGCGACAGCTCGTCGCTACGCGCCGGCGCTTCGCCGAGCCAGAAAGGGATGTTCGGCGGCTGCCCCTTCGCATCGGCGACGCGCACTTCGCCCGGCAGCACCTGCGTGATCTGCCACGACGTGTTCCCGAGCTGGAAGATGTCCCCGGCGGTGCTCTCGATGGCGAAGTCCTCGTTCAGCGTGCCGATGAACGTCTCTTCCCCCTCCATGACGACGCGGTAGTCGGCGATCTCCGGGATCGCGCCGCCCGACGTCAGCGCCAGCATCCGCGAGCCGCGACGTCCGCGCACCCGGCCGTTCACTTCATCGCGATGCACCAGCGCACCGCGGCGGCCGCGCTTCGTGGCGTAGCCTTCCGCCACCATCGCCAGCACCTTCCCGAAGTCGTCGCGCGGCAGCTCGCGATAGGGCCAGGCGCGCCGCACCACACTGTACAGCTCCTCTTCGCCATACTCCTCGCACGCCACCTCGGCCACGAGCTGTTGCGCCAGCACGTCCAGCGGCGCGTCGTGCACCACGATCCGATCCAGCTCTCCGCGGCGCACCGCCCGCAGCAGCGACGCGCACTCCATCAGATCGTCGCGCGAAACGGGGAAGAGCCGCCCCTTCGGCAGCCCGGAGACCGTGTGCCCCGACCGCCCGACGCGCTGCAGCAGCGTGGCGATCCGATGCGGCGAACCGATCTGGCAGACGAGGTCCACGTGCCCGATGTCGATCCCGAGCTCGAGCGACGCCGTCGCCACCAGCGCCTTGAGGCGCCCGGTCTTGAGGCGGGTCTCCGCGTCGAGGCGGTTGTCTTTCGAGAGGCTCCCGTGATGCGCCGTCACCGCCTCGTCGCCGAGGCGATCGGCGAGATGGCGGGCGACGCGCTCGGCCATGCGGCGCGTGTTCACGAACACCAGCGTCGTCTTGTGCTGCTCGATCAGTTCCGTGAGCCGGTCGTAATAGTCTTCCCACACCTCGGCGGCCATGACGGCGTCGAGCTGCGACTTCGGCGTCTCGAGCGTCAGATCCATGGCCCGCTTGTGCCCTTCGTCGACGATCGTGCAGGGGCCGCCGTCCGTCCCGACGAGATACCGCGCCACGTCCTCGATCGGCTTCTGCGTCGCCGAAAGACCGAGACGCAGCAGCGGCCGTTCGGCGACTTTCTGCAGGCGCTCGAGCGTCAGCGCGAGATGCGCGCCGCGACGCGTACCGATGACGGCATGGATCTCGTCGACGATGACCGTGCGCACCGTCCGCAGCATCTTGCGGCTCTTCTCGGCGGTGAGCAGCAGGTAGAGCGACTCCGGCGTCGTCACCAGGATGTGCGGCGGCGTCTTGAGCATCGCCGTCCGCTCCGAGCTGGTCGTGTCTCCGGTCCGCACCCCGGCCGTGATGCGCGGCGCCTCGGCGCCCGACTCCTCCGCCAGCTTCCGGATCGCCAGCCGCGGCTCCGCGAGGTTCTTGTGGATGTCGGCGCTCAGCGCCTTCAGCGGCGAGACGTAAACGACCCGCACTTCATCCGGCAGCGGCCCGCGCAACCCCTCCTGAAACAGCTCGTCGATGGCCGTCAGGAACGCCGCCAGCGTCTTGCCCGACCCCGTCGGCGCCGCGATCAGCGTGTGCTCGCCCCGCCGGATCGCCCCCCATCCCTGCGCCTGCGCCGGCGTCGGCTGGCCCAGCGTTTCGGTGAACCACCGTTGAACGAGAGGATGAAAGGATGTCAGGGGCATAGGCAGGTCCGGAGCTCGACCGGAAGACTATACCTCCGGCGACGGCCGGGCCTGAAGCCGGCTCTCGGGTGCACGGGACAGACAGGAGTGTCTGTCCTACATCTGGCTACGGTGTGTAGACCAAAGGGCGAGAGACGCGCGGATCTCGAGTCGAGGTCGGCAGATGTGAAAGTGACGTCCTCGGACCGCGAGTTGAGGTCGCCGGACGGCGGCTTGAGGTCGCCGGACCTCAATTTTGAGATCACCGGACGGCGGCTTGAGGTCGCCGGACCTCAGTTCGACCTCACCGGACCTCAATCCGACCTCGCGGGATCTCGAATTGACCTCCGGCGCACCGCCGATGACGCGCCGGAGACGGACTTCGTTATCCCGCGTTCAGCGCCCGCGTCACGGACGTCATGCTCGCATACAGACGTTCGTGGTAGGCGTAGGCGTCGCGGTAGATCTGGGGGAGCTGGGCCAGGTCTTTCGTGGCCACGACCAGATTCACGCCGTAGAGAAAGGCGGCGTTGCCGTCCAGGGTGCGGAGGTTGTCGGCTACGAGGATGTAGAACGACTTCCGCCGGTCCGCCGGCATCAGCGAGATGATCGGCTGCATGCCTTCGAGCGGCGGCGGGGTCAGTTGCGGCGGGTTGATGAGGACGACCTGCGGGAACTCCTGCATGTAGTACTCGCGGGCCTTCTCCGCGGTCGGATGGAAGACCGGCAGAAAGCCGATCAGCTTGGCCGCCTGGCGCAGGGCCGGTTGGTCCGTGCCGACGATCAGCGCCTTGGCACCGAAGTCGTTGGCGTGGTCGTCATCGTCATCGGCGGCCTGGGTCGTCACGACAGCCGGCGGGGCCGGGGCGGCGGCTTCGCTGCCGGCTCCTTCGAGCTCGCGGCGGTCGACCGTCAGTTTCGTCTTGCAGACGGGGCAGGGAAACGCCACCTCCCGCATCGGCAGCTTGGTCTCGTCGAGCGAGAGCGGTTTCTGGCAGTTCGTACAGGTAATCCGGATCATGGCGGTCCCTACTCCAGCATCGACAGCATCGAGCCTTCTTCTTCGGCCGGGCCGGTCGGTTCGTCGGTCAGGCGCAGCGCCAGGTTCGTCGGGTTGGTCGCGTAGGCGAGCGCCGTCTCCTTGCTGATCACCCGGTCGTTCCACAGCTTCTCGATCTCGTCGTCGAAGGTCTGCATGCCGTCGACGGAGCCGTCGTGCATGGCGTCGATGAGCGAGCGCCCCTCGTTCTCCCCTTTGACGATGTAGTCGCGCGTGCGCATGGTCGACTTGAGGATCTCCAGCGCGGCCACGCGGCCCCCGCCGATCTTCGGCAGCAGACGCTGGGACATGACGTAGCGGAAGGACTGCGAGAACCTCGTCCGGATCTGCGGCTCCTGGTCTTTCGGGAAGACGCCGATGATGCGGTCGACGGTCTTGGCGGCGTCGATGGTGTGCAGGGTCGAGAGGACGAGGTGCCCCGTCTCCGCCGCTTCCATGGCGATCTCGATGGTCTCCACGTCGCGCATCTCACCGATGAGGATGACCTTCGGCGCCTGACGCAGCGCCGCACGCAACGCCAGGGAGAAGGTCTTGGTGTCGGACCCGATCTCCCGCTGGTTCACCGTCGACTTGATGTGCTTGTGCATGTACTCGACGGGATCTTCGATGGTGATGATGTGGTACGCGAAGTCGTGGTTGATCTGGTTGATGATCGCCGCGAGCGTGGTCGATTTGCCGGAGCCGGTCGGCCCGGTGACGAGGACGATGCCGTTCTTGAGCTTCCCGACGTTGAACAACTCGGCCGGCAGTTTCAGCGAATCGAGCGTCGGAATGCCCTCGGGGATGACGCGCAGGACGATGGCATACGTGCCACGCTGCGAGAAGACGTTGACGCGGAACCGGGTCTTCTGAGGAATGGAGTACGACAGGTCGACCGAGCCGTTGGTGAGCAGCGTCCGCGTGAGCTCGCGGTCGCCGCGCAGCATGTACATGGCAATCATCTCGGTCTGATACGGCGTCAGCCGCGGCAGGCCCGGAAAGTTCACCGGCACGAGCTGCCCGTCGACCTCCACCTGAGGTGGCCGCCCAACCGAGAAGTTGAGGTCGGAAACGCGATCCGAGATCTTGAGCATCGCCTCGAGAATCGCATCGAGATTGAAGTTTTTCATGGAATTGGTTTTCCGTTGTCCGTGACTTGGGAGCATTGTACGGGAAGGGATCAGGGCCCGGGGCTCGGGGCTCAGTGGGGGTCAGACCCGAGGTTCAGGGGGCCGTTCGCTCGAATCCCCGCGAACCTAGCGCCCGACCCCCAACCGAGCCCAGGGCCCCGGGCCCCGCCCCCTACGCTACACTCCCCCCATGTCCACGCTCGGCATCGACCTCGGCGCGAAGCGGATCGGAATCGCGGTGAGCGATTCGGACACGATTGCTACGCCGCATTCGGTCATGCGGAACGAAGGGGACGTGATCGCGAAGCTCGAACGGCTGGCGCAGGAGCTGGAGGCGGAGACGTTCGTCGTCGGGATTCCGCGGCGGACGCATGCAGCGGCGGCAGAGCAGAAGTTCCGCGATTTCGCGGAGGCTCTGCGGCAGCGAACGTGCAAACAGGTCGTGCTCTGGGACGAGGCGCTCTCGACGGTCGAAGCAGCCGAGCGCCTTCGCGCCGCTGGCCGCAGCCGGAGGGACGCACAACAGGAGATCGACATGCACGCCGCGGCCGTGATCCTGCAGTCCTGGCTCGACGACACCAGCAGGAGGAAGTCATAGCTCGCCGTACGCAACGCCGCGGTTGCCGCAAGTTCGCGCAGTCGCTCTTCACGCTCCTCATCTTCGGTGTGCTCCTCGCCGCCGCCGGCGGCTACTTCTTCTGGCGCGCCATGCGCGAGCCGTACAAAGGTTACGAAGAGCCGCGCAAACGCGTCGAGGTCCGCAAAGGACAACGCACCGCCTCGATCCTGGAGACACTGCAGAAGGAAGGCATCCTCCGCGATCACTACGTCCCGATGGTGTACATGAAGGTGCTGCGCAACCGCGATTCGATGAAGGCGGGCGTCTACGAGTTCACCAAGCCACTGTCGGCCGTCGACGTGATCGAAAAACTGGTCCGCGGTGAGGTGATCCTCCGCAGCATCACGGTCCGCGAAGGCCTGGACCGCTTCGCCGTCGCCAAGATCTTCGCCGCCGAAGGCCTCGGCACGGAAGCAGAGTGGAAGAAGGTGACGGACGACGCGGAGCTGATCCGCGACATCGCCCCGGAAGCGGACTCCCTGGAAGGCTATCTCTTCCCCGATACGTACAAGTTCGATCCCGGCACGCCCCCCTCCACGATCGCCCGGGCGATGGTCCAGAATTTCCGCCGTCACTGGGGCAATGAACTGAGCTCGATCACGACAGGCCTCGGCGTCCACGAAACCGTCACGCTGGCCTCGATCGTCGAAACCGAGGCCCAGCTCCCCCGCGAACGCCCGATCGTGGCCTCGGTCTATTTCAACCGCATCAACAAGCGAATGCTCCTCGGCGCCGACCCGACGGTGATCTACGCGCTGAAACTCGCGAACCGCTGGGACGGCAATATCCGTAAAGCGGACCTGCAGATCGATTCTCCCTACAACACGTACCGCTTTCCCGGCCTCCCACCAGGCCCGATCGCAAACGCCGGCCTCCAATCTCTCCGCGCCGCCGCCGCCCCAGCCACGACGAACTTCCTCTATTTCGTCGCCAAAAACGACGGCTCCCACGTCTTCTCAACGTCGAACGCCGAGCACAACCGCAACGTCGAAATCTACCAACGCCAATACTTCCGCGACCGCCGCAAAGCTGCGGCGAATCGCTGAGTCGCTGGTGGCGACAGGGGACGACGAGAGGCCTCCGGCGGGCGGGCACGGCCCGCGGCGTTAGTTGTTTGAGGCTGAGCACACCGCGTCGCACGGAACACGTTCATCGCGAAGAAGTTGCTCAACTAGCGCCGCGGGCCGTGCCCGCCCGCCGGAGGCCCTTCGGTCGTCCCCCTGTCGCCACCAGCAATTCAGTAATTCTCAATTTCGTCACAGGGTGGTATTCTGGTGGTCCACAGCAAATAACTCCGAGGTCCGTCAGCTATGGCAACCAGCAGAAAGCCGTTCGAACAGTTCGGGCAGTACCTCCTTTTCAAACGCCTCGAGGCGGACGCCCTCGGTGAGCTCTGGCGTGCCGGGCGCATCGACGGCGAGCAGCTCGGGCCTACCGTGGCGCTGCGGCGCTTCACCGGCGGGCACCGGGACGAGCTGGCTGCGACGCTGGCTGGTGCGGCGGAGATCATTCCGCAATTCACCGGTACGTCCTTCGCGCGCGACCAGGTTGCGGGCGTCGAGAACGGGATCGGCTACCTTGCGTGGGACTACGCCGGCGGGCGGTCCTTGCGCCACATCATCGATCGTGCGCGCGGCAGCGCCACCGTGACGGCCAACCCGATTCCGCTCGACCAGGCCATCGTCATCGTCGAGCGGGTGGCGTTGTCGTTGTCGACGACGGCCGACCTGCGGACCTCGGATGGTCAGAAACTGACGCATGGTGCGCTGCTGCCGCACTTCATCTGGATCAGCGACGACGGCGAGATTCGCGTCGGCGGCCAACAGCTCGGCTACGGCATCATCCGCTCCTTCATCGACCCGCGCTCGGCCACCGAGCTGGGGCACTACATCTCCCCTGAGTACCGCGAGACGGGCAAGTCGACGCCCTCTTCCGAGGTCTTTTCGCTCGGGGCGATTTTGTACCTCGTGGTGACCGGACTCGAGCCGCCTGACGCCACGACTTCCAGCGCTTACGCGCAGGTCGTTCGCGCCGCGAAGACAATGGCCGGGACCGAGATCCCGCAGGACATTCGGGCCATTCTCGACAAGTCGCTCGTCCTCGATCCTTCTCAGCGCTACAAGACGGCGGGCGAGTTCAAGCAGGCCATCTCGGCGCTCGTGAGCGGCGGGCAGTATTCGGCCACCACGTTCAATCTCGCGTTCTACCTCAGCAACCTGCTGAAGAAAGAGCTGGAAGCGGAGGCGAGCGATCGCGAGCGCGAAGCGAAGGTCAACCTCGCGCCCTACCTCGAACCGGAGCCGGCTCCCGTCGCTGTTGCTCCGGCGCCCGCGCCTGTGGCGGCGCCGATGCTCGCTGCCGCCGTGCAGCCGAAGCCTAAGAGCCGCATGCCGCTGTACCTGGCCGCGGGTCTCGTCATCGCGGCTGCAGGCGGCGGTGGTTACTTCATGTGGCAGAAATCGGCGCAGCAGTCGGCGGCCAAGGTCGCGGCCGCGAGCGTCCTTCCGGTGAAGCCGGCGGCGGCGCCGCGCGTCATCTCGGAGCCCGTCATGGCCGACCCCCTGTCCGCGACTCCCGCGACCGCGACGACCGGCTCGGTCGATCCGCTGGCGCAGCAGAAAGCGTTCGAGGACGCGGTCAAGGCTCGCATGCAGGCCGAGATGATGAAGCTGCAGGACGAGTTCAACCGCAAGCTGCAGCAGGAGAAGTCGAAGAACGCTCCGGTCGCCGCGCCCTCGGCCACTCCGGCGCCGCAGCTCGTGGCGTCGCGCGGTGAGGAGCTCTCGCCGACGCACCTCGACATGCAGCGCCGCGAGACGGCTCCCGCGCCCGCGGCGGTTCCGGTCCAGCAGACGCAGACCGTCGCGCAGCAGCCCGCGCCCGCCGTCGTCCCTGCGCCGGCGCAGACGACGCCAACGCAGGCTCCGGCCTTCGAGGCCCGGCTGGTCCGCGAAGGGGACGTGATCAATGTGAACGACCTCGACTCCATGCCTAAGCCGCTGAAGCCGATTCGTCCGACCTACCCGTCGATGGCCATGCGCCAACGGATCGAAGGCAGCGTCGTGGCCACGGTGTTCGTCTCCGAGACCGGCGACGTCCTGGAAGTGCGCGTCCTGAAAGGCGTCGGCTTCGGGCTCGATGAAGCCGCCACCCGCGCGCTGAAGCAGTCGCGCTTCACGCCCGCCATGAAAGACGGCAAGCGCGTGAAGACCTGGTGGCCGCAGACGATCGTGTTTAAGTTGTAGACGAGGGCCCGGGGCTCAGGGCCCGGTGGGGGTCAGACCCTTGGTTCGGGGGGCGCTGCCGCGGTCGGCGGCGCCCCCTTCGTGTTTTGCGTTGATCTTGGAGTGCGGTGGCGAACGCCACCGGTCTGCTACACGTGTAAAAGAGCGGTGGCCTTCTCGGGTGTCTCAAAATCGGCGCCTGCCGGCGCGGGACAGACAAGAGTGTCTGTCCTACATTGAATGGCAGCGCGCCCATGGGTGTCGATCTTCGGGGGAACTCTCACTGTGGGACAGACACTCCTGTCTGTCCGCGCCGACAGGCGCCGGTTCATTGACGGCGCCCGCCGGGACTCCTCGTGCGCCCAACTGGAACCCTCGTGCGCCCAACCGGAACCCTCGAGCGCCCAACCGGAACCTTCGAGCGCCCGACCGGAACCCTCGAGCTTCCGAGCGGACTCCTCGAGCTTCCGAGCGGACTCCTCGAGTGTCTCGTCGCGCACCGCCGGTGTTCACCGTTCTTTGACCCGAAGTCTCACCAATCGGACGCCGGGTCAGATAAAATGACCGCTCGGTCAACGAATGGGCAGAAAGACCAAAGAAGAAGTCCTCGAGGAGTTCCGCTGCACGAGCATCCAGGATGCGGCCATGGCCATCATCGCCCGCAAGGGCGTCGCCGAGGCCACGATGCAGGAGATTGCGGACGAGGCCGGCGTCGCGAAGGGCACGCTCTACGTCTACTTCCGCGATCGCGACGAGCTGCTCGCCAAGACCGCGGCCCGCGCGTACGACAACCTCGTCGCCGAGCTCGAAACGGCCATGCACGCGGACGGCACGCTCGCTGAGCGGCTGACCGGCGTCGTTCTCCGTCAGCTCAGCTTCTTCGACGAGCACAGGGCGCTCTTCAGCGCCTACATCGCCCTCGGCGGGGACGCCAAGAAGCTGAAGGCAGGCTCCTACCAGCGCTATCTGCAACAGATCGAGTCGCTGTTCGTCGAAGCACGCCAACGCGGCGAGATCCGTGACGTCGAGCCGCACGAGCTCGGCGCGATCTACGCCGACCTCGTGCGGGGCGTCATCGTCCGGCGCATCGAACAGGAATCGAAAACACCACGCGAAGAGCTGGCGGAGTTCGTCGTCTCGCTCCTGCTGCGTGGGATTCAGGAGAAACCCGATGAAGCGTGAAGTTCTTGCCGTGCTGTTCGTCCTGGCGACGGCGGCCACCGGCTGCAGTGAGAAGATGGAAGCGGCGAAACCGGCGCCTCCGCCGCCGGCGGTGGTCGTGACGGCCGCCGTGCAGAGCGACGAGCCGATCGTGCGCGAATGGATCGGCACGACGGAAGGCGACGTCAACGCCGACATCCGTCCGAAGGTCGAAGGCTATCTGCTGCGCCGCGCGTACGTGGAAGGGAGCACGGTCCGTCAGGGCGACCTGCTGTTCGAGATCGATCCGCGCCAGGTGCAGGCGCAGCTCCGGCAGGCCGAGGCGAACCTCGCCCAGGCCGAGGCGGCGCTGGCGAAAGCCAGTCGCGACGTTGCCCGCTACGAGCCGCTCGCGGCCGAGCGGGCCATCAGCCAGCAGGAGCTGGACAACGCCCGCTCCGCCCAGGACGCGGCTCGTGCCAGCGTCGGCTCCCTCCGCGCCGCCGTGGAGAACGCGCGGCTGAACCTGTCCTGGACGCGCGTCACCTCGCCGATCAGCGGCGTGGCCGGCATCGCCCAGACGCAGGTCGGCAACCTCGTCAACCCGCAGTCGCTGCTGGCGACGGTGTCGAAGGTCGATCCCATCCGCGTCGTCTTCCCGATGAGCGAGCAGGAGTACCTGCAGTACCAGAATGCCGCCTCGCTGAAGAACGCGGAGCTCGAGCTGGCGCTCGCGGACGGCAGCATCTACCCGCACAAGGGGCGCATCGCCCTCTCCGGCCGCGACGTGAACGTCAAGACCGGC
This sequence comes from Thermoanaerobaculia bacterium, assembly GCA_036399695.1. Taxonomy (GTDB): domain Bacteria; phylum Acidobacteriota; class Thermoanaerobaculia; order Gp7-AA8; family Gp7-AA8; genus DASVEE01. The sequence continues at coordinate 29,625 of DASWMP010000294.1, read as the reverse complement.
ACCATCACGGTCATCGGCACCTTCCCCAATCCCGGTAACCTGCTCCGTCCCGGCCAGTACGCGAAAGTGCGCGCCGTGACGGACATCCGCCGCGGCGCCGTCCTCGTCCCCCAGCGCGCCGTCAACGAGCTGCAGGGCATCTATCAGGTGGCCATCGTCGGCGCCGGCAACAAAGCCGAGATCCGCCCGGTCAAAGTCGGGGCCCGCGTCGGCTCGAACTGGATCATCGAAGAAGGCGTCCGCGCCGGCGAACAGGTCGTCGTCGAAGGCTTCTCCCGCGTGAAGGATGGGATGACCGTGGCGCCGAAGGCGTGAGGCAGTTGTTGGTTCTCGGTTGTTGGTTGTTGGTTGCTCCGCTGCACGACAACCCACCGCGGAGCGCAGCACCAAAAACCAACAACCAAAAACCCCAGAGACTCCCGTCCCCTCGCAAGAACTGAGGAACAACAATGGCTCGTTTCTTCATCAATCGCCCCGTCGTGGCGATCGTCATCTCCATCGTCACGGTGCTGGGCGGCCTCGTCGCGCTGTTCCGGCTGCCGATCGAGCAGTTTCCGGACATCGTGCCGCCGCTCATCCAGATCCAGGGGCAGTACCCCGGCGCGGACGCGCTGACGATCGAGCAGTCGGTGGCCACGCCGATCGAGCAGCAGATGAACGGCGTCGAGAACATGCTTTACGTCCAGTCGGTGAACGCCGGCGACGGCACGTTCTCCACCCGCGTCACCTTCGACGTCGGCACGGACCGCAACACCGCGCAGGTCAACGCGCAGAACCGCGTCAGCCAGGCCGGCCCGTCGCTGCCGACGGAAGTGAGCCAGTTCGGCCTGACGTACCGCAAGACCCAGGGCTCCCCGCTCATGCTGGTCTCGCTCTACTCGCCGAAGCGCACCTACGACCCGCTCTTCATCGGCAACTACGCGCAGATCAACGTCAACGACGCCGTCTACCGCGTGCCGGGCGTCGGGCAGGTGCTGAACTTCGGCGCCTCCGAATACGCCATGCGCGTCTGGGTCAAGCCGGACACGCTGGCGAAGCTCGGCCTCACCTCCGCGGACGTCCAGCGCGCGATCCAGCAGCAGAACAGCGTCAATCCCGCCGGCCAGATCGGCGCGGAGCCGGTGCCGAGCGGCCAGGAGTACACCTACACCGTCCGCGCGCAGGGACGCCTCGTCACGCCGGAGGAGTTCGGGAAGATCGTCGTGCGGCTGAATCCGGACGGCTCGGCCGTGCGGCTCGCGGACGTGGCCCGCATCGAGCTCGGCGCGCTCTCGTACCGCCAGCGCGGCCGGTTCAACGGCAACCCCTCGGCCAACGTGGCCGTCTTCCAGGCCCCGGGGTCGAACGCCCTCGAAGTCGCCGAGGGGGTGAAGAAGACGATGGCCGAGCTCAAACAGCGCTTCCCCGAGGATCTCGACTACACGATCTCCGTGGACACGACGCGGCCCGTCACCGCCGGCATCGCCGAGATCCGTCAGACGCTCATTGAGGCGATGCTGCTCGTCATCCTCGTCGTGTTCCTCTTCCTGCAGAACTGGCGGGCCACGCTCATCCCGATCGTGGCCGTGCCGGTCTCGCTCATCGGCACCTTCGCCGTCTTCCCGATGCTCGGCTTCTCGATCAACACGCTGTCGTTGTTCGGGCTCGTGCTGGCCATCGGGCTCGTCGTCGACGACGCCATCGTCGTCGTCGAAGCCGTCGAGCATCACATCGAGGAAGGGATGGCGCCGCGCGAGGCGACGATCCAGGCGATGAAGGAAGTCTCCGGCCCCGTCATCGCCATCGCCCTCATCCTCTCCTCGGTCTTCCTTCCGGTCGCGTTCATCGGCGGCATTCAGGGACGGCTCAACCAGCAGTTCGCCGTCACGATCGCGGTGTCGGTGCTGATCTCCGCGTTCAACGCCCTGACGCTGTCGCCCGCGCTGTCGGCGCTGCTGCTCCGGCCGCGCAAGAAGTCCACGGGCCCGCTGGCGCGCTTCTTCGGCGGCTTCAACCGCTTCTTCGAGCGGGTCACACGCGGCTACGTCAACGTCTCGGCGCTGCTGATCCGCAAGGCGGTGATCGGCATCGTGATCCTGATCGCGTTCGGCCTCTTCGCCGGCGTCATCGGCAGCAAGCTGCCGGGCAGCTTCGTCCCGCAGGAAGACCAGGCCTACATGCTCATCAACGTGCAGTTGCCCGACGCCTCGTCGCTGCAGCGCACGGACGAAGTCGCGAAGAAGGTCGAGAAGACCCTCTCCGAGACGAAGGGCGTGCAGTACTACAACACCATCGTCGGCTTCAGTCTCCTCTCCTCCGTCTCGACGTCCTACAGCGCGACGTTCTTCTCCCAGCTTCACACGTGGGACAAACGCCACGAGGATGGTCTCAGCTCCACGGAGATCGTGCAGAAGCTGAACGGACGTTTCCGCGCGGAGATCCCGGAGGCGACGATCTTCGCGTTCCAGCCTCCCGCCATCCCGGGCCTCGGCGCCGCCGGCGGCTTCTCGCTCTGGCTGCAGGACCGCAGCGGCGGACCGGTGCAGTTCCTCGACGAGAACCTCCAGAAGTTCCTGGCCGCCGCCCGCGAGCGCCCCGAGTTGCAGAACGTGAACAGTACCTTCCGCGCGGCGGTGCCGCAGGTGTTCGTCGACGTCGACCGCGACAAGGCGCTCAAGCAGGGCGTCCCGGTGAACGAGGTCTATCAGACGCTGCAGACGTTCCTCGGCGGCTCGTTCGTGAATCAGTTCAACCGTTTCGGACGGCAGTGGCGCGTCTTCGTGCAGGCCGACGCGTCCGACCGGCTGACGCCGGACGCCATCAATCACTTCTACGTCCGCAACAACGACGGAAACATGGTGCCGCTGTCCGCCGTCACGACGGTACGGCAGACGTCCGGCCCCGAGTACACGCAGCGCTTCAATCTCTATCGCGCGGCGCAGGTGACGGGCCAGGCGGCGCCCGGCTACAGCTCCGGGCAGGCCATGGCCGCGCTCGAAGACGTGGCCCGTCAGACGCTTCCGCGCGAGATGGGCTACGACTGGTCGGACCTGTCGTTCCAGGAGAAGCGCGCCTCGGGCACGACCTCACGCGTGTTCATCATGTCGCTGATCTTCGTCTTCCTCATCCTCGCCGCGCTCTATGAGAGCTGGTCGCTGCCGTTCAGCGTCCTGCTCAGCGTTCCGGTGGCGGTGTTCGGCGCGTTCCTCGGCCTGATCCTGCGCAAGTACGATTTCGACGTCTACGGCCAGATCGGCCTCGTCGTGCTCATCGGCCTGGCCGCGAAGAACGCGATTCTGATCGTCGAGTTCGCGAAGGCGGAGCTGGAGAAAGGCCGCGATCTCGTGGACGCGGCGCTCGAGGGCGCGCGCCTCCGCCTCCGGCCGATCCTCATGACGTCGTTCGCGTTCATCCTCGGCTGCGTCCCGCTCTGGATCGCCAGCGGCGCGGGCGCGGCAGCACGACGCATCCTCGGCACCGTCGTCGTCTCGGGCATGCTCGCGGCGACCGTGCTGGCGATCTTCCTCATCCCGGTGCTGTACGTCGTGGTCGAGCGGATCGCCGGCCTGCGCAAGAAGAAAGCACCGGCCGTTGCGGTCGAGGGAGTGCACTGATGAAGCGGCTACTTCTTCTGCTGGTCACGACGCTGACGCTCGCGGCGTGCACCGTCGGACCGAACTATCAACGTCCTGCCGTGACTGTGCCGGATGCGATTTACGGGAGCACGGAAGCGCCGACGGAGCGCTCGCTGGCGGACGTGGCCTGGTTCGACCTCTTCAGCGATCCGGTGCTCCGGTCGCTGATCGAGGAAGCGCTGCGCAATGGCGCCGACATGCGCATCGCGGCGGCGCGCGTGGAGGAAGCGCGGGCGCGCTACGGCATCGCCGGTGCGGCGCGCTATCCGGACGTCGACTACCAGGTGCGTACCGGCTACGGCCGCCAGAACAGCGAGACCGGAGCGGCGCTCGCGGCGAACGTCGCCGCGGGCTGGGAGATCGACCTCTGGGGACGCATCCGCCGCCTGAACGAGGCCGCGCGCGCGCAGTATCTGGCTTCGGAAGAAGGACGGCGCGCCGTGCAGCTCGCGCTCGTCTCCGAGGTCGCGGCGGCGTACTTTGATCTGCGCGAGCTCGATGAAGAGCTGGAGATCGCCCGCCGCACGACGGCCGGTTTCGCCAGCACGTTCGATCTGTTCGAGCGTCGCCTGCGCGGCGGGACGGCGTCGGGCCTGGAGACGACGCGCGCCGAGGCGCTGCTGGCGAATGCGTCGGCGCAGATTCCGCTCATCGAGCGGGAGATCGTTGCGACGGAGAACCAGCTCAACGTGCTGCTCGGCCGCGTGCCGGGACCGATCGCGCGCGGTGCGACGCTGGCGGCGCAGCCGTTGCCGCCGGAGATCCCGGCGGGGCTGCCGTCGGCGCTGCTGTTGCGGCGGCCGGACGTGCGCGCGGCGGAGCAGTTCCTCATCGCGGCGAACGCGAACGTCGGCGTCGCCGAGGCGGCGTTCTATCCGACGCTGTCGCTGACCGGCTTGCTCGGCGTGCAGAGCTCGGAGTTGTCAGAGCTGTTCGGCGCAGGACGCGTCTGGAGCATCCAGGCCGGCCTCCTCGGCCCGATCTTCAACGCCGGCCGTTTGCGCAATCAGCGTCGCGTGGCCGTGGCGCAGTTCGACATTGCCCGCGTGCAGTACGAACAGTCCATCACCGAGGCCTTGGCGGACGTGTCGACCTCGCTGGTCTCGCTGCAGAAGCTCGCCGTCGCGGAGACGGAACGGCAGCGCGCACTGCGCGTGAACCAGGAGGCGGTGCGGCTCGTGAATCTGCGATACGAGTCGGGGCTGTCCGCCTACTTTGAGGTACTGGATGCGATGCAGCAGTTGTTCGCCGCCGAGAACGCGCTCGCGCGCGTCCGCCGCGACCGGCTGATCGCGCTCGTGCAGTTCTATCGCGCGTTGGGCGGTGGGTGGAGTGAGGCGCCGGTGGCAGCGGCGCCGTAGGCAGCCAACCCTACGACACCACCGCCGAAGCGTCTGGAGTGCGGCAGCGACGCTTCATCAGCTGCCGCTTTTACATAGCGGAAGCGTCGAGCTTCCGCCCTTTGCGGCGCGCCACGTGGGCCGCAGCTCGCCGCTGCGGCTATGTAAAAGCGGCAGATGTTGAGGCGTCGCTGCCGCACTCCAAACTTCGTCTCGCTATCCGGCTCTACCCCACCATCACCGCCGCACGAACGCCAGCAGGCGCTTGCCGATATCCGTGTTGTCGTAGAACCCGGCGAACTGCTCCGACCCGGGTCCGAACGCAAACACCGGCACCGCGGACCCGGTGTGGTCCGTGGTGGCCCACTCCAGACGGATCCGGCCGGTCCTCGGCGACTCCGACACGCGCAGAGAGCCGGTCTCGTGATCGCCCGTCACGACCACCAGCGTGTCGCCTGACCTGGCCGCGAAGTCCAGCACCTCTCCTACCGTGAGATCGAGCGCGGTGAGGCTCGCCGTCAGGTCGGCGCCGTTGTTCTGGTGGCTCGAGGAGTCCGTGCCCTCGTGCTCGATGATGAGGAAGAAGCCGCTCTTGTTGCGATTCAGCCGTTCGATCGACCACTTCGCCAGCATCGCCAGCGGCGCATCGGGGTTCTCCGCGTCGCGGGTCTGTTCCGGGAGGATCGCCAGCAACGGACCGGGGCCGGCGGCATCCAGCTCGGCGCGCGTCATGGCCACGGTGTAGCCCTGCGCTTTCGCATAATCCGTCAGGCCTGCGGCTTCGGGACGCTGCAACACCTTCTGGCCGGTGCCGATGATGATCTCGGCGCCGCTCCGCAGCATCTGTTTGGCGATGTCCACGCCCTCCGAGCGGTGCTTCGCGTGCGCGGCGAAAGCCGCGGGGGTCGCGTCCCAGAAGTTCGTCGTCGTCACGACGCCCGTCGTCCGGCCGCCCTTCTCCGCTACCTCGAGCACCGTCGCCAGCGGCGCGCCGGTGGCCGGATCGACGCTCACCATTTCGTAGTTCGTCTTCACGCCTGTCGCCAGCGCCGTCGCGGCGGCGGCGGAGTCGGTCACGGTGCGGTCCGCGGAGCGCGTCGTCTGCAGGCCGACGACCGGCATCCGGGCGAGGTTGAACTTTTCGGCGCGCGTGTTCTTCGCGGCGGTGACGTGCGCGGTTCCCATGCCGTCGCCGATGATCAGGATGACGTTGCGGGGAGCCGTGGCGGCGAAGGCGGAAGACGTCAGAAGAATCGCAAAGGCGAGCTGGCGCAGGACGATCATCGGCGCATCTTAGCCCGCCTCGTGCCCCGTGCCGCCATCCCTCGGCTCGTGTATTCTTCGCCCATGGCCTACGACGAGCCCGATTACCTCATCTGTATTCAGTGCGAGACGCCGACCTACCAGTTCGAGTACACGAACGGCAAGCTGTCGGCGATCGTCTGCGCCACCTGCGGCACCGAAGATCTGGCCGACTTCATGACGGAGTCCGACTTCGAAGAGCAGTCGTCGTCGTGAAGACCCCGGTCATCATCGGCATCGCCGGCGGCACCGGCTCGGGGAAGACGACGGTGGCCCGCGCGATCTACGACCGCGTCGGCAAGGACCGGATCGAGTGGATCTCGCACGACTCCTATTACCGGAACTTCGACGGCCTCTCGCCCGAGGAGCTGCACCACATCAACTTCGACCACCCGGACTCGCTCGAGAGCGAGTTGCTGGCGCGCCATCTGGACGTGCTGGCCAAAGGCGCCTCGATCGAGGTGCCGCTCTACGACTTCACCACGTACGCGAGGCGCGTCGAAACGCAGCGCGTCGAGCCGCGGAAGGTGATCATCGTCGAAGGGATCCTCGTCCTCGCCGAGCCCGATCTGCGCAAGCGGATCGACATCAAGCTGTTCGTCGACACGCCGTCCGACCTCCGCTTCCTCCGCCGTCTCACCCGCGACATCCAGTCCCGCGGCCGCAGCCTGGAATCAGTCGTGGAGCAGTACCTGACGACCGTCCGCCCGATGCACGAGGAGTTCGTCGAGCCTTCCAAGCGCTACGCCGACCTGATCATCCCCGAGGGGGGCGAGAATCAGGTGGCGCTGGATGCCATCGTGGCGAGGGTGGAGCATCTGGTCACGGTGTAGCGCGCGCGAGTTAGCGGTTTTTGGTTGTTGGTTTCGGGGTTCTGGTGCTCCGCTTCACGGCGATCTGCGCGTAGCGCAGCACCGAAAACCAACAACCAACAACCGAAAACCGCATCAGTAGCCGCGGCTACTGGTGCGCCCTGAGAAACGTCTCCGGCTTGCTGAACACCTTCGCGATGTTCATCCCGTTACGGACGGCTTTCAGCGTCACTTTGCGGGTGGCTAAGGCGGCGCCGAGTTGCACGTACGTCTTGAGCTTGCCGCGATGGCGGTAGCGGACGTCGAGGGCGTGGCGCCAGAGGCCTGAGTACTCCTCGTAGAAGTCGCGCAGCGGGAGCTTGGTCGGGAGCACGGTGTGGACGATGTCGTACATCTCCCAGTCGTGGGTGGTCACGTTCTGTTTGGCGGTGTCCCAGAGGTCGGTGCCGGGGAGCGGTGTGAGGATGGAGAAGCCGCTGTTGTAGGCGCCCATCTCCTCGATCCATTCGCGAAGCCGGGCAAAGTCGTCGTGGTCCCAGGCAGGATCGACGATGAAGTTCGGCGTGAAGCCGACGCCGAGGTCTTTGAGGATCTCGATGGCGCGGACGTTGTTCGACTGCGTGTTCTTCTTGTTCACCGCTTTCAGCCCTTCGTCCGTGACGGATTCGAGGCCGAGGAAGATCGAGAGGTTGCCGCAGTCTTTCCACTGTTCGACGAGGTGCGGGAACTTGACGATGATGTCGGTGCGGGTCTGCACGGTGAAGAACTTCCGGATCCCCGCCTCTTTGATCGCCCGCCCCATCTCCTCACCACGTTTGACGTTCATCCAGAAGATGTCGTCGGTGATGAAGACGTTCGGTGCGGTGATGGTCTGCAACTCCGCCACGACGCGCGCGGGCGACTTCTCCCGGAACGTCGATTCATGAAACTTCCAGACAGAGCAGAAGTTGCACTTGAACGGGCATCCGCGCGCGGTCTCGAGGAGCGCCAGCGGTTTGCGGAAGTTGATGTAGTAGTGGTCGGCGTAGTGCGCGATGAGATGCCGTGCCGGCATCGGGTAGGTATCGAGGTTCGGCCGCGCCGGCGCATGCCCGGTAAAGAGCAGCTCCCCTTTCGGCCGCAGGTAAAGCCCTTCGACTTTCGTCAGGTCCCGCGCATCGCGTAACGCATTGACGAGCGGAGGCATGACTTCTTCGCCATCCCCTACGGCGATGGCGTCGACCGCCGGATCGCTGAACCACTCGGGATCGCGCGACGCGTCGTGCCCGCCAATCACCACGAACGCTTTCGGGTTGTCCCGCTTGATCCGCTGCGCCAGCCGGATGGTCCGGTTCCGCTCGGTGGTGAAGTTGCACTGCAACCCAACCACGTCCGGCTCGAACTCGACGCAGTCGGCAAGCCCCTTTTCCTGCCCGTCAATCCGCAGGTCGATGACTTTGCACGTATGCCCGTCCTGCTCGAGGACGGCCGCGACGCAGATCGGCCCCAACGGCTCGACGAACGTCAGCATCTCCAACCCGAGAATGCCCCCCACCGGCGGCTTGATGAACGCGACTTTCATTGGTGTTGTGAGATTAACACGGTCGTCATCTCCCGAGTTGACTCCACAGAAACGCCAGGGACTCGGATTCGTGTTGCACCGTCACGCTGCGGGGTTCGCCGCCGGAGTGGCCGCCGCTGAGCTGGTAGCGGAGGACGATCGGTTCCGTGTCGGGATCGGCGGCCTGCATCAGCGCCGTCATCTTGCGGCCGTGCAGAGGGGCGACGCGCGTATCGGCGTCGCCGGTGTAGAAATAGATCGCCGGGTAATCCTTTGACGGATCCACGCGGTGATACGGCGAATAGGCGTGGATGAAGGGGAAATGCCGCGGGTTCTCCGGGTCACCGTACTCGGGGACCCAGAAACTCCCGACCAGGAAGCGCTGATAGCGGAGCATGTCGATCAGCGGGTAGCCGCAGACGACGGCGCGGGCGAGGTCGGGGCGTTGCGTGGCCATGGCCATGACGAGCAGGCCGCCGTTGCTGCGGCCGGCCACGCCGAGGTGTTCGGCGGACGTGTAACGCTCGCGGATCAGGTACTCGGCAGCTCCGATGAAATCGTCGAACGTGTGTTGCTTCTCGGCGAGCATCCCGGCGCGGTGCCAGGCTTCGCCGAACTCCCCGCCGCCGCGGAGATTCGGGAGCGCGTAGACGCCGCCCTGCTCGCACCAGGCGATTGCGCGCGCCGTGAAGCCGGGCAGCTCGCTGGCGTTGAAACCGCCGTAGCCCGTGAGATAGACCGGGGCCGTGCCGTCGCGGCGGAGGCCTTTCTTGTACATCAGGAACATCGGGACGCGGGTGCCGTCCTTCGACGGATACCAGACCTGCTCGACCGTGAAGTCGCCGGAGTTGACCGGCGCGTTCTGTCGGGCGAAGACCGTGCGCTCCCCAGTCGCCACGCGGTACTCGTAGATCGTCGGCGGGATGTGGAAGCTGCTGAAGCCGAAGAAGGCGACGGGGGACGTCCAGGAGCCGGAGACGCTGCCGAGGGTTCCGAGCTCGTCGAAGCGGATGTCCGTCTGACGGTGGCCGTCGAGATCGTAGCCGGCGATCGTCGGGCGGACGTTCTCGAGATAGCGGACGAAGAGGCGGCCGCCGGCGAGCGACATCCCCTGGATCGCGTTCGTCGCATGCTGCGGGACGATCTCCCGCCAGGTCTGCGGCTCGTCGACGCTCGCCACCAGCACGCGCTGGTTCGGCGCGTCGAGGTTCGTCAGCAGCACGATCCGGTCGCCGGCGAATTGGGCGGAGAAGCGGGCCGGCTTGTCATTGACGATCGTCCGGATCGGGCCGTCCGTCGAGAGGTCCTTGAAGTAGAGCTCCGTCTTCGCGGCGGCCGAGCCGTGGCTGACGTTCATCAGGACATAGCGGCCGTCGTCCGAGATGCTCACGCCGATGATCTTGTCGCGCGTGTAGCCGTCGCCGAAGATCTTCTCCGGCTCGCCGCCGGCGATGGCGCGGCGGTAGACGCGCGGCCCTTCGGGCGTGAAGCGGGAGTAGTAGAGCGTCTTGTGATCGCCGGTGACGCTGATGCCGGAGTAGCGCGCCAGCGGCAGCGGATCGCCGGCCTCGCGCCGGCCGTCGACGTCGAAGAAATGGACGACCGTCTCGTCGGCCCCTCCCTTCCGGACGTAGTAAGCCAGGAGCTTCCCGTCGTCCGAGACCTCGCTGATGCCGACGCTGACCGACTTGTCGGGACTGAGGGTGATGGGATCGACGAGGACCACGTCATTGCCGTTCTCCCGCATGTAGATGGCGAAGAGGTCCTGTTCCGGCGCTCGGCGGGTGAAGAAGTAGCGCCCCTGCCGGTACTGCGGCGTGGAGACCTGGTCGGTGCGCAGCAGTTCGTCGATCCGGCGGGCGAAGGTCTCGCGCAGCGGGGCGTCGGCGGCGAGCACCTGATCGGTGTAGGCATTCTGCCGGTCGATCCAGGCGCGGGTCTCGGGGCTGTTCTGGTCTTCGAGCCAGCGGTACGGATCGGTGATCGTGACGCCGTGCATCGTCTCGGTGACGGCCCGCGCCTCCGTGGGGGGCGGCGGAGGTACCTGGCGGGCCGGGTTGGTGCCAGGATTGGTGGCACAGGCGGCGAGGATCGGGAGGAGAACCGTGAGAAACCGCAACCGCAGGGTCATCGAAGTTCCTTTCGGTGCAGGAGGTTACAACAATTCACAAATGGGCGGAATGCAACGCGAGGGGGTGCCGGTTCAGGGTGTCGAGCTAAGGACAACGCTCTCATCGGCAATTGACCGATGGCGGCAGCTCTCCTTAGAATGTTGCGGCCCACACGGTTTTCGCCCAGATCCGAGTGCACCACAGCCCAGGTAGAAGGGGGGGATTTCGGGGATGCCTCTCGTACACGTCAAGGAAGACGAGTCCTTTGAGAATGCGCTTCGCCGCTTCAAGCGGAAGTGCGAAAAGTCGGGGATTCTCTCCGAGTTGAAAAAGCGCCAGCACTACGAAAAGCCGAGCACCAAGCGGAAGCGCAAAGCGATCGCCGCGCGGAAGAAAGTTCTGCGTAAACTCGCTGAAGAGCGCCGCGCCGGCTACTAGGCCGACGTTACGGTACGAAACAAACGAGGCCCGCGAGCGATCGCGGGCCTTTTTTGTTGCGCGCTCCGCGCGCAACGTTGTTGGTTGTCGGTTTTTGGTTGTTGGTGCTCCGCTTGGCCGGGAGTCTGTGGCAGCCCGGCCCCGCAGAGCGCAGCACCAAAAACCAACAACCAACAACCCGCCGCGCGATGCGCGGCCGGAATAGCCCGTACTCCCCCGCACATCTACATACCCCGTGATCACCCCCGACTTTCTCACGACCCTCGAGCTGGACCGCGTGCTCACGCTGATCGCGCTCGAAACCAAGAGCGTGCCCGGGCGGGAGGCGCTGATGCGCCGGCGGCCGCAGGCTACGCTCGACAAGGCTGAAGCGGCGCAGGCGGAGCTGGCGGAGATGGTCCGCTTCTTCCACACCGAAGGGCTCCTGCCGCTGGCCGGCCTGGCCGACGTCGGTGCGCTGTTCGCCCGCGAGACGGTGCTCGAGCTCGACGAGTCCTGGCTGGTCGTGCGCGCGGTCCGCTCCACGCAGGCCATCCGGGACACGTTCGCCCGCACCGACACCTACCCCCGGCTCGCCACCATCGCCACGCGCATCCCCGACCTGGCCGAGCTGCTGGCAAAGACCAACAAGTACTTCACTCGCGACGGCAAGCTGCGCGAGGAAGCGTCGGCGGAGCTGCGGGCCATCCGCACCCGTATCCAGACGAAGCGCAACGCGATCCAGAAGACGCTCACCGACATCATGAATCGCAACTCGGACGCGATTCAGGACCTGCTCATCGTGCAGCGCGGCGATCGTTACTGCATCCCCGTCCGCAGCGACCATCGCAACGCCGTCACCGGCATCCTGCACGAGCGCTCCAACTCCGGCGCGTCGTTCTTCATCGAGCCGATGGCGGCCATCGAGTTGAACAACGATCTGGCCGACCTCCTGATCCAGGAGCGCGAAGAGATCGCCCGCATCACCCGCTTCATCTCGCAGCTCCTGTTCGACGAGGCCGAAGCGATCCACGACGCCGTCGTCCTCGCCGGCGAGTTCGACGCGCTGCAGGCCTGCGCCACGTTCCACGACATGGTCCGCGCGACGCGCCCGTCGTTCAGCGCCGACCGCGAGCTCCGCCTCATCGACGGACGCCACCCGCTCCTCGACGAGCGGCTGGCCAACGCCCGCCAGGAAGCGTTCGGCGAAGAGCCGAGCTCCCGCAAGGTCGTGCCCATCACCGTCGACCTGAACGCCACGTCGCCCGCGCTCGTCGTCTCCGGCCCGAACGCCGGCGGCAAGACTGTCGCCCTCAAGACCTCGGGCCTCCTGGTGGCCATGGCGATGAGCGGCCTCCCCGTCCCCGCCGCCGAAGGTACGGTCCTGCCGATCGTCGACGGGCTGCACGTCCTGATCGGCGACGACCAGAGCGTTCTCGAACATCTCTCGACCTTCTCGGCGTACCTGGTGCGCCTCAAGCGGATCCTCTCGCGCGCCACCGACCGCTCGATGGTCCTGCTCGACGAGCTTGGCTCCGGCACCGATCCCGAGGAAGGGGCCGCGCTCGCCGCCGCGGTGATCGAGCACCTCCTGGAGCTCGGCTCACTCGTCATCGTCACGACGCACCTGTCGGCGCTGAAGAGCTTCGCCGTGAACGACACGCGCATCGTGAACGCGTCGATGGAGTTCGACGCCGCGACGGCGCTGCCGACGTACCGGATGATCAGCGGCATCCCGGGCCGCTCGCGCGCCATCGAGGTGGCGAAGATGATCGGCCTCCCCGCCTCCATCATCGAGAGCGCCCGCACGCGCCTCGGCGAAAAGTACGGCGAGACCGATCACCTCCTGGCCACGCTGCAGAAGAAGATGGCGGAGCTGGTCGCGCAGCAGGACGAGCTGACGCGGCTGCGGTCGAACCTCGAAACCTCCAACCGCAAGGCCGAAGAAAAGTACGCGCAGCTCGAAAAGGAGCGCGCCCGCCTCGGCACCACCTACCGCGAGGAGATCGACCGCCTCAAGGACGACGTCAGCCGCCAGCTCGCCGCCGAGATCAAGAACCTCCGCGAAATGGACCGCGCCGCCCGCGCCAGCGTCAACCCGAACGAGGTGCTGCGCACGATCACCAAGCCGGTCGAGCGTGCGCTGGAGTTCATCCCCGCAGAACAGCGCGAAGTGCGCGTCGGCGAGAAGGTGGAGCACCGCAAGTTCAAGGTCGTGGGCGAGCTCCTCTCGGTCGACGGCAGCAAGGCCGTCATCTCGGTCAACGGCCGGAAGATGACGGTCGAGCTCTCGGATCTCATCCCGAAGGGCGCACCGCAGCCGAAGGCCCAGAGCCGCGACCGCGACACCGGAGGCGGTAGCAGCGACGTCGCGGTCGTCTCCGCGGAGCTGAATCTGATCGGCCAGCGCGTCGACGACGCCATCGACGAATCCGACCGCTTCATCGACCGCGCTCTCCTCGAAGGAAAGCAGGCCATCCGCATCATCCACGGCTTCGGCACCGGCACCCTGCGCAAGGCGATCCGCGAGTACCTGCGCAAACACCCGGGCGTAAAGTCGTGGCGCCCCGGTGCTGAGAACGAAGGCGGAGATGGGGCTACGATCGCGGTGTTGGAGTGAGGAGTTGGCGGTTGGCAGTTGGCAGCGCTTCACCGCTCGTGCGTGCACCATGTCGATGGCAAATGAGAACAGCAGTACCTACTGTCACCCCGAGCGCCGAGCGAGGGGCCTGGGGGATGGGTGGCACGGTCTGATAGCCCATCGACGCGGACGCGCGGATGGCACCCGGACCGTGCCACCCGCCCCCCAGGTCCCTCGCTCGACGCTCGGGATGACATGGGGTACCGCGGGCTGCGTAGCTGCCTTGTTGTCCACCGTAGCTGCGTCGCCTTCCACCGCCAACCGCCCACTGCCAACCGCCAACTAAACCATGGCCTTCGTCGACCTCAACGACAGCATCATCTCGAATGTCCGCTCCTCGGCGGATATCGTCGAATTCGTCCAGCAGGTCACGCCGCTCAAGCTGGCGGGGAAGAGCTACAAGGGGCTCTGCCCCTTCCATCGTGAAAAGTCGCCGTCGTTTCACGTCGACCGGGACAAGGGGCTCTTCTACTGCTTCGGGTGCGGGACGGGCGGAGACATCTTCAAGTTCCTCACCCTGACCGAGCGCTTCACCTTTCCGGAGGCGGTCGAACATGTAGCCAACCGCGTCGGCATCGAGCTGCCGAAACGGAAGCGGACCTCCCGCGAGGCCGACAAGGACGACCTGCTCGAAGTGATGGACGCCGCGTCGGCCGCCTTCTACGAGGCGCTGCATCACTTTCCGCGCAACTCCGCGCTGCGCTATCTCGAGGAGCGGCAGGTGCCGAAGGAAGTCGTGCAAAAGTACGGCTTCGGCTTCGCGCCCGACGGTTGGGACTACATCCTCCGCCGGCTGGCCAATCAGCATGGGGAGAAGAAGCTCGAGCTGGCGGGGCTGATCCAGGCGCGCAAGGAAGGAAAAGCGGGGTTCTACGACCGCTTCCGCAACCGGCTGATGATCCCCATCCACTCGGAGACCGGGGCGCTCGTCGGTTTCGGCGGACGCTCGCTCGACGGCGGCGAGCCGAAGTACCTCAACTCCCCCGAGTCCGAGATCTTCAACAAGTCGCGCCTGCTCTACAACCTCCATCGTTCCAAGGACGCCATGCGGCGGATGGACCGGGCCATCCTCGTCGAGGGCTACTTCGATGCCATCGCCGTCGACTACGCCGGTGTGCCCGGAGCCGTCGCCTCGATGGGCACCTCGCTGACGTCCGGCCAGGCCACGCTGCTGCGGCGCTTCACCCGCCGCGTCGTCATCGCCTACGACGGTGACAACGCCGGCCGCAACGCAACTCTGAAGGCGGCGCAGGTGCTGCTCTCGGCCGGCATCAACGTCGATGCCCTCGATCTGCACGGAGAGAAAGACCCCGACTCCCTGATTCAGAAGCATGGCGTCGACCGGTTCCTCGAGATCCTCAGCAACGCCACCGACATCTTTCAGTTTGCCCTGCGCGAGTGGGCGGCGGACGGCGCGTCGCTCAGCGGGCGCGAGAAGAGCGAGCGCGTCGAACAGTTCGTGCCGCTGCTCAACGCGGTGAACGATCCGGTCATCCGGAACGACGCCGCGCAGCGGGTTGCCGATGCCTTCCGCCTCTCGTTCGAGTCCATCTGGTCCAAGGTGCGGGGGAAGGCGCAGACCGGGGTGCTGGAGCGTCAGCCGGTCGCGTCGCAGTTCTCGGCCGAGAAGTACTTCCTGGTCGCCGCGCTGCAGGGGAAGCTCGACCGTGAGCTGCTCGACCGGATCCAGGAGGAGTTTTTCGAAGACCCGGCCTGCAAAACCCTTTACGGGCTCATAAAAAGCGAGCTGCTGAGGGGTAAGGCTATTGATTTTGGAGAGATCACGACCCAAGTTAAGGGCGAGGCAGAAGTCACGCTGCTCTCCGAAGTCTCACTCGCCGACGATCTTGACGACCAGACCCTCCAGCAGAAGATCCACGAGAACCTCATTCCTCTCGAGCGGAGCTATATCGACAGGCGATCCCGGCAGCTCCAGCGGGAGATGCTCGATGCCGAACAGGCACACGACGATGAGCGGTTCAACCGGCTCTGGGTCGAGAAGCGCGACCTGCTCCGTATGTCGAACACATTGAAATAATTACCGTCCTCTCCCGATTACGGGAGTGTCCTGTGCGGACGATACTTTGGCTGGGTTGTCAAGTGTAGATTGGTGACGATCCTGCCAAGGTCTCGTATGAGACCGGACCGTTCGATTCGTTGGTGCCGAAGGGCTACGTGAGCTGCCTTCCGGGAGGAGCCTAAATGACTACACGCCTGCGCACTTCGAATCTCGAACCGGAATCCACATTCGATGAGGGGGCTGTCGAGTTGAGCGTCGAAGAAAAGTATGCAGAGGTGAAACAGCTCATCGTGATCGGCAAGGAGAAGGGCTTCCTTCTCTACGACGAAATCTACGAGGTGCTGCCTGAAGAAGTAACAAGCCTTCCCGAAGAGCTCGACGAGATCTACATCCGCTTCAACGATCTCGGCATCGACGTCCTGGAAGACGCCGAAAAGCCCCTGCAGACTTCCTCCAAGGGTATCGTCACGATCGATGGCACGATCGAAGAAAAAGAGATGGACCAGCGCGAGGAGGTCCAGCAGGACATCATCGCCGCCTCCAGCGGAATCGTCGACAAGACGAACGATCCGGTCCGCATGTACCTGCGCGAGATGGGCACGGTCAAGCTGCTCGACCGTCAGGGCGAAGTCGACATCGCCAAGCGCATCGAAAAGGGTGAGCGGAAGGTCTTCAAGGCCCTCTCCCAAAACCGCATCATCCGCGAAGAGATCCTGAAGATCTACGAGGCCGCCCGCAAGGACGCCCGCGTGATCAAGGAGACGATCGACCTCGCCATGCCGGACGATGACGGCAGCGCGATCACGATCGAAACGGCCGACGGCGAGCCGAAGATGCCGGCAGCGACCGCGAACAAGATCCAGGACATCATGGAGATCTTCGAGCGCATCGCGAAGCTGGACAAGAAGATCAAGGATTCGGCCGCGAAGCTCGCCGATCCGAAGAAGCTCTCCCAGCGCACGCTGGCCACGACGCAGAAAAGCGTCGAGAAGATGGAGCTCGATCTCGCCGAGGAACTGCGTCTGATCGATTTCACCCCGCAGACGCGGAACCGCATGATCAACAAGCTCAAGGACATCGACAACGAGCTGTCGCAGACGGCCGCGATGATCCGCAAGGACGAGCAGGCCCTGAAGCGCGAAAAGGATAAAACCCGCCGCGACTTCTACCGCCGCCGCCTGCAGAAGTACCAGGAGAAGCTGGTCGAGCTCGAGACCTTCTACGGCACGTCTCACGACGAGTTGAAGAAGACGATCCGCGAGATCCGTCAGGGTGAGGAAGAGGCGGATCAGGCCAAGCAGGAGCTGATCGTCGCCAACCTCCGCCTCGTCGTCTCCATCGCCAAGAAGTACACGAACCGCGGCCTGCAGTTCCTCGACCTGATTCAGGAAGGGAACATCGGTCTGATGAAGGCGGTCGAGAAGTTCGAGTACCGCCGCGGCTACAAGTTCTCGACGTACGCGACGTGGTGGATCCGTCAGGCCATCACCCGCGCGATCGCCGATCAGGCCCGCACCATCCGTATCCCGGTGCACATGATCGAGACGATCAACAAGCTGACGCGCACGTCCCGTGCGCTCGTGCAGGAGCTCGGCCGCGAACCGCAGGCCGAGGAGATCGCCGAGCGGATGGACATGCCGGTGGCCAAGGTTCGCAAGATCATGAAGATCGCCCAGGAGCCGATCTCCCTCGAAACGCCGATCGGCGAAGAGGAAGATTCACATCTCGGCGACTTCATCGAGGATCGCGCGGTCGTCTCCCCGATCGACCACGTGATCGTCTCGAACCTCAAGGAGCAGACGAACAAGGTCCTGCGCACGCTCACCCCTCGGGAGGAGCAGGTGCTCAAGATGCGCTTCGGTGTCGGCGACGGTGCCGAGCACACGCTCGAGGAAGTGGGCCGCTCGTTCAACGTCACACGCGAGCGGATTCGCCAGATCGAGTCGAAGGCGCTGCGCAAGCTGCGTCACCCGTCGCGCTCGAAGAAGCTCCGTCCGTTCCTGGACGCCACGTTCTAGGACTTTCGAAATTGGTATGATCCGAGGGCGGCCGCAAGGCCGCCCTTTTTGCGCCCCATGAAAATCGCCACCACCGTACTCGCGCTGTTCGTTTCCCTCCCCTTCACCGGCCCCGCGGCGGCGCAGTCGCGCCCCTTTCACCTGCAGCTCGAGGCCAATCCGTCCGCCCCGTTCCCCTGGCTCGGCAAGTTCGGCAGCGTCGACCTGCACGTCTATCAGGGCGGCGTCCGCGCCGAGGCGCTCTGGCTCAACGCCTTCAGCGCGAATCGCGCGAAGTTCGTCACGGTCGAGAACCCCCTCGGGCGCGCCTACGTCGAGCTCCCGGTCGTCGAGATCGCCCCGACGCTCGCGAAGCTCGCCGGCAAGAACGCCGGTGTCGAGCGCGCCGCCGTGGCCACACTCGCCAAGCCGCTGCACGGCAAAGTCGGCGGCGTCGACGCCACCCGCTACCGGCTGATGTACGGCCCCCAGGCGTGGGTCGACGTCTGGACGACGGCCGCGATTCCGGAGAACCCGCAACTCCGCGCACTCGTGCAGGAGTTCGTCCGCGGCGTCTCGCCAGCATCGGCGGAGCTCTCGAAGAAGATCCCCGGGACGCCGCTGTACGTGGAGCTGAACTTCCGCCGCTTCAAAAAGGTGCCGGTGCTGACGCTGAAGAGCCTGACCTTCGAAGCCGGTGATGAGGCAGAGGCGTTGAAGCTGGGCGCGCTGTACTTTCGGGCGCCGATTCTTGATGCCTTGTTGAAGCGGTAGGACCAGGGAACGATGGGACCAATGGGACAGAGGGGAAACCGGAGACTCCCATTCATCCCATCGGTCCCATCTGTCCCATTGGTCCTATCGTGCTTCACCCCAGCGGAATCCGCTGCACTGGTTCATTGCGCGGCTGCACATCCACGCTCTCAACGCCGATCGCTTTCACCACGAAGTGCGCATCCACGCGCTCACCGCGGCGGGCGGTGATCACCTCACCGTCGCGCGAGAACACCGCGAACGGCCTCTCCCGCGGCCCGAAGCTCCCGACGTACTTCCAGGTGAAGCGCGTCGGCGCCGGCGCGGCCGGTTGCACCGCGACGGGTTCGGCAAGCGCAACCGGCGGCGGCGCCACGTACCGCACGACGGCTTGCGCGACCGGCTTGGGCGGCGGCTCGCGATAGGCGAAGAGATTCCGTCCGTCGCGCGTCTCACGCGGCCGCAGCGCGTGCATCTCGATGGCCGCGATCTCCGGCTCCGCGATGCTCGTCACCGCGACCGGCGGAGGCGCCGGCACTGACGCTTCATCCAGGGCCAGCCCATGGGCCACAAAGTACCCCCCGGCAGCGATGACGACGACGATGGCAACGATCCGAAATGAAGGACGCATGGTCAGTGGACGGGACAGACCGGTCGCGAGTTACGGCCGTAACGTCACGCGAGTCTTCTCAAGGACACGAATGACGTCCCGGACGTCATTCGTGTCCTCCTCGGCTGCTTCGCTCGCGCCTACGGCGCAAACGTCACAAGCGCCGTGAACTGGCTGTCGCGCATCGAACCGTCCGGGATGTAGAAGCAGTGCACTTTGACGCTCAGGTCGGGCGAGCCGCTCCAGCTCACCACATTGCAGGCCGTGCGGCCGTTGTACGCCGTCACCTGCACGTTCGACTTCATCGCCGCGCCGGCCGCGCCGAGTCCGGCGAAGAGCACCGTGTAGGCGCCGGCGGCTGTCCGCGTGATCTTCACCGCGCCGCCCGTCGAGTTGTGTGCGTACGAAGCGTTCGGCGCGTAGCTGGGGCTCGTCTCCTGGTTGGCCCAGACAAAGCCCTGGGGATTCGCCGCGAACGCCGCGGTCGTGATGAAAAAAGTGACTAGCAGCAATGCAATTCGTTTCATGTCCTCTATCTCCTTGCAGCGGAGTAGTGACACGACCCGCAGAATCGTTACGCCGCGGCCGGGGCGGCTGCGCGGATCTGCACCTGATCGAGCGCCGCCAGCAGCGAGCCGGCGTCCGTGTAGCGGTCCTTCGTTTCCTTGGTCAGGCAGCGCAGCACGATCGCGTTCAGGTCGCGGCCGATCTCGGGACGCAGGTCGATCGGCGGGACCGGCTTCTCGGTGATGTGCGCCGCGAGTACGCCGGTCAGCGACGACGACTCGAACGTCCGCCGTCCCACCAGCATCTCGTAGAGCAGCACGCCCATCGAATAGACGTCGCTGCGGGGCTCGAGCGATCTGCCCTGCACTTGCTCGGGGCTCATGTAGTGGGGCGTCCCGACGATCAGGCCGGCCTGGGTCATGGCTTCGTTCGTCTCCGTCATCCGGGCGATACCGAAGTCCATCAGCTTCACCTCGCCTTTCGCGTCGATGAGGACGTTCTGCGGCTTGATGTCGCGGTGGATGATGCCCTGCTCGTGCGCCGCCTGAAGCCCGCGGCAGATCTGCCGGGCGATGCCGACGGCCACGCGCGGCGCCATCTGGCGGTTCGGCGCTTCGTCGAGCAGCTCGCTCAGCGTGTAGCCGCGGATGAACTCCATGCTGATGAAGTACACCCCTTCGGCCTCGCCGTAGTCGTAGGTCCGCAGGACGTTGCGGTGCGTGATGCGCCGCGCCAGGCGGATCTCCCGCTTGAAGCGCTCCAGATCCTCGGGCGACCGCTGCATCACGTCACCCGGCAGCGTCTTGATGGCCACGACCTCGTCGAGCTGTGTGTCCGTCGCCTTGTAGACGACGCCCATACCGCCGCGGCCCAGCACCTGTTCGATGCGGTAACGGCCGGCGAAGGTGTGGCCGGCCGTGAGATCGACGGGCACGTTCGAGATCGGGAGGCTGGTGGCGTCGAGGCGCATCGTGGCCATCGACGACGTCGTCCCACCCATCGCCCGCATCATGCTGGTGTTGACGCTCACGAGCGGCAGCGACGCCACCGGCAGCGGCTGCGCGAGCCAGCGAAGCTTCACCTCTTCGCGCTGCACGGCACCGAGCACCTCGGCGCCCGCCGCCTGGGCGGTCTCGTAGGAGATGTAGGCGTAGCCGGTCGGCGCGTGCCACGCGAACAGCATCGCCAGCAGCGGGGCGTCGCCGACGATGGCCAGGCCGCTCTCGCTGTTCAGGTTCACCGAGCCGGTGACGAACTCGCCGGTCGAGATGCCGACGCCGACGGTCATCGGCGGCTTGAGCGTTGCCAGCTCCTCGTTGATGGCGCGGGAGGCGCGGATGGCGTGCAGGATCCCCCGCTCGCCGCGGAAGACGGAGACGAGCCGGTGGCCGATGATCTCGCGCACCTCGCCATCCTGCCGTTCCACTTCCTGCTCCTGCACGTGCATCGCGTGGGAGACGGCAGCGATCACGTTCGCGGCGTCCCCCTCGCCCACTGTGGCCGGCAGTCCGCGCATGTCCGTGACCAGCACCGTCGCGTAATCGAGCAGCGGCGCCTCGGAAGGCTTGGCGGGATTCGCTTCCCGCTCCTCGGCTCGCGCGGCCATGTCGTTGTACAGCTCCTCGAGCTCCGCCTTGTCGCGGAGGGAGTTGATCATCTTTGCGAAGGAGCGGCCGAGGATGCCGACTTCGTCGCTGCGGTCGATGTCCGGCTGGACCGTGTAATCGCCGGCCGTCACCGCCTGGGCCACTCCGGCGAGCTGCTCGATCGGGCGGGTCAGCCGCTTGGCCATGATCCACGAGAGGATGAAGGCGAGGAGGAGCGCCACGCCGCCGCCGGCGAGCAGCGACTGCTCGATCTGGCGGAACGGCGCCAGCTCGCGGTCGCGCGAGCGGAGGAACACCGCCGCGCCGACCGGCAGCGCGCCGGCGACGAGCGGCTGCCCCGTCAGGACGTACGAATTGCCGTCGATCACCTGCGTCGACGCCGGCATCGGCTTGCCGCTCTTGACGATGGTGTCGACGCCGTTCATCTGCTGCATCCCGAACGCAGGCGCGTTGCGCGAGCGCGCCAGGTTGGCGCCGTTGGCGACGAACATCACGCCTGCCTTCGTCGAATCGGCAATGCTGTTGGCGAACTTCTCGTCGATGTTCACGGCGCTGACGAGATAGCCGATGCGCACGTCGCGCGCGCCGCTGCCGACCGGCGCCACGGCGGCGTGGTAGAGCTTTCCGCCGTACTGCAGCACCCCTTCGGTGTAGGGGATGCGCACGTCGTCGACGATGCCGCGGACGAGCGGCGTCGCCTCGTAGATGTCTTCGTAGGTGGGATTCACGGCCGGCTGGTCGGAGCGGGCGATGAGACGCCCCTGGTCGTCGAGCAGCATCAGCATGTCGGCCTTGAACGACGCTTTGCGCTGCTGCAACTGGTCGATCACGCTGGCCATGTCCACGACCGGCGGCGCGTCCGCGCTGGCCGTGTCCTGGGGTACGCCCGGGTTCTGCGGAACGGCGGCCTGCGGGACCGCGGCCGCCTGTTCCTCGCCGACGCCGTAGACGTTCGACTGCACGTAGGCGACGAAGTTCGAGTCGCCGCCGAGGAGGCGCGCCGGGAGGGAGAGCGCGGAGAGACGCTGCCGCTGCAGCTCGTCGAACAGCTTGCCGGCGCCCTGGATCGAGGCGTTCACCGTCTCGGTGGCGATGGTGTTCGCCCGCTGGATGGTGATGCCGATGGCCACGCCGACGACGAGGAGAATCAGGAGGGCCGTGAGGCCGAAGAGTTTCAGGACGAGCGGGAAGCGTGCGCGCTCCACGACGGGCTTCCGGGCCGGAATTCCGGCGGAGTGGACGGTCGGGGTGTCGAGCGTCTGCGCTGTCACTCAGTAATCCTTCGGCGGCTGGTAGGTTTTTCCGAACTTATTCGTGTGCTGGTTGAACCGGTAGTTGCGCCCGTCGATCGTGAGGGCGGTGGCGCCGACGATCCCGCCGTCGGCCGCGACGGTGATGTCCGAGGAGACCGTGCCGCCCTGTTCGTTCCAGGCGGTGACGCGGTACTTGCCGGGCGGGACGTCGAGCCGGTAGGTGCCGGCCGCGTCAGTGAAGCAGTAGTAGGGCGTCGACATCACATGGACGACTGCCGACATGGTCGGATGGACGTTGCAGTAGACGTTGACCACGCCGGGATTGGCGAACGTGTGGGATTTGCCCGTCCCTTTGCGGTAGAGGCCCAGGTCGAAGGTGTTGCCGGGAGCCAGGGAGAAGAGATTGTGGGAGATCGGGTCTTCGTTCGGGAAGGTGATGGTGGAGCCGGCCGGAATGGCCATGACGTGCGGGAGCAGCGTCTTGGCGCGCGTGGTGACCTGGAGCGGCGCCGGCTTCTTCGGCTGCGGTTTGGGGCCGATGCAGTCGAGCCAGACGAGCGTCTCGTTGACGACCGGCTTCTGGCCACGCTTCGTGACGAAGGTGACTTTCCCCGCCACGATCGCGGCGCCGAGCTCGGCCGCGGTCCAAAGGCAGGCCATCGCTATGAGGAGGTAACGCTTCATGAACCTGGCTCCGGGAACCGCGAAGTGTAGCACACGACTTTGTGCGTCCGGCACGGTCGTTGAAGAAGGAAAGCAATGAGAATTTTCGATTGCTATTTCGGTCGAACAACGTATTCTCTTAATCATGCACGGACACGAGAACGTCACCGCCGGGCTGCAATAAACGCCGCCGGGAGATGTTTCCCTACGCATACGTTTGAAAGCGGCCCAACTGGCCGTAGCTCTTTCGAAATTTACAACGAACTCAAGATCCCGCTCCTCCCCTTCACTTCGGGGCAGGCAGGGGCGGTCGATCCGGTCCGCGGCGTGGCGAGGTGAGTCACGGCACGTGACGTGACGCTTGTCGCGGGTACCGCCGGAAATTCATGGGGGAGGAGGTACATAGTTTCGATGGATTGTTCTAATAAACCTGAGGGGGTTACGACCTCGTAGCAAGACCTGCGAGAGCGTGACACCCACCCCGGAGGGCGCCCGTAAAACGGCGCCCTTTTTAGTTTTTGTGCGATGCTTTGGCCGGGTTCATGACTAGCTCAGCGTCCAACTTCGCGCTCATCGGCGTCGCGGGCTTCATCGCGCCACGCCACCTGCAGGCCATCCGCGACACCGGCAACCGGCTCGTCGCCGCCACCGATCCGAACGATTCGGTCGGCATCCTCGACCGTTTCTCCTTCGATACCCGCTTCTTCCGCGAGATCGAACGCTTCGATCGGTTCCTCGAGAAGCTGCGCCGCGGTCCGGCCGACGACCGGGTCCGCTACGTCTCGATCTGCTCCCCAAACTATCTGCACGACGCGCATGTCCGCCTGGCGCTGCGCCTCGGTGCGGACGCGATCTGCGAGAAGCCGCTGGTCATCAATCCCTGGAATCTCGATGCGCTGGCAGATCTCGAAGCCGAGACCGGCCGCTGCGTCCATACGGTGCTGCAGCTCCGCCTCCATCCAGCCATGATCGCCCTGCGAGACCGCCTCGATCGTTCCCGCCGCCATGAGGTGGAGCTCACCTATCTGACCGCGCGCGGTCCCTGGTACGACGTCTCCTGGAAAGGCTCGGACGAGCGGTCCGGCGGCCTCGCCGCGAACATCGGCATCCACTTCTTCGACCTGCTGATGTGGTTGTTCGGGCCGGTGACACGCATGGCCGTGCACGAGCGGGAGCCGCGGCGGCTCTCCGGCACGCTGGAGCTGCGCGATGCGGACGTGAACTGGCTGCTCTCGGTTCGCCCGGAGGATCTGCCGGAAGGCAAGAAGACGTTCCGTTCGATCCAGGTCGACGGCCAGGAGCTCGATTTCACCGAGACGTTCACCGAGCTGCACACGGCCGTCTATCGCGGCATTCTCGACGGCAGCGGCTTCGGCATCGAGGACTCCCGCCCCTCGATCGAGCTGGTCCATCGCATCCGTACGGCACCGGTGGAACGTGCCTGAGCCGTTCCGCGTCGGCTTCTGCGTCTCCGGCAACGGCCTGCTGTTCCGCGCCGCGGTGACGCGCGCGACCGAGCTCGGCATCGTGCCGTCGCTGTTGATCGCCCGACCCAAGGCCGCCGCCGACCTGGAGGCGTTCTGCGAAACGCACGGCGTCCCGATGACGCGCCTCCCGATCCTGACCCGCGAAGCCTTCGACGCTCAGCTCACCGATCTCTGCCTCGGCAGTCCCCTCGACCTGCTGGCGCTGACCTTCGACCGCATCATCCCCCCGGCCGTGGTAGCGCATTACGCCCGGCGGATGATCAACGTGCACCCGTCGCTGCTGCCCGCGTTTCCCGGGACGAACGGCCTGGTTGATACGCTGGCCTCCGGCGCCCGCTTCGGCGGAGCCACGATCCACGAGGTGGTGGACGCCGTCGACGCCGGCCCCATCGTCGCCCAGGCGGTGGTGCCGACGATCCCGGGCGAGTCCCCCGAGGAGTTCGGCCGCCGCATGTACGCCCTGCTCGAACCGATGTTCCTGCAGGTGCTCCGCTGGTACGCCGAGCGCCGCGTGGAGCACGACTCGGACGGGCGGGTGGTGGTGCGGGGGGCGCGGTATGGGGTGTTGCCGGTTTCGCCGGTGGAGGCAGGAGCCGGGTGATGGCCGCAATGGCGTTGACTTAGAGGTTTGCCTCATGTGGGACAGACACTCCTGTCTGTCCGGCGCACCCCCGAGGTCCTCCAGACAAGCGGCCGTTCGGGTGCACCGGACAGACAAGAGTGTCTGTCCCACATCTAAAGTTAACGCCGTTGGGGTGATGGCCGTGGAAGCCGAAGTCAGAACGCAGAACGCAGAACGATGAATTGAGAACTTCCAAACTCGTCGTTCTGCGTTCTGCGTTCTGACTTCTAGTTTTCGTCTCTACCGCCGCGCCGCCGCCGTGATCTCCCCCATCAGATCCCCTACCTCCACCGGCCAGAACGCCGCTTCCCGCGGGTCCTCGGTGAGCGCACGTGTCCCCCGTGCCGGATCAAAGTGCCGCGTGCTCTCCAGCGCCAGCGGCTCTCGCCACCAGACGTGCCTATAGACGCGCAGCCACACCTCGGCCATGGCGTCGAACGACTGGTAGCGCTCCACGCTCGCTCGCGCGGCCCGGCCGATGCGTTCGCGGAGCTCCGGCACCTGAAGCAGCACGGCGAGGACCTCCTCCACGTTCTCCGGCGTCGTGTTGACGAGCGGGTGCACGAGCAGCGGATTGCGGAGGTGCTGTTCGTCGAGGTACGTCAGCACCGGTTTGCCGAGGGCCATGCATTCGAGGGCGAAGATGCCGAAGCCGCCGAGGATGAACTGGTCGGCGATGATGTCTGCGGCGTCGTAGAGGGCGAGCGCTTCGTGACGGGGGATGCCTTCGATGAGGCGCAGCTCGCAGGCGACGCCTCGGGCCTGCAGCCGCTCGATGGCGCGCAGCAGGTACTCCGTCCCTTTGACGTTGCGGTGATTCGGGGCGTGCACGATCAGCGGCAGGGCGTTGCCGGTCCTGTAGACGGGCGCGAGGTGCTCCGTGTCCGCGGGCACGGTGTGGAACAGCACGTCCCAGCGGTCGAGAAAGCCGGAGAAGATCGAGTCGCCGGCGATGATGAAATCAGCGTAGCGGCTGAAGAGCGCGACGCGGTTCTCCACCACCGCGCGCTGCGCCGCCAGGTCCCACAGCGGATAGTCGAGCTGCATCCGCGCCGGCCAGTCGTAGCGGCTCTCGATCTTGCCGAGGCAGACGACGTCCGAGCCGTGGACCTGGACGACGATGCGGATGCCGGCCGCGCGGATGAGCTGCATCGCCAGCTTATTCTTGCGGCGGTCGTTCTGCTGGAAGAACAGGCAGTCGAACCAGGCGTTCCAGACGTCGCCGTGGCGGAGCAGGTGAATCAACGCCAGCCAGTGGACGTCGTCCCAGCGAGCGGCCTCCTGCTCGAAGACGACGTCGAAGTCTTCCCGCCGGACCAGCGCGTAACGCGAGGCGCGGGTGTGCGTGACGACGGACAGGCTCGGCAGCCCTGCCTTCCGCTCCGCCTCCACGATCCAGCGCGTCGAGTGCACGGGGGTGAAGCCATGCCAGATGCGCGGCGGACGGCGGGCGAGACGGCGGGCGAAGCGGATGATGGCTCCGCTGACGCCGGCCGCCAGCACGCGCACGATCCAGAACAGGCGCCGGATCACGCCGGCTCCAGCGCGGAGAAGGGGACGACGAACCGCAGCGGAAAGGCGCGGCGGATCTCGTCCGGCGAACGGCGCAGCAGCGAACGGTCGAGCACGCGGGAGTAATAGTAGTGGCGCGACTCGCCGGCGCCCCAGCGCCGTTTGTAATCGTAGACGCCGCCGCGGCCGGGGCTCGACTCCCAGTTGACGCGCCGGATGCCGCGGCGCGCGAAGTCGCGCAGCGCCGTTTCGAGGACGAGGTTCTGCGGCGCGTATTCGCCCCGCTCGTACGCGGCGGCGTAGTAGTCGGCGGTGGTGCCGTCGACGAGGAACAGCGTGCCCCCGGCGAGCGTGCCGCCGAGCCGGGCCGTCCACAGCTCGCCGCCGCGCTGCAACGCCTCCGGATACGGCACGGCGCCCAGCTCGACGTAACGGCGGAGGTAGATCTCTCGCCAGGCGGTCAAATCGGCGTCGTTGCGCGCGACCGTGAACCCGGCCGCGGCGGCGCGTCGTGCCTGGCGGCGATGCTCGGCGTGCGGCAGCGCGTCCGGCGCGGAGACCTGGACGAAGTTCTCGTGGACGTAGTCAGGTGCAAAGCAGTCGCGCCAGACGCGCTCCGTCTCCTGCGCCAGAAACGGCGGCGTCCCGAGCGTGACGGCCACGGCGCCTTCCCGTTTCGCCAGGTCGACATACGCCTCGAGCAACGCGCGCGTCAGCTCCGGGTCGTCATCGCGCACGACCGGTCCCCCGTAGGCGAGATACGGCTGCGACGAAAGCACGGTCCCGGCTTCCGACCGGCGGATCGTGAACGGCAGCCAGCCGGTGACGCGCTCTCCGTCACGAGCGACGAGCGCATCCGCCTCCTCCCCCACCTCCCGCAACGCCGCGATCCACGATGGATCGCTTTGCGGCATGCGCGACGACGCGCCGTCCGGCAGCGTCACGTCGCCCGGCCGCTGCGAGAGGAGGTCGATGGTCATTGCATCAGCGTGCGGTAGTAGTCACCGGTGCGGCGGATGCCTTCCTCGAGGTCGATCTTGGCCTCGAAGTCGATGAGCCGCCGCGCCTTGTCGACGTTCGGGACGCGCAGCTCGACGTCGGCGTGATCCTTCCGCACGAAGCGGATCTTCGACTTCGACCCGAGGACGCGGACGATCGTGGTGGCCAGGGCGTAAATGGTGACGACCTCGCGCGCGTTGCCGATGTTGAACGACTCGCCGATGGCCTTCGGGTGCTCCATCGCCCGCAGCACCCCTTCGACCATGTCGTCCACATAGCACCAGGCGCGGATCTGTGTGCCATCGCCATGGATCTCCAGGTCATTACCGCGCAGCGCCTCGGTGACGAAGCGATGGATCGCCCCCTCGCCCGTCTGCGCGGGCCCGTAGACGTTGAACGGGCGCACCGTCACGGTAGGCATGTTGAACTCGCGATGATAGGCGTGGACGAGATGCTCGCCCGCCAGCTTGCTGACGGCGTAGATCCAACGCGCCTCCCCGACCGCGCCGACGGACGTCGTCTGCGTCTCCTCGGCCCGGTAGGCGAACGATCCGAACACTTCGCTGGTCGAGAAGTCGATGAAGCGCTCCAGGTTCGACAGCTTCTGCGCCGCCTCCAGGGCGTTGATCGTGCCCGTGAGATTGACCCTCATGGTGGCCGTGGGACTGCGCAGGACAGTGTCGACGCCTGCGATCGCGGCCAGGTGGGCGACGAGCTCCGGTTGCGTTTCGAGCATGGCCGCCTGCAGCGCCGCCGCGTCCGTGACGTCGCCGCGGATGATCCGGAGGTCCGGATGGTTGCGCCAGGGGCGGTCGGAGATCGAATCGCGCCGGAACGAGTCATAGACGACGATGCGATTCCCCTGCTCGAGGAGCAACCCGGCGATAGTGGAGCCGATGAACCCCGCACCACCGGTCAGGAACACGGTTTTGCCACTCAATGTCATCCATCGAGCTTAACTGCTTCTCAGGCTGCTGTTAAGCTCGATCGTATGAGCACGTTCATTCATGAGTCTGCGTACGTCGACGAAGGGGCGCAGATCGGCGAAGGAACGAAGGTCTGGCACTTCTGCCACGTCACCTCCGGCGCCGTCATCGGCGCCCACTGTTCCCTCGGCCAGAACGTCTTCGTCGCCCGCAGCGTCCGCATCGGCGATCACGTCAAGATCCAGAACAACGTCTCGATCTACGAGGGAGTAATCCTGGAGGACTACGTCTTCTGCGGCCCGAGCATGGTCTTCACGAACGTGCGCACTCCCCGCTCCGCCTTTCCGCGCAATCGTCCGGAGGACTACGCCGAAACGCGCGTGAAGCACGGCGCCAGCATCGGCGCCAACGCCACCATCGTCTGCGGCTCGACCATCAACGAATGGGCGTTCATCGCCGCCGGCGCCGTGGTGACCAAGGACGTGCCGGCGTACGCGCTGGTGGCAGGTGTGCCGGGACGGGTGGTGGGGTGGGTGTGCCAGTGCGGGCCCAAGCTGGCGTTCTCGGGGGATGAGGCGGTCTGCCGGGAGTGCGGGCGGGAGTACGTGCGCTCGGGGGAAGGGGTGTCGCTGAGCGAATGACCCATCTTGGAGTGCGGTGGCGAACGCCACCGCTCTTCTACACGTGTACCAGAGCGGTGGCGTTCGGAGGGTGTCTCAAAACGGTGCGCCTCGATCTACTCCCTTGGTTCTGCCGTTGATGAACCGGCGCCTGCGGGCGCGGACAGACAGGAGTGTCTGTCCCACATTCAGATTCCGCCGAATATCGGGCACCCGCGGGCACGCTGGCATTCAATGTGGGACAGACACTCTTGTCTGTCTGCGCCCGCAGG
>DASWMP010000293.1:0-3484 GCA_036399695.1 Thermoanaerobaculia bacterium | reverse complement strand
CACGGCCCGCGGCGCATGTTGTTTGAAGCTGAGCGCACCGCGTTGCACGGAACACGTTCATCGCGCAGACGTCGTTCAACAAACGCCGCGGGCCGTGCCCGCCCGCCGGAGGCCCCTCGTCGTCCCTGTCGATTACCGCTTGACTCGCGATGGATCGAGTTTGCGGCGGCCGTACGGTTCAGTGACCCGTTCGTAGATGGCGGCGGGGAGGAGGCGGGCGAAGCGCATCAGGAGGGACATCGGGCGGGGGAACTCGATCAGGCGGTCGCCGTTTTCGAGGCCGTCGGCGATGCGGGTCGCGGCGTCTTCCGGTTGCATCAAGAACGGCATGCGGAAACGGTTCTTTTCCGTCATCGGCGTGGCGATGAAGCCGGGGTTGACCGTCGTCACGCCGACGTTGAAGCTCTTGAGTTCTACGCGCGACGCTTCGAGGAACGACTGCATCGCGGACTTGCTCGCGGAGTAGACGGCGGAGGCTGGGAGGCCGCGCAGGCCGGCAATCGAGGCGACGCCGGCGAAGCGGCCTTCGCGGCGTTCGACCATCGAGGGGATCACCGCGTCGAAGAGATAGAACATGCCCAGGACGTTCACGCGGATCATCTGCTCCGCGTCGCCGAGATTGAAGCTCGCCGCGTGCGTTGGAACGCTCACGCCGGCGTTTGCGACCGCGAGGTCGATCGGGCCGCCGAGCGCCGTCTCCGCGGCACGCACCGCGTCTTTCACTGAGGCGGTGTTTGAGACATCGCAGGCGATGGCCACGGCTTGTGTGCCGCGGGACGTCAGCTCCTGCGCCAGATCGTCGAGCAGTTCGGCGCGGCGTGCCAGCAGCGCCACCGCCCAGCCGCGGCGCGCCAGCTCCCGCGCAAGCGCCGCGCCGATTCCGCTGGAGGCCCCGGTGATGAGAGTGCGTTTCATGGCGGCATCTTACGATGCGTACAGGGAACGATGGGACCTATGGGACCGATAGGACCGATGGGACAGATAGGACCTCATCGGTCCGGTCAGGCCTGGCCCGTCCTATGGGTCCCATAGGTCCTATTGGTCCTATTGCTCCCTACCCCACCTTCGGCAGCTTGGCCCCCTGCTCCAGCAAGGGCCCGAACAGGTCACCCACTTTCGCCAGGCGGTTCGGCATCGTGCGGATGTTGTACTTCAGGGGGTCGAGCTTGCGCGTCACCTCGCTCCACTTGAGCGGCGCGGAGACCGGGGCGCCGTCGATGCCGCGCAGCGAGTAGGGGGCGACCATCGTCTTGCCGTAGGCGTTCTGCATGCAGTCCAGATACAGGCGTCCGCGCCGTTTCGCGAGACTGCGCTCGACCGTGAAGTCGGGGACCTGGCTCGACACCGCGGCGGCGATCGAGCAGGCGAAATCGGCGGCTTCTTCGTGCGTGTAGCCGGGGGCCAGGGGGACGAAGACGTGGATGCCCCGCTTGCCTGACGTCTTGGGGACGCTCGGCAGCTCCAAATTTTCGAGCAGACCGCGCATCACGATGGCCGCTTCGATGGCCTGTTCGATTCCTTTTCCTTTGGCGGGATCGAGATCGAAGACCAGCCAGTCCGGCTGATCGAGGCTTGCGCCGCGCGAGGCCCACATGTGCACCGTGAGCACCGACATCTGCGCCAGCCAGCGGAGCGATTCGACGCTGTCCACGACCAGGTGCCGCACCGTCTTGCGGCTGACCGAGCGCGTCGGCGTTTCGAGCACCGTCAGCCAGTCCGGCGCTTCATTGCCGAGGTTCTGGTGGAACCAGGAAGGCTTGTCGATCCCCTGGTTCCAATGCTCCAGCGAGAGCGGGCGGTCGGCCAGCGCGCGGAGCATCGGCTCGGCCACCGCTTCGTAATAATCGGCCACGTCCTGCTTCGTGTAGCCGTCGCGGGGATAGAGGAGGCGGTCGGGATTCGACAGCTTCACGGTGGGCGTTTCGCTCGCGGGGGCGGCGGCTGCCGACGCTTTCGTCTTCACCATCCTCGTCTTCTCCGGCGTCTCGCGCACCACGTCGGCCGGCGACTTGTCTTCGCGCAGGCCGAGGAAGGAGGGATGGCGCAGCCGGTGATCCTCCGTCCATTCCGTGAACGAGACCTGGGCCACGAAGCGCGGCCTCACCCACGTGGCCGTGCGCACGCGCGGCGCGTCCTTCACCATCGGCTTGTCGACCACGTCCTTCGACAGTTCATTTTTGAACCAGACGCGCAGCTTCGCGGAGAAGCCGGTGCCGACCTTGCCGGCGTAGCGGAGCTGGCCGCCTTCGTTGACGGCCAGATGCAGCGAGCCGATCTCCAGCGAGGAGTGCGTGCTCGGCTGCCAGCCGACGATCACCAGCTCCTGCTGATTGATCGCCTTCACCTTCAGCCACGCCTTCGAGCGGCGCGTCTCGTAGAGCGAGTCTTTCTGCTTGGCGATGATCCCTTCGAAGCCGCCGGAGGCCGCATGCTGCAGCGCCTCTTCGCCCCCCATCGCCAGCGTCTGCGACAGCTCGACGCCGGCCGGCGTCTTCTTCAGCAGCTTTTCGAGCAGCGCGCGCCGTTCCGTGTACGGCAGCTTGCGGACGTCTTTGCCGTCCACCCAGAGGACGTCGAAGATGATGAACCGCTCCCGTCCTCCGCTCTGCTGGAGGAGCTGGAAGCGGGGGGCGCCTTTGGCGTCGAGGACGACGATCTCGCCGTCGACGACGATCTCCTGCGTCTTCAGCTTCTGGAGCTGCTTGAAGACCGTGGGGAAGCGAGGGGCGAGATCGAGCTCGTTGCGGCTCCACAGCGCGGCGCGCCCGCCCGTCAAGGCCACGACGGCGCGGAAGCCGTCGTATTTCAGTTCGTACGTCCAGCCGCTGTCGTTACGCGGCGGGGCGTCGGCGAGCGTCGCCAGCATCGGCGGAAACAGTTTCTTCAGCAGTTGCTCTGGTGTCATGACTCCATCACGTGCACAGCCTGCTACATGCACGTGTGTTGCCGCGCCGCGGTCGCTTAAGATCGTGGTCCAGGATGGGACGCTACATCAAAAAGTTCGGACGCATCGGCTACGCCCTAGGGCCGAGCGAGGAGCGCGGCTTCGCCCTCTGGGTCGGATACGATATCGAAGGCGTCGACGACGATCTCTCGCACGCAGGGCTGGAGAAGGTCGACGGCTGGGACGAAGAAAGACTGACGGAGCTCGGCGTGACGACGTTCGTGCCGGTAACGCTCGAAAAACTGG
This sequence comes from Thermoanaerobaculia bacterium, assembly GCA_036399695.1. GTDB lineage: Bacteria > Acidobacteriota > Thermoanaerobaculia > Gp7-AA8 > Gp7-AA8 > DASVEE01. The sequence goes on along the minus strand of DASWMP010000293.1, from coordinate 294 downwards.
GGATCGAACGATGAACGACGAAAAGAACCCGATTGCCATCCCGCTGGAGCACCTCAAGTCGACGGCGGCCGCGGTGGCCGAACAGATGAAGAGCGGCGCGCTCACTCCCGAGCTGCGCGAAAAGTTCATCAACGTCCGCGCCGCACTGTTCCAGCGCGGCATCTACGACCCGGTGCTGGTGCGCTTCGACAGCGCCACGGTGTCGCAGGCGAGCGTGCAGGAGATCGGTGAGCAATTGTCCGCCGTGGCGGAGGCGATTTAGTCTCGGAGTGCGGTGGCGCACGCCACCGCTCT
>DASWMP010000292.1:0-10683 GCA_036399695.1 Thermoanaerobaculia bacterium | reverse complement strand
CCCCCCCCCCCCCACTCCGAGATTTCCTCTCTCTACAACTCCTGCAGGGCCTTCTCCACGCGGGCGTACTCCGCCATCAACTGCTCCACCAGGGCGGCGGCGCCGTCGGTGGTGCCGGTGCGGCCGAGTTGCTCGAGCTCGGCGTTGAGCTGCTGCATGCGCGTTGCGCCGATGTTGCCGGAGCTGCTCTTGAACCCGTGCGCTGCAGTAGCCAGCGCGTGGGCGTCGTGGCGGGCAACGGCATCGCGCAGGGCCGCGATGCGCGAGGGTGAGTCCTGCAGGAAGAGCTGCGCGAGCTCGCCGAGGAAACCCTCTTCTCCGCCCGCCACCTCGCGCAGATTCTTCAGCACCTCGGCGTCGAGGGGGCTCTCCTCGCCGATGAAGCGGGCCAGGGCGCGCATCAGGTCGGCCTCGAGGAGCGGTTTCGACAGGTAGTCGTCCATGCCGGCTTCGAAGCAGCGCTCGCGGTCTCCTTCGAGGGCGTTGGCCGTGAGGGCGATGATCGGCGTGTGGCGGCGGCCGGCTTCGCGGCGGCGGATCTCGCGTGTGGCGTCGAAGCCGTCCATCTCCGGCATGTGGCAGTCCATCAGCACGACGTCGTAGTCGATACGGCTCACCGCCTCGACGGCCTCGACCCCGTTCGCCGCCGTGTCGGCATGGCAGCCGAGGCGCTGCACCTGGCGGACGCCGAGCTTCTGGTTCACGGCGTTGTCCTCGACCAGGAGCACGCGCGCGTTCGGACGCATCGGAATGCGCGCCGCCGGCGACGCGGGCTGCGGCGCCGGATCGGTGCTGCCGCTGGTGGCGTTGACGATGGAGTCGTAGAGCGCCGACTGCTTGACCGGCTTCGTCAGGCAGGCGTCGATGCCGACCATCTTCATCGTCGCCGCTTCGATGCGGTTGGTGAGCGACGTCAGGACGATCACGCGCGTGCTCGCCAGTTCCCGGTCGCTCTTGATGAGGCGCGCCAGGACGCTGCCGCTCATCTCCGGCATCTTCATGTCGGTGATGACCAGGCCGTAGGGTCTCCCCTCTTCCACGGCTTTGCGGAGCATCTCCAGCGCGGCGGGGCCGCTCGGCGCCTCGTCGCTTTCCATCCGCCACGCGCCGAGGTTGTGGCGCACGAGGCGGCGGTTCGTCTCATTGTCGTCGACGACCAGCACGCGGATTCCGGACAGCGTCAGGATCGTGAGAGGGCGTGTGATCTCGTCGACCTTGGCGACGCCGAGAGGGAGCTTGAACCAGAAGGTCGAGCCCTTGTCCTCGACCGACGAGACGCCGATCGTCCCCCCCATCTCCTCGGCGAGATGCTTCGAGATGGCCAGACCGAGTCCGGTGCCGCCGAAGCGGCGCGTCGTCGTGGCATCGGCCTGCATGAACGGCTGGAAGAGCTGCTCGATCGTCTCGGACGGCAGGCCGATGCCCGTATCCGTCACCTCGAAGCGCACGTGGACCGTGTCCCCTTTGGTCTCCTCCTTCGTGACGTGGATGATGACGTCGCCGCGGCTGGTGAACTTGATGGCGTTCCCGGCGAGGTTCGTCAGCACCTGGCGGATGCGGCCGGCGTCGCCGTGCAGAACCTTCGGGATCTCGTGATCGAAAAGGGCGCCGAGCTCGAGCCCCTTCGCGTGTGCCGCTTCGCCGAGGAGATCGATGACCGACTCCACCGTGGCGCGCAGGTCGAAGTCGCTCTTCTCGATGGCCAGCTTGCCGGCCTCGATCTTCGAAAAATCGAGGACGTCGTTGATGATCGTGAGCAGCGCATCGGCGCTCGTGCGGACGGTCTGTGCGAGGTCGCGCTGATCGTCGTTCAGCTTCGTCTCGAGCAACAGGTTGCTCATACCGATGACGGCGTTCATCGGCGTGCGGATCTCGTGGCTCATGTTCGCGAGGAACCGGGAGCGCATCTCGGCCGAGCGGATGGCGGCATCGCGGCCGTCCGCGAGGGCGCCGGCGAGCTCGCGGTTGCGCCGCTCGTCGCGCAGGACGAGCCACAAAATGACGGCGAGCAGCAGGATGTCGGCCGCGGTCCCGACGCCGAGCGACATGCGTGTGTTGCGCATCCGCGCCGCCGTCAGCCTCGCCCGGCGCTCGAGGAGCCGGCGCTCGTGCGCTTCCATCGCCGCGACGAGCGCCTCGACCTGCTGCATCGCCGCGGTGCCCTGTCCGACGAGCAGCCGCGCCGCCTCGAAGCCGTGGTTCTGGCGGCGCTCGATCACGTCATCGATGATGCGGAGCTTCTCGGTGACGGCCGCTGACAGCAGCGCCGCCCGCTGCACCTGCTCCGGATTGTCGGAGACGAGCTCGCGCAGCGTGCGCAGGTTCGCTTCGATCCGCGGGCCGAGCGTACGGGAGGCGGCGGCATACTCGGCTCGGGCGGTGATCACGTAGGCGCGCTGCGACGACTCAGCCGCCTCGACCCAGGCCAGCGTCTGCTGCAGCGTCGAGATCACCTCGTGCGTATGCGCGACCATGCGGCTCGCCTCGAGCGAGTCACGGTTGCTGATCGCCGAGACGAAGACGATGAGCAGCACGACCAGCACGGCAAAGCCGACGCCGATTGCGAACTTGTAGCGGCCTGGATTCATGGGATGCGGGTCGCAACCGCTAGTCTCGGGTAAGCTCTTCCCGATGTACAGCAAGCTGTCGCTGCTCGCGCTCTTCGTGGCCGTGCTGGTCTGGTCCGCCATCGGACCGCACGACCGCTTCACCTGGTGGCTGGAAGTGATCCCCGCGCTCGTGGGCGTCATCGTCGTGCTGGCCACGCGCCGCCGCTTCCCGCTGACGATGCTGCTGCTCGTGCTCCTGACGATCCACGCCGTCATCCTGATGGTGGGGGGCCACTATACCTACGCGCTGGTGCCGTTCGGCTTCTGGATGGAGGAGACGTTCGGCTTCACCCGCAACCACTACGATCGCATCGGCCACTTCGCGCAAGGCTTCGTCCCGGCGATGGTGGCCCGCGAGATCCTGATCCGGAAGAACGTCGTCCGCGGCGCCGGCTGGCTCTTCACGATCGTGGTCTGCATCTGCCTGGCGATCAGCGCCGCTTACGAGCTGGCCGAATGGGCCGCCGCCGCCTCGACCGGCGCCCGCGCCGAAGCCTTCCTCGGCACCCAGGGGGACGTCTGGGACACGCAGAAGGACATGCTGCTGGCCCTGATCGGCGCCATCAGCGCGCAGTTGGTGCTGGGACGGTGGCATGGCGCACAGGTGGAGCGCCTGGAGGGACCGGCGGGACCGGGGGGGCGGGGGCTACGGGGGTAGTTGTTGGTTGTTGGTTTTTGGTTGTTGGTGGGGGACCAAAAACCACCCCCCCCAACCCCCCGTCACTCCACGTCGTATCCCACCCCATGCTCCAGCACCACGAACCGCGGATTCCCTTTCGCGGCGAGCGCCTGCTGGAGGTCCTTTACCGGCTCCATCTCACCGTCGTCGCCGAGGTCCCAGGTACCGAAGTGCATGGCCATGCTGGTCTGGGCGCGCAGGGCGTAGTGGGCGTCGACGGCTTCCGCGGGGTCGATGTGGATCCGTTTCATAAACCAGCGCGGGAGGTAGGCGCCGATCGGGAGCATGGCCAGGCGCATGGGCTGGAAGCGGTCGCCGATCTCTTTGAAATGCGTTCCCCAGCCGGTATCGCCGGCGAAGAAAGCGTGGCCCGAGGGGCCGCTGATGACGAAGCCGCCCCAGAGAGTGCGGTCCCGGTCCGACATGCCGCGGGAGCAGAAGTGCTGGGCCGGGACGAGCGTCACCTTCACCCGGTCGGTGATCTGCACCGACTGCCACCAGTCGAGATCGTGGCCTGACGGAACGCCATGGCGAGCCATCAGGGCGCTGTTGCCGAGCGGCGTCACGATGCGCGTCTTGCCGAGGCGGCGGAGAGTCGGGAGATCGAGATGGTCGTAGTGGTTGTGGCTGACCAGGACCGCGTCGATGGGCGGCAGGTCTTCGAAGCGCAGCCCGGGCGGACGATGGCGCTTCGGCCCGGCGAAGCTGACGGGGGAGGTCCGTTCCGACCAGATCGGATCGGTGAGGAAGTTCACGCCGTCCATCTGCACGAGGATCGTGGCGTGGTTGACCCACGTCACCCGGATGCCTTCGGCGACGCGCTGCGCCGGCGGAGGGCCGGGCCGGCTCTCCACCCACTTGCGCCAGGGGCCGAGCTGGCGGTTCATCATCCACTTCATGACGGAGCCTTCCGGGTGCGGCTCGCGGTTCCGGAAGCGCTTGCCGTCGAAGTGATCGGAAGGAGGGCCCTCGTACGGCGGCGAGGCGATCGTCCGGCGCTCGAGCACGAATCCGATGGCGGCGAGCGCTGCCAGGACGCCGGCAGCTTTGGCGAGACGTTTCATGGAACGATTGGAGCACAGTTGACGGCTCGCGGCACGTCAGCTATTGTTTCGCTCCCCGCCGGGAAATAGCGCGCGGGGGTCGTTCGTTGACAGGTCCCGCATAGGCGCTTAGCTCAGTCGGTAGAGCATCACCTTCACACGGTGGGGGTCAACGGTTCGAGTCCGTTAGCGCCTACCAATGCAGTCCCCTAGCTCAGTTGGTTAGAGCGCCACCTTGACACGGTGGAGGTCAGCGGTTCGAGTCCGCTGGGGACTACCAGACGACAATCTCCCAAACGCCGCCCCTCGGGCGGCGTTTCTCTTTGGTGCCGTCAGCGCTTTCCTGTCCCGCCGCGCTCGCCCCCCTTCCATAAGTCTGTTACCGTCGAAAGACTCGGTCCAAATAAAAGGTGCCCCACGTGTCCCCATTCAAAGTCCTCATCGCGGATGACAATGCTGATCTCGGCTGGCTGCTCGCCGGAATTCTCCGGCGCGCCGGTGCGACCGTCGATGTCTGCCAGGACCCCGACGTGGCCATCGCCAACAGCGACCAGACCGACTACAGCGCCATCCTGGTCGAGCCCAGCCCCTCGGCCGGCTTTCAGCCGCTGCTCGACCATCTGGCGGCCAACCGCACCGATGGCCTCGACAGCGTGGTCGTGGCTACGACCGAGAGCGATCCCGCCTTTCGGGCGGAGCTGGCCAGGAGCGGCGTGTTCCGCATCCTGAAAAAGCCGCTGACCCCCGCCGTGGTCCGCGAGGCCATGCTCGCCTGCGCCGCGCACCACGACGAGTGAAGATACGACCGGTGCCTGCTCTAAACCGCGCAGAGGTTGGAGTGCGAGCGTCTGAAAGTCGTTGAACTCACGACTGCGAAACAGCGGGTCATTAGTCGCTACGCGCACTGCGCTAGCCGCGCGAGCAGGTCGTCGATCCCGAACGGCTTCCGCAGGAAGGTGCAGATGTGCTCGAGCTCTTCGAGGCCGAGGTAGCGGGGGTCGAACGCGGTCATCACGATGACCTTGCGCAGCTCGTCGGGTTGCTCGTGCTGGAGGAACGTGATCACCGGGTTCGTGGTCACGGGCCACGTCACGTCGAGCAGGATCGACGCGTACTGCTGTTTCTTCAGTCGCTCGACCGCTTCGGTGGGATCGTGGACGGAATCGCAGTGGTAGTTGCGCTGCAGAAGGGTCTGGGTTACGAGCATCAGGAGGTCGGAGTAGTTCTCGACCACGAGGACGCGCTGTTCGGTGGGCATTTCATCGGCTCCCTGCGCGCGGCACGCGCGCGAGCAATTGCTCGAGGTCCTTCACGTCGGCGGGTTTCGTGAGGTGCTCGTCGAAACCGGCTTCGAGGGCGCGGCGTTTGTCCTCCGGCAGACCGAAGCCGCTCAGGGCAACGAGGAACACGTCCTTGCCGATCCGCTCGCGCACCTGCTGCGCGACCTCGTAGCCGTCGACACCCGGCAGGCCGATGTCGACGAGCGCCAGGTCGGGGCGGAGGTTCTCGATGCGCTCGATGCCCCGCTCACCGTCGCCGACAGCTTCGACGTCGTGGCCGAGGCGGCGCAGCTTGAGCTGGAGCAGCGTGCGGATGTCCGGGTTGTCCTCGATGACGACCACGCGACGCGCCGACGGCGGCTCCGACAGCTCCTCTGATGGAATCACCGGCGCATCCGCAACCGTTGCCGGCGCGATCGGCAGGGTCACGACGAACTCGCTCCCCTTCCCGACCCCCTGGCTCTTCGCCTCGACGCTGCCCCCGTGCAGTTCGACGAGGTTGCGTACGAGCGACAGACCGATGCCCATGCCTCCCTGCGCGCGGCCGATGGCGTTCTCCGCCTGCGTGAAGAGGCCGAAGATCTGGCCGAGGCGGTCGGGGGCGATGCCGACGCCGCTGTCCGTGACCTTGAGGACCGCCGCATCGCCCGCGTGCGTCACCGAGAGGGCGATATGGCCGCCCGCCGGCGTGTACTTGATCGAGTTGGTGACGAGATTCGAGACGATCTGTTCGAGGCGCACCGGGTCGGCGCTGACGAGCAGTGGCGCGGAGCGCTGCCACTCGATGCGCAGGTTGATCGTGGGCATGCTCTCGCGCAGAGTGGAGAGCGTCTGGTCGACGACGTCGTTCATGTCGACGGTACGCCGCTGCAGCACGATCTTCCCGGCGGTCACGCGCGACAGGTCGAGGAGGTCGTCGACGAGCCGCGTGAGGTGGCGCGACTGCCGTTCGATGAGCGCGGCGTGGTCGCCGTCGAGGCGTCCATCGTCGTCGACCATCTGCGACGCCAGGAGGATCGCGCCGAGCGGGTTGCGCAGCTCATGGCCGAGGATCGCCAGGAACTTGTCCCGCTCGTGGACGCGGCTCTCCAGCGCCTCCATCAGGTTGCGCACCTCGTACTGGCGGCGGCGCCAGCGCAGCGCGGTGCGCACGGCGCTGATCAGCGCCTTCACGCCGATGGGGCGGTCGAGCGTCGTGAAGTGGCGGTCTTCGAGCGGGCCGAACGCCGGCATGATGCGGTCAGGCCCCGGCAGGGCAAAGATCAGGATCGGCAGCTCGGACCACGACGGCTGGCGCTCGAGCACGTCCGAGAGCTGGCGGATGGCCCGCCGCGGCAGCGCTTCCGTCCCCACCAGCACCGCGCCGGCGCCGCGCGGAATCTCGCGGCAGAGATCCTGGACATCGTTGCAGACCACGCACTGCATCCCCGCGCGCTCGAGAATGCGGCACGCGACTTCTCCGTCGCGTCCCTGCGGCGTGAGGATCAGGATCCGTTCCGAATCGTTACCGCTCATTTCCGTAGCGTCGACCCGTAAGGCTCGTGAGCCCCGTCGATGGCGACGGGCGTGCCGGTGAGCAGCCCGCGAAACTGCTTGAGCGGCGGCCCGACCCGGATGCCCTCGGGACCCATGTCGTAATCACGGATCGACTTCTCGTGCGCGCCGCTGCGCTTCTTCAGCACGGAGATCGCTTTCTTGATCTCCGCGTCCGCCTCGTAATAGCGGAGCAGGATGACACAGTCGGCGAGATAACTGACGTCGACCGTCGAGTGCATGCCGGAGCCGATGAAGCCATGCTGGGCCATGACGACGATGGTGGCGACGCCGCGCTCCCCGAGAAACGACAGCAGGTCGTGCAGGTGCAGCGTCAGGAAACGTTCTTCAGGGATGGCGTTGAGGTAGCCGTTCAGGCTGTCGATGATGACCACGGAGCAGCCATCCTCCTCGACGGCCTGACGCACGCGCTGCGTGAACTCGCCGGCTCCCAGCTCGGCGGGATCGATCTGCTGCACACTGACGCGCCCTTCCTCCACATGTTTCCGCAGCGGCATGCCGAGATCCTCGGAGCGCAGCACGAGCGTGCCGAGGCTCTCGTCGAAAATGAACATCGCCGCGCGCTCGCCGCGGTCGGCGGCGGCGATGGCGTACTGCGTTGCCAGAGTCGACTTGCCCGTGCCGGCCGGTCCCATGATCAGCGTGCTGTTACCGCGCCGCAGGCCGCCGCCCGTGAGGGTGTCGATCTCCGCGATCCCGCTCCCCGCCTGCTCCTTTACCGAATCGCTGTGATGGGTGGCCGGGAGAGGGCGTGGAAAGACGCGGATGCCACCGGTGAGGATCGAGAAGTCATGGTAGCCACCGCGGAAGTTGACGCCGCGTACTTTGACGACTTCGAGACGCCGCCGCGGTGAACCGTAAAGCGGTGCCAGACGTTCGAGCACGACGACGCCGTGAGGGACGCTGTGGAGTTGCAGGTCGTTGCGCTCCGCGGTGCGGTCATCCAGAAACAAACCGGTGATGCTGCGGCGCGCGAAGAAGTCCTTCAGCGCGAGGATCTGCTTGCGGTAGCGCAGTGAGCTCTGCGAAAGCAGGCGGATCTCGGAGAGCGAGTCGAGGACGACGCGCTTCGGCTTGGTCCGCTCCACCTCGCGCAGGAGGTTGTTCACCGTCTCGCCCAGCTCCACTTCCGAGGCGTTGAAGAGCGTGAGGTCTTCGTCCTCCGTGAGCATTTCTTCGCCGACGAGCTGCTCGAAGATGGTGATGTCGTCCAGCGACCAGCCGTGGGAGCGGGCCACCGCATGGAGCTCCTTGCGGCTCTCCGAGAGCGTGATGTACAGGCCCTTCTCTCCCTTGCGGGCGCCCTCGAGGAGGAACTGCAGCGACAGGGTCGTCTTGCCCGCACCCGGGTCGCCCTGCAGCAGATAAACGTGATGTTTGGGGAAACCGCCGCCGAGGATTTCGTCGAGTCCCGTGATGCCGGTCGACGCGACGCCATCACTTTCAACGTTCATTTACTTCTCCCGTCCGTGTAACCCGGACCTTTTTCGCAGCCCTCTGTGCAAGGCGGAGGCCGCTTTTGCAGTCGGAAATTGCCGACGCCAAAATCGGTGTCTCCTCACACCGGCTTGCCGCTCCTCTCGCGACAGCGCCGGGGCCGCCTCGACTGGCGTAAGCGGGTTGCGGCTCAGTACGTTCGGAACGGACGAAATGGTTTCGCACTTGCACTTCAGGACGAGGCTCGACCAGAGAACTAAGGAGATTCGAACCTATGAGAGCGATGACTTACCGGGGCCCGTTCCGAGTGCGGGTCGAAGACAGACCGGATCCTGAGATTCAGCATCCGAACGATGCGATCGTGCGCGTGACCCGCGCGGCGATCTGCGGCTCGGACATCCACCTCTATCACGGCCTGATGCCCGACCTGCGCATGGGGGAGACGTTCGGTCACGAGTTCATCGGCATCGTCGAGGAGGTCGGCCCCGAGGTGCAGAACCTCAAGGCGGGCGACAAGGTCCTGGTGCCGTTCAACGTCTGCTGCGGGACCTGCTACTTCTGCTCGCGCGGACTGTACGGCAACTGCCACAACACGAATCCCAACGCCACCGCCGTCGGCGGCATCTACGGCTACTCGCATACTTGCGGCGGCTGGAGCGGCGGCCAGGCGGAGTACGTCCGCGTGCCCTTCGCCAACTTCGGCCCGGAGATCATTCCGGACGACATCTCCGACGACGACGCCCTGATGCTGACCGACGCCTGCCCCACCGGCTATCACGCCGCGCAGATGGCGGACATCAACGAAGGGGATTCGGTGCTGATCTTCGGTGCCGGGCCGGTCGGCATCTACGCGGCTCGCTCGGCCTGGCTGATGGGCGCCGGACGGGTCGTCGTCACCGACCACCTCGACTACCGGCTCGACTTCGTCTCCCGCTACGGCCCCGCCGAGACGGTGAACTTCTCCCACCTCAAGGACCCGGTGGTCTATTTCAAGAAGATCAGCGACTACATCGGCTTCGACCGCGTCATCGACGCCGTCGGCTGCGACGCCTCGGGCAGCATCATGCAGGCGATGACCGGCTTCGGCCTGAAGCTGCAGGCCGGGAACGCGGTGGCGCTGCACTGGGCCATCAACTCCGTGCGCAAAGCCGGGACGGTGGTGATCATCGGCGCCTACGGTCCGCCGATGAACCTGGCGCCGATCGGCAGCCTGATGAACAAGGGGCTGACGGTCCACGCAAACCAGTGCGCGGTGAAGCGGCAGTTGCCGCGTCTCTACGAGCACATCCGCGCCGGCCGCATCAAGCCGAGCGAGATCATCACGCACCGCTTCCCGCTGGAAGACATCGCCGAGGCCTACCGCGTCTTCACCAGCAAGATGGACGGCTGCATCAAACCCGTGATCATCCCGAAGGCGGCGTAAAGGAGGACACCATGCCTGTCGCAACCCATACAGAAGAGAACCAGACCCCCGAGATCGCCAAAGGGATGAGACGTTCGATCGGCGAAGACGCGGTGCCGGCACCGGGTCATTCGACGGCCAACGTGCCCGCCGACTACCGGCAGGTGAACGGCTGGGGCGTCGATCTCGATCCGGCGAACCGTCCCGCGTACCCGAAGGAGCTGCCGTCGACGGTGATGACCGCCCGCGGCGACGTGAAGCACTGGCAGGAGCCGCATACCCGCGTCCACGTCTCGAACGAGCACCCCAACCTGACCCCGGCGTTCGGCGCGTCCCGTCCCCCGCACGGCCTGAGCGGCCGCCTGCGCGACTACGCGTACGAATTCGGCGAAGCCACGAACCGCCACTGGATGACGCTGATCCTGGCGGACCGCGTGGACATGGTCGAGACGATGATCATGGACGCCTTCCGCGGCAAGGGAGACAACTACGTCGCGGAGAAAGCCTGGCCGGCGCTGTTCAAATACGCCCCGCCGAAGAAGAAATATCTGACGCTCGGCGTGGCCGCCCTCGGCGTGGCCGCCCTGGGGCTGGCCGTGGCGGCGGCGATGCGCAAGGACGATTAGCGCAAGCGTCGGAGCGCCGGCAGCTTGCCGGCCGGTCCGCCGGCAGCTTGCCG
>DASWMP010000291.1:0-9551 GCA_036399695.1 Thermoanaerobaculia bacterium | reverse complement strand
ACCGCTCTTTTATACGCGTACCAGAGCGGTGGCGTGCGCCACCGCACTCCGAGATGACGGCGCTTGCTACACTCCGCGCATGAAAATCGACTCCACCGAGGCCGCGCGCGTTGCGGCGCTCGCGCATCTGGAGCTTGGCCCCGCCGAGCTCGAGCGGATGGCGGCTGAGATGACGAAGATCCTGTCGTATATCGACCAGCTCAGGGAGGTCGACGTCACCGGGTTCGAGGAGCGGGACGTGCGTCTGACGACGTTGCGCGAAGACGAGCCGCGGCCTTCCCTCGATCGCGATCAGGTCGCGGCCAATGCGCCGCTCTGGCAGGACGGGTTCTTCGTGGTGCCGAAGGTGATCGGCGGTGAGTGAGCTGCTGGAGCTGCCGTGGCATGAGGCGCGCGAGCAGGCGTCGCCGGCCGAGTACGCCGCGGCGTCTCTGGAGGCCATCGGCCGTCTGAACCCGAAGCTCAACGCGTTGCTGCATGTCGATGCAGAAGCAGGCGCGGGGATGCCGGTGGCGATCAAGGACAACATCGTCACGACGAACATGCCGACGACCTGCGGGTCGCGCATCCTCGGCCGGTTCGTCTCGCCGTTCGACGCCACCGCCGTGACGCGGCTGCGCGGCGCCGGGGCGGCCATCGTCGGCAAAGCCAATCTCGACGAGTTCGCCATGGGCTCGTCCACCGAGCACTCCGCCTTCGGGACGGCGCGCAATCCCTGGGATCTCGAACGCGTTCCCGGCGGCTCGTCCGGCGGCAGCGCCGCGGCCGTCGCCTCACGCATGGTCCCGATCGCGCTCGGCTCGGAGACCGGCGGCTCCGTGCGCCAGCCGGCAGCGTTCTGCGGCATCGTCGGCCTCAAGCCGACCTACGGCCGCGTGAGCCGCAAAGGCCTCGTCGCCTTCGCTTCGGGCCTCGACCAGATCGGCATCTGCTCCAAGACGGTGCGCGAATCGGCCGAAGTGCTGCAGCTCATCGCCGGCCACGATCCCCTCGACTCTACGTCGAGCACCGAGCCGGTCGACGACTACGCGGCCGACCTGCGAGCCGGAGTGCAGGGGCTGCGCTTCGGCGTCGTCCGCGAGGCCGTGGCCCAGCTCGGCGGGGAGGTACGCGAGAACTTCGACGCCGCCCTCGACGTGCTCCGCCGCGGCGGCGCCATCGTCGAAGAGGTGAGCGTGCCGACGATCGGCTACGCCATCGCCGTCTACTACATCGTCGCCAACGCCGAGGCCAGCGCGAACCTCTCGCGGTTCGACGGCATCCGTTACGGGCACCGCTCGGACGAGGCGAAGACGCTGGCCGAGGTCTACTCCGAATCGCGCGGTGAAGGATTCGGCGACGAGGTCAAGCGCCGCATCATGCTCGGGACGTTCGCGTTGTCGTCCGGCTACTACGACGCCTACTACGGCCGCGCCCAGCGCGTCCGGGCACGCATGCGCCACGATTTCGCCGGCGCCTTCGGCAAGTACGATTTCCTCCTGACCCCCACCACGCCCGAGGCCGCGTTCCGGATCGGCGCCAAGACCGACGATCCGCTCTCGATGTACCTCTCGGACATCTTCACCGCCCCCGCGAACCTCGTCGGTATCCCCGCGATCGCCGTCCCCTCGGGCTTCGACCGCGAAGGCATGCCCTTATCCTTGCAGCTCATGGCCCCGCACTTTGCCGAAAAGGCGCTCTTCCGCGCCGCCGCGTTTTTCGAAGGCGAGACGGGGTACTGGAAACGGGCACCGGAGGTGGATTGAGGATTGAGGATTGAGGATTGAGGAAGGGGGAAACCAGCGGAGCTTCCTCAATCCTCAATCCTCAATCCTCAATCCTCAATCCTCAATCCAACGCTGCCCCCTGGTGCTACACTTATCAAGTGTGTAAGTGGCGGGTGTGGTTGTTCCTGGTATTCCTTCCTGCGGCCATGCTGCCCGCCGCGACTCTCCCTAAAAAAACGGATGTCATTGCCGCGGCGCAGATCTCGCCGGAGCTGCGGGCTACGCTGACGCGTGATTACGAGCTCGAAGTCACGGTCACGGCCCACGCCGGAGATGCCTGGACCCGGCTGGCCAAGCGCGTCACCGGCGACGCCGCGAAGTGGGAAGACCTCGCCGCACACAATCAGACCGACGAAGCGCTCAAGGCCGGGCAGCAGGTGCGTGTGCCGTACGAGCTGCTGCGGCATGGGCTGCAGCGCGACATCGTCAAGACCCTCTTTCCCATCGACCGCGCCACCGCCGACGGGTGGCAGCACATCGTCGTCGGCGCGCGCGGCGTCGAAGGGGAATCGCTCTGGAAGATCGCCGAGTGGTTCACAGGCGACGGCGCCAACTACACCGCAATCCGCAAAGCCAATCCCACTCAGGGACTCTCGACCCGCAAAGGTGATGTGATCCTCGTTCCCCGACCGTTACTCACCGCCGCATTCGGCGGTGGCCCGGAAGCTCGACCGGCAACGAAAGTGGAGGAGAAAGAGAATGCACCGAAGACGGCAGCAGAGGTTCGGCAACCCGAGGTTCGGCAGCCAGAAGCCCGGAAGCCCGCGGACGATCAGATCCAGCGCGCGTCAGCGGATGAAAGCAGTGCAGAACCGGTCGTCCCGGCGGCTCCTCCCTCGCTGAGCTACGTCCGCTACGCCGAGCCCCACGCCGTCTACAAACTGCAGAAAGGGGAGGCGCTCTACTCCTCCGTGGCCATCCGCTTCACCGGCCGCGTCTACTCGAAAGACGTCGGCGACGTCCTCGACCGCATCGTCAAATTCAACGCCATCGAGGACGTGGCCCGTCTGCCGGTCGGCTATCCGGTCAAGATCCCGATGGAGCTGCTGCTCCCCGAATACCTGCCGCAGGACGACCCGGCGCGCGTCGCGCGTGAGGAAGCGAAGCGGGACTCGCAGCGGGCCGGACGCCGTACCCGGGCGGCCGGTCTCACCGGCGTCGTCGTCGTGCTCGATGCCGGCCACGGCGGCCGCGACGTCGGCACCGAGCACGAAGGCGTCTACGAATCGACGTACGTCTACGACGTCGCCTGCCGGCTCAGGAAGCTCCTCGAATCGCGCAGCGCCGCCAAGGTCTCGATGACCACGAAGTCGAAGAAGAGCGGCTTCTCCATCCCGGCCAAGGACGTGCTGGCCGACCGCCACGACCATTACGTGCAGACCACGCCGAAGTACGTGCTCGAGGACGCCGTCGTCGGCGTGAACCTGCGCTGGTACCTGGCGAACTCGATGTTCGCCCGCGCCATGAAGAACGGTACGCAGCGCGAGAAAGTCGTCTTCCTCTCCATTCACGCCGATTCGCTGCACCCGTCGATCCGCGGCGCGATGGCGTACATCCCCGGCCAGCAGTTCGTGGAGGGGACGTATCAGAAGAAAGGGGAGATCTACCTGGCGCACGCCGAAGTGCGCGAGCGTCCGGTCGTGACGCATTCCAGGGCCGCGGCACTCGAGGCCGAAGGTCTGTCGCGTGGCCTGGCGGAATCGGTCCTCGCGTCGTTCACCCGGAACGCGCTGAAAGTGCACCCCTTCAACCCGGTGCGTGACAACGTCGTGCGCGGCGGCAAGGAATGGGTTCCGGCGATCATCCGCCACAACCTCATCCCCACGCGCCTGCTCCTCGAGGTCGGCAACCTCGGCAACCGCAAAGACCGGGAGCTCATGCAGACGCAGAAGTACCGCGAGGAGCTTGCCCAGGCCATCTACGAGGGACTGCTGGAGTTCTTTGCGCGCGATCAGCAGCCGCCGCAGGACAAGCCGCCGGTCGTAGCGGCCGCGGGGAAGTAACGCGAGTGTGCGTTGACGCTTTTGGCGTCTCCTTCTAAAACCATGGATTCACGCGCAATCAATCTGGAGTTTCACGGCGAAACCATGGTTTGCCAAGCGATGCGCATTTCGTGTGCTGCTAAACCATGGTTTAACAACCGACACGGTTTACGCGTTCATCGACACGAAAAAAGTGTCGCCTGTTAAACCATGGATTTAGCGTGGCACGGAAAATCGATTCCGCGTGAGTCCATGGGTGTTGCGGATCACTCAAAACGCTTCGCGAATTCAACCATGGTTGTAGCGGGTCACTCGAATCGTTTCGGTCAGCACCTGGGCTATACTCCGCCGCCGCTATGCCCCGTTCTTTCGAAGGTGATTTGAATGCCGAAGGACTCCGCGTCGGAATCGTCGCAAGCCGATTCAACGACGAGATCGTCGGCGGGCTTCTCTCCGGAGCCCTGGAGTGTCTGCGACGTCACGGCGCGCATGAAGAGAGGCTTTCGGTGTATCGCGTGCCCGGTGCCTTCGAGATTCCGACACTCGCGGCGAAGCTCGTATCAGCCGGTGACTGCGACGCCATCGTCACGCTCGGTTGTCTCATCCGCGGCGACACGCCGCACTTCGATTTCATCTCCGCGCAGGTGACGAACGAGCTCTCGCGCATTGCCGTCGAGTGGCGCTACCCGCTCGTGTTCGGCGTCATTACCTGCAACACGCACGAGCAGGCCGTGGCGCGCTCGTCTCCCGGCACCGCCAACAAGGGCTGGGAAGCCGCGCTCGCCGCCATCGAGATGGCCAATTTATGGCGTGCCCTTCGCACGGAGGAGAGATAGATGGGCGCCCGTCGCAAGGCTCGCGAATTAGCTCTCCAGATGCTCTTCCAGTACGACATGTCGGGGAACAAGCCCGAGATGATCATCGGCACGTTCGAAGAGCTGCAGAAGTCGAAACCGAACACGCGCGAGTTCGCCGTGAAGATCTTCAACGGCACGATCGCGCACATGACGGACCTCGACGACATGATCCAGAGCCAGGCCGAGAACTGGCGCCTCTCCCGGATGGCCTGCGTCGACCGCAACATCATCCGCATGTCCGTCTACGAGTTCCTCCACGAGTCCGACACCCCGAAGCTCGTCATCATCGACGAGGCCATCGAGATCGCCAAAAAGTACGGGACCCAGAAGTCCTCCCAGTTCATCAACGGCATCCTCGACGGGATTTTGAAGAAGCATCATTTGGGCGAGTGAGAGGCCGTGGTCGGTGGTCGGTGGTCGGTGGGTAGTTTTGGGTTTTTGGTTTTTGGTTGTTGGTAACGACGCAGCCACCCAAACCCAAAACCGAAAACCAAAAACCGACAACACTCCCGGCCCCCCCGACCACTCTCCCGGGCCACCGGCAACTCGCGTCAGCTACAATCGCGCGACGCGATGAGTTTGCTCGGACGCCTCGAAGACCTGTCCCTTACCGACATCATCCAGATCGTCTATCTCTCGCGGCGTACCGGCGTGCTGGAGATCATCGACGACCGGGGGCGGCATACGGTGCTGTTCCGCGGGGGGCTGGTGGTCAACGCTTCGGCCCCGGAGCATCCGGATCTGGTCGGCTTCCTGGAGCTCACGGGGCAGATCCCGGCGTCGAGCGCGAAGCTGCTGCGGCAGATGGAGGAGAGCGGCATCCCGTACGGGACGGCCGTGATGGAGATGAATCTCCTCTCGAAGGACGATCTCTCCGAGGCCATCCGCCACCGGATTCTGTCGGTCGTCACGCCGCTGCTGGACAGCAAAGAGGGGGAGTTCAACTTCATCCTCAGCGAGACGATGAACGCCCTCGACATCGAGTACGAGTCGGAGCATCTCTTCAAGGAGGGCGGCTTCGCTCCGCAGCGCATCCTCGGCGCGGGTGACGGGGAGAAGCTCAAGCCGCTGCGCGGTCTCGAGGAGTCGCTGAAGGTCGGGAAGGCGCTGCTGCGCGGCTCCGGTCCGGCGGAGGCGACGCCTGCCTCGCTCAACCTCGGGCTGGGGCAGCCGCTGGAGCCCTCGCGGCCGGCGCCTGCACCTGCCCCGGAACCGGCACCCGCACCCGTACCCGCACCGCCAATCGCACCTGCACCTGCGCCCATGCCGGTCCCGGCTCCGGCGCCTGTCGCCGAGTCCGACAACGTCGTTCCCTTTCCGCAACGGGAAGAGCGTGCCTTCACGCCGATCGAGGAGCTGCCGTTCGCGACGGACGACCTGCCGCCCGCTCCGGCCCCGTCCGAAGCGCCGGCACGCACGTCGCCGGCTGCCGGGCAGTTCAAGGTGGCGGGCGGGCTGTTCGAAGTGGAGTCGCCCGAGGCGCTGTTCCGGAACGTGGTGCTGTTCGAGCGCAATCCGCTCGTCCGCGTCGCCGCCCGGCGCGCCTTCACGAAGCACAACGTCAAGATCTTCCAGTACGGCTCGCTCGACGACGTCCGCTCGTCGATGACCGACCTGTTCCGCTCGAACAGCTTCTTCGTCACGTTCCTCGAGCTCACGCCGGACGACGCTTCCGTGCGCCTGATGCAGCAGCTCAAGCGGAAGAATCCGCGGCTGCCGGTGGTGCTGGTCGATGCCGAGGCCGATCTGAGGCGGCGGCACGACCTGCTCAGGGGGGGCGCGGACCTCTATCTGACGAAGCCTTCACCGGCGCGCATGCAGCCGGGACTCGTCGAGGAGGAGCTGGCGCTGTTCGCCGACGAGCTGGTGCTCTTCGCCGAGCGCTCCTTCCAGCAGTGGGAGCAGATCACCGGCGGCGGCGTGGAGGCCGGGAAGAAGTTCTACGAGCTGGCGACCAAGGAGACGCTCGACCGCTCGTTCACCGTCCTCAAGCAGCTCATCAACGAGCTGTCGAACCCGAACGACATCAACCAGGTCTCGGCGACGATCCTCCGCCTCTCGGCCGAGTATCTCGAGCGGGGCGTGCTCTTCATGGCCGGCGAAAATGGCTTCGTGGGGCTGGGCGGGTTCGGCGTCACCGGGACGGAAGACGAGGAGATGGACGCCCGCGTCCGGAAACTGAAGATCGCCCGCGACGTGCCGTCGATCCTGGCGGACGTGGTGGCGAGCGGGGAGGCGCACCGAGGCAAAATGCGCCGTACGGAGGCCAACGTGGAGCTGATCCGCCGCCTCGGCGAGCTGCTCCCGACGGAAGTCGTTGCACTCCCGATCATGCACGCGAACCGTACGATTGGTATCCTGTACGGCGACAACGCCGAACATCGGGCTCCCATCGACAGCATGACCGGTCTCGAGATCTTCCTCTCACAAGCCGGTTACGCCTTCGGGAACGCGGTCTTCGCGTCGGAAAAAGCAGGGCGCCGGTAAAAGGGAACAATGAAGATTCTGGTGGTCGAAGACTCCTCGTCGATGCGTGCGTATCTGACGACGGTCATCGAAGGGGGAACGGAAAGCTACGACCTCGAGATCGTCGAGGCGGCCAGCGGTTTCGAAGCCCTCAAGACGCTCCCGCATCACCGTTTCGATGCGATCCTGACGGACATCAACATGCCCGACATCAACGGGCTGGAGCTCGTCAGCTTCCTGAAGAACCACCCGGTCTACCGCTCGATCCCGATCATGGTGATCTCGACCGAGTCGAGCGAAGAAGACCGCCGCCGCGCCGCCGCCCTCGGCGCCGAGGAGTACCTGGTGAAGCCGTTCCAGGCAGGCGAGCTGGTCGAGAAGCTGCGGCGGTTGCTGAAGGTGGCGTGAGGGCGGGGGAGAGAAATGTTGAATGTTGAACATTCAACATTCGACATTCCCGGCCTTTCTTCCTTCAGGCCGTCCTCTCCTGGACCGAACCTCTCGTAGCATGCGCTCATGCGTATGGCTTTACGGGTGCTGCTCTCTCTGCTGCTCGTCTGTTCGCCGCTGGTCTCGCTGGCCGGGTTCGGAGGAAAGGACCTGGTGCTTCCTTCCGTCGGACGGGTGGAGGGGGTCGGCGGGAGCCAGTTCTATACGACGATCTGGCTGACGAACCCGAACGGCGCGCCGCTGACGGTAGAACTGCAGTTCCTTCGTCCGGCACAGGCGAATCCGGCGCCGCTGACGGTGACGCGCACGTTGCCGCCGCACGCGACGCGCGAATTCACGAATGCGGCGGAGACGCTGTTCGGTATCTCCGGGGTGGTCGGGGCGGTGCGGCTGCGGGCCGACGAGCCGTTCCTGGCCGCGTCGCGCATCTATAACCTGCCTGCCGGCGCGAGCGAAGCGGCTTCGCAGGGGTTGTTCGCAACCGGGATTCCGGTGAGCCTCGCGGTAGGCGCGGATGAGTCGACGACGCTGCAGGGCGTCACCGTGGACGCCGACTTTCGGTACAACCTCTTCCTCGTGGAGACGGCGGGGCAGGCGGCAACGGTGCGCATCCTCTTCAATGACGCGGATGGCGTGACGCGCGCGCAGCAGGAGTTGACGCTTCAGGCTCGCGAGCCGCGGACGCTGTCGGTAGCCGGCCTGGTCGCGCCGGGCGTCCTCGTCGGAGGCACGGCGCAGCTCTCGGTGATCGGTGGGAATGGGGAAGTGATCGTCACGGGCTCGCAGATCGCGAACCAGAGCCAGGACGCGTCCGGGTTTGAGATGGCGTTCGACGCACTGGAAGGCGTCGAAGGACCGATGGGTCCGACCGGGCCGATGGGTCCGATGGGGGACCCGGGACCGATAGGGGAGCCGGGCCCGGCTGGCGCGACGGGAGCGACCGGTGCTACGGGTGCTACCGGAGCGATTGGCGCGACCGGCGCGACGGGCGCGACCGGTGAAGCGGGTGCGGCCGGGGCAACGGGAGCAATGGGAGCAACGGGAGCTGTAGGAGCGACGGGGGCAACCGGTGCGACTGGCGCAGCCGGTGTTACCGGCGCCACAGGCGCCACAGGCGCCACGGGCGCTGCCGGTACCACGGGCGCCACGGGTGCTACAGGTCTTACGGGTGCGGCGGGAGCCACGGGAGCTACGGGAGCGACTGGCGCGGCAGGCGTAACAGGAGCAACCGGTCCAGCCGGCGCCACGGGAGCGACGGGTCTCACCGGGGCTATCGGCGCTACGGGTGCCACGGGAGATACCGGCGCTGCGGGAGCTACGGGAGCTACGGGAGCTACGGGCGATACAGGAGCCGCGGGAGCCACGGGAGCTACCGGCCCCACGGGTAATACCGGCGCCACAGGCGCTACGGGCGACGCCGGACCGGTCGGTCCCACCGGTGCGACCGGCGCAACAGGTCCGACCGGTGCTACCGGCGCGGCCGGCACTCTGCTCTTCGCCAACAGCAACACCACCATGGCCATCCCATCCGGCATCGAGACGACCGTGCTCACGCTCAGCGCGACGACCGTCGCAGGGCAGCAGGTGGGCATCGACGGGGTCGTGGAGCTCGAGATCGACGTCACGGCCACGCCGGGCGTGCTCGACTCCCGGATCCGCATCCGCCGCAACGGCGTCGCGCTGGAGACGTTCCGCCTCCGCCGCCGCGAAGGCACGACCGGCAACATCCGCTACGTGATCCCCTTCAACTGGGTGGACACGCCGCCGGCCGGGAGCAACACCTACACGATCAACGTGCTCGGTACGCCCAGCAACGTGGCCACCGTGAACGCGGAGACGCGCACCGTGCGCCTCATCGTCACCGGCCCCTGACGCAATCTTGGAGTGCGGTGGCGCACGCCACCGCTCTTGTACACGTAGAGCAGAGCGGTGGCTTTCGGAGGGTGTCTCAAAACGGTGCGCCTCGATCTACTCCCTTGGTTCTGCCGTCGATGAACCGGCGCCTGCGGGCGCGGACAGACAGGAGTGTC
>DASWMP010000290.1:0-15600 GCA_036399695.1 Thermoanaerobaculia bacterium | reverse complement strand
TTCCCCGGCGCGCACGGTTTCGGCGAAAGGTCGTTTGATGAGCCGGAGGATACAGCAGCCGAAACCTACCTGAGCTGCGCTGATGGGATCGGTATAATTCCCTTTTTGACCCCTGATCCCCGAGGACCCTCGCGACGATTCAATATCGTATTCATCAGCAGCAATCCCACCTGGGGCGGCAGTGAAGAGCTGTGGAGCGCGGCCGCGGCCGAAGTCGCCGCCGCCGGCCACACGGTGAGCGTCTACAAGCGCGGCACGCATCCGGACGAGCCCCGCATGCGCCGTCTGCGCGAGCTGGGCTGCCAGATCAACGATCTCGCCGGCGGACGTCTCTTTCCGCGCCGCCTTTTTTCGCTGATCGCGTTCCTCTCCCTTCCCGGGACGCACACGGTGCAGATCTCGCGGCTGCGGCTCGGCCTGCGATGGTCGAAGCGTCCCGACCTCATCGTCATTTCACAGGGCGGCAATCACGACGGCGTCTATCTGGCCGACGTTTGCCGTCGCCTGAAGCTGCCGTATGTCCTGATCGTCCAGAAAGCCGCCGACATCTACTGGCCGGCGGACTCGCGGCGCGAGCGGATGCGGCTGGCGTATGAGGCGGCGCTGGCCTGCTTCTTCGTCTCCGAGCACAATCGCCGTCTCACCGAGGAACAGTTCGGCGTCGATCTGCCTCATGGGATCGTCGTGCGCAATCCGTTTCTCGTCCCATGGGAGCGGCGGACCGACTGGCCGGACCAGCGCGACGGCATACGGCTCGCCTGCATCGGCCGGCTCTACCCGATGGAAAAGGGACAGGACATGCTCCTGCGCGTGCTCTCACGCGAGCACTGGCGGAACCGTCCGCTGACCGTCACGTTCTACGGCACCGGCGAACAGAAGATCGGACTGGAAGAGATGGCGCGACGGGCGGGGCTCACGAGCGTCTCGTTCGCCGGCTTCGTACGGGACGTCGCCGCGATCTGGAACGATCACCATGCCCTGATCCTCCCGACGCGTTACGAAGGTCTCCCGCTGGTCGTCGTCGAGGCGATGCTGAGCGGCCGCGTCCCGATCGTGACGAACGTCGCCGGCAACGCGGAGATCGTCGAGGACGAAATCACCGGCTTCGTGGCCTCCGCCGCCTCGGAAGACGCGCTCGACGAGGCGATGGAACGCGCCTGGCAGCGCCGCGACGAATGGCGCGCCATCGGCGACGCCGCCGCCACCCGCATCCGCACGCTCGTCCCCGCCGATCCGCCGAAGGTGATGGCCGAGGAGCTGCTGCGCGTCGCGGAGCGGGTTTAGCGGCGGATCTCGGATTGCGATTTCCGGGCTGCGCTGCGCATGCGCGTACAATCGCCCATGCGAACAATCCTCCTGGTGCTCCTGCTGCTGGCCGTGGCTATCCCGGCCTTTCCGATCAACCTTGGCAGCGAGATCGTCGTGATCCCGGTGATTGGCCGCTTCGCCGGTGCGAACAGCACGCAATGGCGCACTGACGTTTTCATCGCCAATCCGTTCAGTCCCGTGCAGGTCGTGACGCTGCGCTTCTATGTGCAGGGCAGCGGCTTACAGACGCGCACCGTGACCCTGCAGCCCTTCTCCAACGTCACGCTCAGCGACATCGTCCTGAACACGTATGGACTCTCCAGCGCCGCCGGCGTGCTCGAAATCGTCGCACCCGGCACGATCCTGGCCCGCGCGCGTATCTACAACCGCGGCAATGCCGCCGGCGAGTTCGGCCAGTCGGTCCAGGGCATCGGGCAGGTCTACCTGAACCGGCAGGCCTTCATGCACGGCCTGTCCGGCATCAACGGCAACCGCGTGAACATCGGCGTGGCCAACCCGAACGACACCGCCACGACCGTCACGACGGTCATCCGCGACGAGAACGCGAACATCATCCACTCGCGCACCGACAACGTCGGTCCGCACCAGTACGTGCAGATCAACGACATCTTCACTGCCTTCGGCATCACGCCGCGCGCGGGCATCTCGATCGGCATGAGCAGCGACGAGGGGCTGCGCGTCTACGGGTATGCCTCCGAGGTGCGAAACGACACGGGCGACGCGGTGTTCGTGTTCGGCACGAGCCCGAACTCGTAGCGGAGCGTGACTTCTCTTGAACCGATTCGCCGGATGAGCGTCTATGCGACATGAGACTTGCTCGTGTGGTGTCTTTGTTCGCGGTGCTCCTGTGCGTTTCGGTCGTGCTGGCACAGGAGGTGGACGATCCTCGCGCGCGCAAGGTCGACGCGATGTTCGCGGAGCTGAACCGTGCGCCGTCGCCCGGCCTGGCGGTGGCAGTCGTGCGCGATGGAAAGGTGATTCTTCGCCGCGGTTACGGGCTGGCCAGCATCGAGCACAACGTGCCGATCACGCCGTCGACGGTGTTCGATACCGCGTCGCTGGCGAAGCAGTTCACCGGGATGGCCATCGCCATGCTCGTGCAGGACGGCAAGCTCGCCCTGACGGACGACGTCCGCAAGTACGTCCCGGAGTTTCCGGCGTTCGGCGCGCGGCCCGTCACCATCGATCACCTGCTCCACCACACGAGTGGACTGCGCGACTGGGGCATCCTCTCCATCGCCGGCTGGCATCCGACGGATGACCGCATCACGTTCCATCAGCTCCTGAAGATGGCGTATGCCCAGCGGACGCTGAACTTCGAGCCCGGCGACCGGTACCGCTATTCGAACACCGGCTACAACGTCCTCGCCGACGTCATTCAACGGGTGACCGGCCGTCCGCTGCGCGTCTGGATGCAGGAGCAGCTCTTCGGTCCCCTCGGCATGACGAACACGCGCGTGCGCGACGACTATCGCGAGGTCATTCCGAACCGCGCCTACGGCTACGCGCGCGGCCCGAACGGCACCTACCGCACCTCCGTCAACAACGTCACCGGTCTCGGCTCGAGCTCCGTCTTCAGCACGGTGGACGACTTCGCCCGCTGGCTCATCAACATGGATCAGGCCACGGTCGGTGGCCCCGCGGCCATGGCCCTGACACGGACGCCCGGCACGCTCAACGACGGCACCACGAGCAAGTACGCCTTCGGCGTCACGGTGGGAAACTATCGCGGGCTGCGCATGGTGACGAGCGCGGGGCGGTGGGCGTCGTTCAATACGTTCGACGCCTGGTTCCCCGACCAGCGCTATGGCGTGGTCGTCTTCGCCAATGGTGACGAGAGCATCGCCGATGCGCAGAGTGCCGTCATCCGCATCACCGACCTCTATCTGGAAGATGATTTTCCTCCGGTGGCGCCTTCCGCCCCGTCCGCCCCCGAGGCGGCGCGGGCGTTGCCTCCCCCGCTGAATGGCTACGCGGGCCTTTACCGCGCCGGCGCCGACTCGTTCCTGCGCGTTCGCTTGAACGGCGGCGCCTTGACGGCGAACGTGCCGGGCGAAGGCAGCGTGCCGCTGGCGCAGCAGTCGGAGCGGGAGTTCTCGATCGAGCACGAAGACACGTCGGAGTCGATGCTCTTCGACCGCGACGCCGCAGGGACGGTCAGCGCCGTGACGTACCGCGGACGTCGCTGGTCGCGAGCGACCGAGGAGGATGCGCGCCCCCCGGCGCGGCTGGCCGATTACGCCGGGGACTACGATAGCGAGGAGCTCGGCACCTCGTACCGCGTCGTTAAGAAGGACGGCGCACTCGAGCTCCAGCACCGCCGCCGCGGCACGATCCCGCTCACCTGGCAATGGCGCGACGAGTGGAGCTCCGCGGTCGACTTTTACTTTGGCTCCGTCGCCTTCCGGCGTGACGCCACAGGACGGGTGACGGGCTTCGTCGTCAACGGCGACGAAAGGATCCGCAACCTGGCGTTCGTGAAGCGACCGTGAATGCGCCACAAAGCCATCTTCGGAGAGCCATGGCGAACAGCCACCGCACTCCATGATTCCGAACCAGCCTCGAGCGGCCGCCTCCTTGTTATTAGGAACAGAGTGGCTCTGCTGTTGCAGGGTAACCGGGCAGGAGTACTCCATGAAGAAGTTCACTCTGGTTTTACTGATCGGAGCGCTGCTGGCCTTGCCGGCGTCCGCGCTCGATACCAAGGAGCTGCTGGCGACGATCGCCATGCCGCTGGCCGTGGCCGCGGTGGCGGACATCGCAGGCGTGCCGGCCTCGGATCTGACCGACCTCGTCATTGCGATGAATCAGGCCAACGTGCCGGCCACACAGTTCGTCGAAGTCATCCGTTATACGCCCGTGGCGCTCGTCGACCCGAGCGAGGATCAGCCGTTCGTCGCTTACGTCCAGGAACGCAGCGCCGACGGCATTCGCGGCGAGGCGCTGGCCGACTCGATGGTGGACCGACTGCAGACGCGTTACGAGTTCCAGCCGGAGCCCGCGCTCCACGACTCGGCGGCCACGACGATCGTGGTCGAGGACGATTACATCCCCTCGTATGTCGTGACCCGCGTCGCCTCTTATCAGCCCGCGACCGTCGACCCGCTCGCACTCATCGCCCTCCCGCTCGCCGTCGCGGCCGTATCGGAGATCAGCGGTGTGCCGCAGCTCGAGCTGGCGAACCTCGTCGCCATGCTGAACCAGGCCAACGTGCCGCCGGTGCAGATGGTGGAGGTGGTACGCTTCGCACCCGCCGCGCTGGTGATCGACGGAGGGACGCCGTTCATGACCTTCGTCCGCACCCAGACCACGAACGGCATTACCGGCCCGGCGCTCGTGCCGGTGCTCGCCACCGAATTGCGCACCTACTATCCGGCGGAGACGCGTATCGCCTTCCGTCCGGCTTCGACCGAGTTCTTCGAGCGGGAGCTCGTGCCGCCGGTGGTGGTGACACGCACCGCCGAAGTGCGCCAGCATCCGCACGGCGGGCCTCCGGGCCAGCTCAAGAAGCAGCTCGGGTTTCAGACCGGAGCCGAGGTGGTACATGGCGCGGCTCACCGGGAGCCGAAGGCGCGTACCGCACGCGTGGAGCGCACCGTGGCGCCGGCGGAACGGCCCCAGCGCGCTCCGAAAGCGGAGAAGGTACGCGGTGACCGCGGCCGCGACAGGAAAGAGGCTCGCGTGACGCCCGCACCGGCTCGCGTGATCGCCGTCCCCAAGCCGGAACGCGTCGAAAAGGTGCGCCCCCAAGGCCACGGCAACAGTGGCAAAGCGACCCACGGCAACGCCGGCAACGGCAACGGCAACGGCAACGGCAAGTCGGGTAACAAGGGTTCCGGCGGCGGCAACCCAGGCAACAAAGGTGGCGGCAAAGGCCACGGAAAAGGATGATCATGATTCGCACGACAGCCCTCGCCATTGCGGCGCTCAGCCTCACGCTCACTTTCGGCTGCAAGAAGGACACGGCGACGACGACGTCTGACGGAAGTCCGGTGGCCACCTCGGAAACGACCGTTGCCAGCGGCAGCACCACGCAGTCCACCCTCACTCCGGAAGAACTGGGCGAGCTGGGCGCGAAGATCAAAGCCAAGCCGTCCGACGCCCAGAAGCTCCTCTCGGCCAAGGGACTCGACGAACGCTCGTTCGAGCAGGCCATCCGAAAGGTCTCGGAAAGCCCCGAGGAGTCGAAGCGCTACGCCGCGGCTTTCAAGAAGAACGACGCCTAACGCCGCGCCCGCGGCGGTCGTCAGCGGCTATGCAGCGATCTCGGAGAGCGGTGGCTTCCGAAGCCACCGCTCTTTATACGTGTACCAGAGCGGTGGCTGTTGGCCACCGCACTCCGAGATCTGTTCGTCCCTGCCCCCAACGGCAGTGGCGGTTCATCGCTTGCACGGAGTCGGGTGTGATCCGGCTTGGAACGATCCTCCTAGTCGTGCTGACCGTCGTGACCGGCTGCACGGAAGCAGAGAAACCGGCAGCCAGGCCCGCAACGCCGACGGCGACTCCCGAAGCACGTCCCGTCGAGGCGCCGGTGCGGACGGACCGCACGCGCTATGCACTGCAGGAAGGACGGTTCGGGCCGGAGGTCACGATCGTCACGACGTTCCACGCGCCAGCCGACAGACCCGTGTACATCCGCAACTGCAACGGCGCGCTCTCGCTCGGCCTGCAGCGCCTCAAAGGCGGCACGTGGGTGGACGCGTGGGCGGCGGAAACGAACGGCTGCGCGTCCGCGCCGATCGTCATCCAGCCGGCTGGCACTCACGTACAGACGATCACCGCCGCCTCGGGCGTCGACGCCGTCGTTTCGTCGCGAAGGACTGAGCGGAAACTCGGCCCCGGGACGTACCGGGCTGTCTGGTACGGCGTCCTCACGTCACCAGACGGGAGGCCACCCGCATTCGGCGAGGAACTGCCGCTCGCCCAGCGCGTCTCCGCCCCCTTCGCTATCGACGCGCTGCCTCCAGCCGCTCCCTCGCTCACCAGCCCGGCCACGCGCCACGCGCCGTGATGTACGGGCACCCGCGCTACTGGCCGCGCTGCAGTGCCTGCCAAGTCTCGTCGTCGAGATCTTCGAAGTGGAAGAGCACTTCGCCGATCGCTTTGACCGCGCGGCCGTCCTGCACGAAAGGCCTGAACTTCCACTGCCGCACGGCCTCCTGGGACGCGGGAGCCAGGCCAAAAGGCAGATGGGTCGTGCGGGCGCAGAGGACGTCGCCAGTCTCGGACACGAGGATCTCCGCGTAAACAAGGCCTCGAATACGAGCAAGTTTAGCCACCCGCGGAAAAGAGGGCAGCGGGCGGTGCACGGCCTCGGCGAGCAAGCGGGTCGAGTCGACGCGCACGGCCTCATCGAGGGCCCACCCTCCCGCACAATCAGCGGCTGGAGACGGATAATCCCGATGCTTCGTGCCGGACTCCGTGACGAACACGCGCGGCTCCGTGTAGAGCGGCCGCTTCTCGTCCAGCATGGCGCCCGTCGCAAGGTCGATGCGGCGCTCCTTCTCCGGCGAGCCCGGCCGGCCGATCGGGATCGTCACCACGACGACTTCACGACCGTCACTCTCCTGCCTCAGGACAAAGCGCGCTCTCGCGCGTTCGGAAGCAAACGACAGGCGCTCGACGTCCTCGGGCGTGAGGAGGTCAGCAAGCGTGATGGAAGCGATTCGCCCGCCGCGCGCGTAAATGGCGATGACCGGATCCGTCGCCTCGGTCGCCGGGCTCTCACAGTTGCTGGAGATGCCACCGAAAAAGCGGACAGTCACGACGTAGCGGCCGGAGTCGGCCACGAGCACTCGCGTGTCCCGCACCGACCTGTCGAGCGCCAGCTCCCCGATACGTCTGGGACGCGGTCCGCTCATGTCGTACAGCGCCGTCACGAGCGGACGGCTGTCGACGCTGAAGACATCGACGTCCCCGGAGTACTCGGCACTCCGAAAATCCGGCACATCGAACTGCCGCACGACGGCGGCGAAGCGGCGGTTCCCGGAGTAGACGGGGACGTTCTCGACACGATCGCCGGGCTGTAACCCGATCGTCACGCACGCCCAAGCCTCGGCCCCTGCCAGGAGGAACACAAGGACGCCGAGGGTGAGCTTTTTCATGGTCAGGCCGTGTGTCCATCGTACGGGAGAAGCAGAGCCCCCGGTGACACAAGCCGGTCAACCAAATCTCGGGGCGTGAACCGAGAATCCGGGCTCGACCAACCGAGAATCCCGCCGCCATCGGTGAAGTCCCAAATAGGTGCCATAGGTCCCATGCGTCCCATAGGTCCCCTCGGGCTACACTCGTGAACGTGCTGACACCAAACAGGATCGATACCGAAGAGCTCCTCGACGAGCACGACGCCCCCCGCCCGGACATGGAGCGCTCCCTGCGCGACCTCCGGCGCATCAATCGGTGGCTCGGCGGGATCGCGATCTACGCGCGGATGCTCCGCCTTCTCGACCAGAAGGCCACGCGCCTGCGCATCGTCGACGTCGGCGCCGGCACCTGCGATAACCTCGACGCGCTGTCCGGCAACCACCTCCGTATCGGCCTGGACTTCAAGATCGATCACCTGCTCTACCAGCGCGAGGGCTCGCGCACCCATCGCGTGGTCGGCGACGCGCACCACCTGCCGTTCCGCGACGGTTCCGTGGACGCCGTCACCTCGGCGCACTTTTTCCATCACTTCTCCCCCGATGAAAACGTGCAGATCCTGCGCGATGCCCTCCGCATCGCCCGCCTCGGCGTGGCGGTCAACGACAGCCGCCGCCACTACGTGCCCCTCCTCGTCGTGCGGCTGCTCTCAATCCTCCGCCTCGTCGGCCGCATCACCCGCTTCGACGCTCCCGCGTCCGTCCTGCGCGGCTACACGGTGGACGAAGCGCGCGAGGTGGCCACACGAGCGGGCGCGGCTCGTGCGTCAGTGGTGAGGCTGTGGCCCTTCCGGTTCGGGATCCTCTTGTGGAAGACGAAGTAGATGTGGCGGTCGTCGGCGGCGGTCCGGCCGGCTCGACGCTGGCCGCCCTGCTGGCACAACGCGGCATCTCCGTCGCGCTGATCGACCGCGACACCTTCCCCCGCGACAAGCTGTGCGGCGAATTCCTCTCGTACGACGCGCTCCCGATCCTCGAACGTCTCGGCGTGCTGCACGACGTCGATGAACGTGGCGCCCCCCGTATCGCCCTCTGCCGCGTGATCGGCTCGAAACGCACACTGACGTTCGACTTTCCCGACGTCGCCCGCGGCATCTCGCGGATGACGCTGGACGACCTGCTGTTCCGCGCCGCCATCACCGCCGGGGCGCAGAACTTCGCCGGCTGGACCGCGGAGAAGATCGCCTCCGGCACGCTCGAGCTTCGCCGCGGCGACGAGCGGCGAACGTTTCGCGCGAGAGCGATCGCCGGTGCGTGGGGACGGTGGGGACGCTTCGACGCGGAGCTCGGCCGCGGGTTCGTCCGCGACCGCTCGCATCGCAACTTCGGCTTCAAGCGCCACTACTTCGCCGCCTCGCAACCCGAAGCCATCGAGCTCTTCTCGTTCCGCGACGGCTACCTCGGCGTGAACGCCATCGAAGACGGTCTGACGAACATCTGCGGTCTGGTCCACGGCAGCCGCCTCTCGGGCCACAAAGGGCGCTGGGATGCGTTCGTCGAAACGATCCGGAGCGAAGAGCCACGCCTCGAAGAGCTGTACAGCCGCCACGTGCCGGCGCAGCCGAACTGGCTGTCGTCCGAGCCGGTGATCTTCCGCGCCCGTTCTCCCGTGGAAGGGGGCATCTTCATGATCGGCGACGCCTCCGGCATCATCGATCCGCTCACAGGCAACGGCATGGCCATGGCCATCCAGTCGGCGCTCCTCGTGGCCCCGTCGCTCGTCCGCCTGCTCGAAAAGCCGGACGACCGACGACGCATCGAACGCGAGTACCGCGCACGCCACCAGACGTTGTTCGGCTCCCGCATCGCCTGGAGCCGCCGCGTCGCCCGCCTCCTCTCCCGCCCCCGCCTCCTCGACGTCGCCCTGGCCTCCGTACGCAGCCGCGCCATCGGGCGCTTCCTCCTCCGCCGCACCCGCGCCACCCGCGAATCGGTGGCCCGTCTCGCGGATCAGTGGTTCGCGCCGCAAAGCGGCTAAGATCATCCAGAGAGGTTGATGCCGATGGCCGATGTGGTTCGCCTGAATGATGACGAGGTACGCAGCCGGATGGCGCCGCTGCCGGGATGGGAGTTGCGCGACGGGGCGCTGCACCGCGAGCTGCGTTTCGGCACTTTCGCCGACGCATTCAGCTTCATGACTTCCGTGGCGTTCGCCGCCGAGCGGATGAACCATCATCCGGACTGGAGCAACGTCTACAACCGGGTGACGATCCGCCTGTCGACGCACGACGTAGCCGGGATCAGCGAGCACGACCTGACGCTGGCGGGCGAGATCTCGGCGGCGTATCAGCGGTTCTCGTCCTGAACCAGACGGTCCAGCCAACCGTTGGCGGGACGGACGTTCTGACGTAGAGTCTGTCCGTCATGGCGTGGCCCGAGGGAGAGTTCCTGCTGCCGCTGTTCCCGCTGCCGAACATCGTGTTCTTTCCGCATACGCGGCTGCCGCTCCACGTGTTCGAGCCGCGCTACCGGCAGCTCATCAAGGACGCGCTGGAAACGGATCAGCGCTTCGGCATCGTGCTGCTCCGCCCCGGCTGGGAAGCCGACTATTTTGGCGCCCCTCCGCTGTTCGAGTTCGGCACGCTGGCGACGATCGAGCAAGCGGTCCCGCTGGACGAAGGGCGCTACAACATCCTGGTCCGCGGCGACGTTCGCGTCCGCATCGTCGGCGAGGTGACGAGCGTCCCCTACCGCACAGCCCGCGTGACCGCGGAACCGGAAGCACCCCGCGCCCTCGAAGAATCGTACGCGCAACGGGAGTGGCTGGCCGACCTCTCACGGCAGTACCTGACGTATCTCCCGGATCAGACCGCGGTCCCGGAGATCGAAACAGTGAACCTGGACTCGCTGGCGAACGCACTGATCATGTCGCTGAACATCAATATCGAGGAGAAGCAGTCGCTCCTCGAGATCCACGACGTGGTGAAACGTGCGGAAAGGGTCGGCGCCGAGCTCCAGAACCGCATCGAAAGCCTCCGCTTCCTCGGCCCCTACCGCAAATCCACCGACCCGACGCAGAACTAGGCGACAGGGAGACGAACGAGAGGCCTCCGGCGGGCGGGCAGGGCCCGCGGCGCTGGTTGGCCTCAGGCTCAGCGCACGGCGGCGCGATCAACACGTTAGTGAGTAGGGTCGACTGCCGCTTGGCCCACAAGCGCTGCGGCGCCCGTGGCCGCCCGCCGGAGGCCCCTGGTCGTCTTCCCTGTCGCCTATTTGACGTCGAATTCGTGGTCGGCGGCTTGGTTGCCGCCCCAGTAGCCGGCGACTCGGTAGTGGCCTGGGGGGAGTTTTTGCGTCAGGGTGAAAGTGACGACCTTTTCCCCTTTCATCGGGCGGAGCTCCTCGTGGATCTTCTTGCCGTTCGCGTCCAGCCACTCGGCGCGGGTTTGCAGGCCTTCCGGCGATTCGCGGAGCCACATCGTGAAAGCGATTGGCTCACCCGACGTGTACGACGGCTTGCTCATCGACGAGCGTTCGATGATGCGGGAGCGGTCGAAGGCCAGCACCTCCTGCACCATCTTGCCGCGGAGATCGGCGGGATCGGGGGCCGTGTTCGTCGTCTGGAGGCGTGGCGGCGGGAGTGCGTTCTGCGTCGACTCCTGGCGGCAGGCGATGACGGCGAGGAGCAGAGCGGAGACTGCGGCGAGGCGACGCATGGAGTGATTGTCCATCACGAGCGGGTCTCGTGGAAGATCGTGTCGTGCGGGGCGGAGCGTTCCGAGTCCGGGCGGCCGGCCGTGTAGTAATAGAGGGAGACCGACTTGCGCGTCATGCCCTGCGGGGCGGTGAGCGGGTGCGGGTGGCCGTGGTAGGACGTGTCGGTCGTCGAGAAGATCACCGTCCGGTTGAAGAGCGGCAGGATGCGCTGGCGGCACTCCGTGACCGATTCGTCCCACAGTTCCAGGTGACCGCCGTACTCATCGCGCCAGCCCTTGTTCATGTAGATCAGCATGTTCAGGCGGCGATCGATCTTGAGCTTCGGGTGGACGTTGAAGTCCGCGTGAACCTTCAGGTACCCGCCGGGCTCGATCTGATGCAGGCCGCCGCCGCCGAAATAGGGATCGGGGATGAGCCCTTCGATGCCGGTGAGGCGCTCGAGCCAGAGGAGCATCTCGAACCCGTTGAGCGACTCCAGGAACTGGCGGACGAGCGGCGAGATCGACGCTGTCTCGTGGTAGTAGCCGAGCTTCTTCTCGAGCGGGTTGTCGAAGCGTGCCCACCGCATCGCGTCGGGAGCGGGGAAATCACGGAGGACGGCTTCGAGGACGGCGTCGTCGAAGAGGCCGTCGAGGGTGATGTGCGGGAACGGATCGGCGCTGACGTAGCGGTCGTGCAGGGCCGCGGCGTCGAGGTTGAGCTTCACGGGGGGATGATACGACGTTGTCCGTTGTCCGTTTTCCGTTGTCGTGGGGGACGGAGGAGACGATGGGACGTATAGGACCATAGGACCTATGGGTTGATAGCCCCGACGCCGTACGGGCAACGGGCAACGGACACCGAACCCGCGCAACGCCGCTACAATCCGCGCCGTGCTGGCTTACCGCGACTTCTACTACCCGCTCAACGTCTTCATGCACATCCTCACGGCCGAGGAGGGGGATGTGCCGTATCTGCACTACGCCCTGTTCGAGGATGAGGGGGAGTCGCTGGCGACGGCGCAGGAGCGGTCGACGGAGTTGCTGCTTTCGCGGCTCCCCTCCCCGCCTGCGCGGCTGCTGGAGGCGGGGATCGGGTTGGGGACGACGCTGGCCCGCCTGACGGCGATGGGGTACGACATCGAAGGTCTGACCCCGGATGACAAGCAGATCGCGGTGGCGCGGGCGCGGCATGGGGACGCCGTGCGCATCCATCAGGCGCGCTTCGAGGACTTCACTTCGGAGCGGCCGTACGACGCCGTCTTCTTTCAGGAGTCGTCGCAGTACATCCCGGCGGAGGCGCTGTTCAGGAAAGCGGCGGAGCTCACGCGGCGTGTGGTTGTGCTGGACGAGTTCGCCGTGCGGCCGGAAGGGGCGCTGCATCAGCGCGATGCGTTCCTCGAGGCAGCCTCGCGCCACGGCTTCCGGGTGGTGGAGGAGCTGGATCTCTCGGAGAAGGCAGCGCCGACGATCGATTACTTCAACGTGCGGTATCCCAGGCACCGGGAGCGGCTGATTCAGGACCTGGATTTAACCGCGCAGCAGGTGGATGAGCTGATCGAAGGCGGGTTCAAGTACCGGCAGGCGTATCGCGACGGGGTGTATGCGTACCGGATGATGGATCTGGTAAGAGATTAACGATGGGACCTATGGGACCGATAGGACCTATGGGACAAATGGGATTTTCATAAGTCCCATCTGTCCCATAGGTCCCGTTGGTCCTATCTCGCCCACGCGAACTCTGGCCGCTTCACGAAATCCAGCGCCAGCTCCGGCGAGTACGTGACCCACCCTTCCGGCGAGTCATACCGGATACGCAGGGTCACGCCTTTGGCGCCCGGCAGATTGAGCGCATCGTGGGGCGGGAGGGGAAACATCTGCACGCCGTTGCCGAGGACGGCGTGGTAGGTGCCGGTCTCATAGGGCCCGAGGTCCCAGTGCAGGGCGGCGGGGGGCTCCCAGCGGAAGCTCGCGGTGAGTGTGGCGTCCTGGCGGATGGAGCCGCAGTACGTCTTCGCCAGTGCCGGCATGTGCGCCGTCACGTCGGCGATCTGGCGTCTGGTTTCGTCGTACTCGTACACCTGCTTGCCGGCCAGGATGTTCGGGTCGGTACATAGATAGATGTCGTCGAAGAACCAGCTCGCCCCGGCCGGACGTTTGAGGTCGAACGTCTTGATCGTATTCAGCTCGGCCATCACGGCTGGAGGGACGGCCGGCTCGCGCAGCACACCGTTCGGCCCGAGGTCGAAGAAGAAGCGGCCTTCGTCCGACATGCGCTGGCGGACGCCAAACTCGTGGCCCCACTCCTGGCGGTTGTTGACGATGGCGAGGAGCGGCAGAGCGGTCAGCAGCGTCGCGGCGACGCGGCGGTTGCGGATCGACGCCACACCCGCCACCGCGGCCACCGAGTACGCCAGCCAGGGCACGACCACGTAGCGGCGGTTCATCTCTTTGGCCAGCAGGAGCAGCGGGAGCACGATGATGATCGCGCCGGCGAGGATGGCCAGGCGCGCCTGCTTGTGGCGCATGGCGTAGAGGATGGCCAGCAGCATCAGCCCGACCAGCGTGAAGCCGATGGCCAGGTCAACCCCGGCCATGGCCTGAGCCACGCGCCACGGCAGCAGCGCGATGAGGCGCGGCCACTCCGCACCTTCGATGACCCAGCCATAGGCACCGGTGAAGGTACCCAGGACGGCGTAGCGCCAGAGGAGATAGCCGGCGGCGGCGATGGCGTGGAGGATGAGCCAGCGGAGGCGTGTACGAACGTCGCGCAGCGGGATCGCGAGAAAGAGCAGCGGCAGCGGGCAGGCCACCTCTTTCGCGAGCATCGCCAGCAGATAGGCGACCGCCGAGAGCAGCGGCCAGCCGCGCACCCAGGCCATCGTGGCGAGCGCGCCGAAGATGATGGCGATGAAGTAGTGGACGGTCGAGAGTTGCGTGACGACCGAGACGAGCGGCACGCCGGCGGTGTAGAGGGCGATGGCCGAGAGCGACGCCCCCGCGCCGAAGAAGAGGCGCAGGGCGGCGTACGACAGCAGCGCGGCGGTGATGGCGATCCCAAGGTGGACGGCGTACCAGCCGGTGGTATTCATGCCGAACATCGCGTGCTGGGCGTCGAAGGCGACGATCATCAGCGGCGTGAAGAGCTGCTGCGGCCAGACGTTCGCGTCGGTGAACGGCGCGTTGAACGGAAAGTACCAGAGCGTCCGGAGGATGTTGCCGTCGTCGTACGTCCACCAGAGACGGATGACTTTGCGGTACAGCAGGAGGTGCAGCACGACGATCGTGACGATCGCCGCTACGTCGCGCCACCGCTGCTTCACGCCGGCGTCAGCCAGCCAATTCACGCGGACTTCGTCCGGGCGAAGATGCAGTTCCGGCACATGAAGTCGTCCGGCGCTTCCTCGAGGCCGTACACCCACCGCCGCATCTTTGCCAGTTCATCCCCGGCCAGCACGTCGGAGATCGTGCTCGACCCGAGATCGCCGACGACGTAGTTCTCGTCGTAGTCCTCGCAGCAGAGGACGCACTTGCCGTGCGGTGTGATGTGGAGGTGCTGGAGCGGCCGCGAGCCGACGTTGTCGCAGCCGGCGAGGCGGCGCGACTTGTCCAGCGGGCGGAGGCCGACGTCCAGCCAGCCGGCGCGGTCCATGACGACGTGCTGCTCGACGGTGAAGCGGCTGCCGGCGAAGTGCTCGCGGATCTGCTGGAAGTCCTCGGTATGCGTGTCGTTGCCGGTGCCGAGGACGACGATGTTCATCTGCTGGGCGAGCGGCTTGTCCTTGAGGTACTCGAGGTTGCGCAGCACGGCCGGCAGATGATCGCTGCCGCGGTCGCGCTGGTAGCGCTCGCGGTCCAGCGTCGAGAGGTTGATGCAGAGATAGCGGAGCCCGCCCATCTCGATCAGGGCGTCGGTCTTGCCGGGAGTGAAGCCGGAGCCGTTGGAGAGCACGGCCACGGGGAAGCCGCGGTCGATGATCGTGCGCACCTGGTCGACGAAGCGGCGGTCGAGCGTCGGCTCGTTATAGCTCTGCAGGAAGACGCTCTCGATGGTGGACCGGAACGGCTGCAGCTCATCGAGGATGCGGTGGAACAGCGCGTCCGGCATGGCGTAGTCGGCGCGCGGGGCGATGGAGACGGGGCAGAAGTAGCACTTCTGATTGCAGGTGGTCATCGTCTCGAGCGAGACGATCTTGAGGTGGTAGCTGCGCGAGAGGTCGGCGGCGTCCTCGACCGCCCAGCCCTGCTGGCGCAGCTCTTCCCCGTCAGCGAGGCCCGCCTCGAAGTCGCGGTAGCGGGCGTAATCAGGGTCCCCGGGTACGAGCGCACGGTCCGTCAGCGGGTTGTAGACCCGGTCGGCGTCGACGTGGAGGTAAGGGTTAGGGCGGAGCATCGTGCGGAGGATACGGGGGTTAGCTGCGGGGCGTCTAAACCGCGGGAGGGTGCGCGGTGTTCCAGGGGGGATCTCGGAGTGCGGTGGCGAACGCCACCGCT
Organism: Thermoanaerobaculia bacterium; assembly: GCA_036399695.1. Taxonomy (GTDB): domain Bacteria; phylum Acidobacteriota; class Thermoanaerobaculia; order Gp7-AA8; family Gp7-AA8; genus DASVEE01. Next base: position 2 of record DASWMP010000290.1, on the reverse strand, counting down.
CT
>DASWMP010000289.1:0-19936 GCA_036399695.1 Thermoanaerobaculia bacterium | reverse complement strand
GACCGTCACTTTCGCGGTCGTCGGGTACATCAGGCCGCCGAAGTTCTTCCAGTCACCGTAGTCGGTGATCTGCTCGCCCGGCTGCGGGCCGCGGGCCTGCGAGACCTTGCGGAGCAGGCGCCCGGTGGCCGGATCGACGAGCCAGCGGACGGACGCGCCGTCGGCGTTGATGTCGAGCACCTGCGCCTGCGCGCCGTTCACCGTCTCCATGCCGCCGGCGGTGAAGGTGTACTTCGGGTTGTCGATGTTCTTGAGAATGCCCAGCGGATCGGTCTTCAGATCCTGCATCTGGCCGGCGCGCTGGGAGGAGGGGAGATCCTGCGTTCCCATCGGGGTGATGACGAACGACGCGTCAGGGGAGACGACGGTCGTCATCTCGCCCATCGGCAGGCGCATCACGTCGCGCTGCGAGTCGGGGTAGCGCGTCACGCGGACGCGCTCCATCTGCATGTCGCCCTGCGGCGTCTTCATGTTCAGCGCCGTCGTCACGCGCAGCGACTGCACGGCGTCGACGGCGGCTTTGCCGCCCATGAACTGCAGGACCTTCTGCGCGAGGGCCTTGCCGGCGACCGGGTCGCCGGCCGTGGCCGAGGTGCCGGGCGCCGCCATGGCGCTGCCGCCTGTGGCCGGCGTCGTCGCGGGGGCGTTCGGCTCCGGAATCGTGATGTCGATCGGAGTCACCGTCGTGCCGAGCGACGACAGCGGCTTCTCGAAGTCCTTCTCGTTACCGACGACCAGCACCGCCAGGTTGTTCGGGTTGACGTAGCGGCGCGCCACGCGCTCCACGTCCGCCTTCGTCACCTTCTCGACGAGCGAGGGGTAGCGGGTATAGAAGTCCGCCGGGTAGCCGTAGAACTCGAGCAGCATCGCCTGGTTGATCACGTCGGCGCGCGAGTCGGCCTGGAAGACGTAGGCGTTGAGGATCGACTCTTTGGCGAGGTTCAGCTCTTCCTGCGTGATCTCGCCGGTCGTGAGGAGGCCGATCTGCTCGCGTAGCGCCGTCAGCGACTCGAGCGTCGTGCCGCTCTTGGTGGCCATCTGCACGCGGAAAAGGCCGGGGTAGTCCCACTCCGTCCCGACGCCGCCGCCGACACCGTAGGTGAGGCCGCGCTCGGAGCGAAGCTTCTGCATCAGACGGCCGGAGAAGCCGCCGGAGAGAATCTCGTTCATGACCTGCAGCGCCGGGTAATCCGGGCTGCTGCGCAGCGGGCCGCCGCCATGAACGATGGCGATGTTGCCCTGCGTCACGTCTTCTTTCGAGACGAAGTAGATGCCGGGCTGCGCGGAGCGGACGTCCTGCGGCGCTTTGGGCGCCTGCGGGCCGCGGGCCCACGAGCCGAACGTCTGCCGGAGCTGCTGCTCCATGCGTGTCGAATCGAAATCTCCGACGAAGCCGAGGATGATGTTGTTCGGGTGGACGTAAGCGCGGTGGAAGCCGATGAGGTCATCGCGCGTGATGCTGTTGACGGTCGCGTACTCGGCCTGGCGGGCGTACGGCGAGTCCTTGCCGTAGCCGAGGCGGGCCGCTTCGCGCTGGACGATCGTGCCCGGATCGTCGTTGCGGCGGGAGATCCCGGTGCGCACGGCGGTCTTGGCGAGGTCGATCTTCTCCTGGCGGAAGGCCGGGTTGCGCAGCACGTCGACGAAGATCGGGAAGGCAAAGTCGAAGTCCTGCTTGAGGACGTCCATCGACACGGTGGTCGAATCGGTCCCGCTGCCGGTCTCGATGCGCGCGGCGCGCGACTCGAGCAGCTCGTCGAGCTGATCGCCCGTGCGCGTCTCGGTGCCGCCGGTGCGCCACGACTGGGAAAGGATGCCGGTCAGGCCGGCCTTCTCGGCCGGCACGTCACGGGAGCCGCCGCGGATGCGGGCGAAGCCGCGGATGAGCGGCAGCTCGCGGTCTTCCATCAGGAAGATGACCATGCCGTTGGCGAGCTGGATGCGCTTCGGCGCCGGAAACTGCGCCTTGCGGAGGGGATTGGTCTTGATGTCGCGGTAGTCCTTGACCTGCGCGAACGACGGCGCGGCCAGGAGCAGGAGCGCCGCGGAGGCGGCGACGGCGTGCGTGAGCTTCGTTCTGAGTGTGGTCATGGTTTTCGGGGTGTTCACTTGGCACCTCCACGGGCGGGCGCCGGCGCGGTCGTGCGCGTCGACTCGATCATGGCGGTGGTACGGTTGCCCGGGACGAACGTCGCGGCAGCCACGCGCCGGATGTCGGCGGCCGTGACCTTGTCGATCTGTTCGACTTCGCGGAAGAGGGCGCGCCAGTCGCCGTGCAGGACCTGATACGACGCGAGCTGGAGCGCGAGTCCGGAGTTGCTGTCGAGCTGGCGGAGGAGCCCGGCCTTGACGCGGGTCTTCACGGACGCCAGTTCCTCGGCCGGGACGTCTTCATTCTTCAGACGGTCGATCTCGGCGTGAATCGGGGCGGCCATCTCGGCGGCGGTGTGACCCGGCGTGGGGACGGCGATGAGGGTGAAGAGATTCGGATACTTCTCGCCGGGGAAGCCGCTGAAACCGCTCGCCTGCGCGGCGATCTTCTGGTCGCGGACCATCGTCCGGTACAGGCGCGAGGTGCGCCCGCTGGAGAGGAGCATGGAGATGACGCTGTGGGTCGCGTCGTCGGGCGAAGTGGCGGCGGGGCGGTGATAGCCCTCGAAGTAGAACGGCTGCGACGCCTCGCGAAGGATGACGGTGCGCTCGGCGTTCTGCTTCGGCTCGACGGTGCGGAGGGCCGGTGGCTCCGGCGCCTTCGGCAGACGGCCGAAGTAGCGCTCGACGATCGGCATGGCCGTCTTCGTGTCGACGTCGCCGACGATGGCGATGACCATGTTGTTCGGGACGTAGTAGGTGCGGAAGAACTTGTCGGCGTCCGTAGCGGAGAAGCTCTGAAGGTCGGAGCTCCAGCCGATGGTCGGCGTGCCGTACGGATGGGCGATGAAGGCGGTGGTCAGGAACTGCTCGAAGAGACGGCCGGTAGGCGTGCTCTCGGTGCGGAAGCGGCGCTCTTCCTGAACGACGTCACGCTCTTTGTAGAACTCGCGGAAGACGGGGTCGAAGAAGCGCTCGGACTCGAGGTAGGCCCAGAGCTCGAAGCGGTTGGACGGCATGGAGAAGAAGTAGCCGGTGACGTCCGAACCGGTGAAGGCGTTCATGCCGACGCCGCCGGCACGGTCGACGATCTCGCTGAACTCGTTGCTTTTAACGTGCTTGTCGGCCTCGGCCATGGCATCGCGCCAGGCCTTCTCGAGGCGTTTGACTTCCTCTTCATTGCGGCCGACGGTGCGGGCCCGGGCAGCGTCGTAGGCGGTATAAGCCGTCTCGACCCGCTGCAGCGCGGCCTTCTCGGCATTCCAGTCCTTCGTGCCGACCTTGGTCGTGCCTTTGAAGGCCATGTGCTCGAACATGTGCGCGAGCCCGGTGATCCCGGGGACTTCCTGAGCCGAGCCGGCGTCGACGATCGTAGCGTAAGAAAAGACCGGCGCCTCGTGCCGCTCCATGATGATGACGGTGAGGCCGTTGTCGAGCGTCCTGACGGTCGTCCGTTTCTCGAACGAAGTCAAATCCTGCGCCTGCAGCGTGAAAGCGGCAAGCACGGTGAGCGCGACGACGAGCCCTGTTTTACGGCGGGGTGTCATTGTTCCTCCTTGTGTATCGGTGTCATTGCGGGGATTGTATTGAGTTGTTGGTTGTTGGTTTTCGGTTTTTGGTAGGATCGTGGCGCCACGTTCCGTTCCGTTCGTCCTTCGCTGGCCCCTCGGCACTAGATGCTGATGAAATCATTTCATGATCTGCGTGTGTGGAACGACTCCGTGGAGTTCGCTACAGCGGTGTACCGGGTGACCGAAGCTTTTCCGCCGCACGAGCAGTTTGGCCTCACTGCCCAGGTGCGACGAGCCGCTGTCTCAATTGCATCGAACATTGCCGAAGGGCAGGGCCGGATGACCTCGGGAGAATGGTTGCAGTTTCTCGGTCATTCGCGTGGATCGCTCTTCGAAGCGGAGACACAGCTCATCATTGCCGCTCGCCTCGGCATGCTGCAGTCTTCCGAGTTCGAGCAGCTCGATGCAAAAGCCGAGCGCATCGGCCTCGGTCTCACCGGCCTGATCAACTGGGTGTCGACCCGAGCCGAACCCACGGTTCACCGGCCCCAACCAAAAACCAAAAACCAAAAACCGAAAACCGTCCAGACAACGGGCAACGGAAAACGGACAACGACGTGACGTCCTCGTACCGCCACTGGACCCGCCCCGGCCCCACGCCACCCGGCGGCCTCACCGCCGAGCCCGGCGAGACGCTCGACTTCATTTGTGGCAACTACCGGATCTTTCAGTACGAGAAGGGGCATCGGTACTCGACGGATGATGTGTTGACGGCGTGGTATGCGACGGTTTGTGCGCCGCGGGTGGAGCGGGCGGCGGACATCGGGTCGGGGATTGGCTCGGTGGCGACGATCGTGGCCTGGCGGCTGCCGGGGGCGACGTTTTGTACCGTCGAGGCGCAGGAGATCTCGATCCGGCTGGCGCGCAAGAGCGTCCAGTTCAATGGGCTGGAGTCGCGCTTCACGTTGTATCAGGGGGATCTGCGGGACGCGTCGGTGCTGGCGCATGAGGCGCCGTTCGATCTCGTGACCGGGTCGCCGCCCTACTGGCCCCAGGGCACCGCGAGTGAAGCGGCGCACGAGCAGGCCGTGCCGGCGCGCGTGGAGATTCGCGGCAGCGTCGTTGATTACGCGCTCGCCGCGCGGCGCATCCTGTCCCCCGGCGGCGTTTTCGTTTTCGTCTTCCCGACGATTCAGCTCGAGCGCGCTCTGGGCGCCGTCGAGAACGCCCAGCTCAAGCTCGTTCGCAGACGCGACGTCGTCTTCAAGGAAGGGGAGCCGCCCCTCATCACCCTCTTCGCCGCCACGAGACGCGAAGACATCCCCCCGACGTACGAAGCGTTCATCGAGCCCCCCCTGACCATCCGCCGCAAGGATGGCGGCGTGCCCGGCGAGTACTCCGCGCTCCGCATGAGCTTCGGTTTCCCGCCCGGCAACGTCCCCGCATAATGCGCCCGTATGGCCAACTCGAAACTCGTCTGGACCAGTGACCCTGAAAGCGCGCGGAAACTACGCGAGGAGGGGAAGCTCGGGAGCGCTGCTGACGCGGAGCCGGCGAAGCAGACGATCCGCGTCGCTGTCGACAAGAAGCGCCGCGCCGGCAAGACCGTGACCGTGGCCAGCGGCTTCCAGCACACCCCCGAGTCCCTCACGAAACTGGCCACGACCCTCAAAAAGCGCTGCGGCTCCGGCGGCACGGCCAAAGACGCCGAGATCGAAATTCAGGGCGATCACGTGACCACCGTCGCGGCCGAGCTCGAACGGCTTGGGTATCGAGTGCGGAAGCAGTAGCGCGCGTTGCGCGCGTTTTCGGTTGTTGGTTTTTGGTTGTCGGTAGAGGCGGGCCTCGCAAGGTTTGAAGGCCTGGCGCAGCGAAGCACCAGAAACCAACAACCGAAAACCAACAACGCTCGCAACGCGCGCGCCCCACGCAGGCCCCTCCCTTGCAACCTCTTCCGCGCAGGAGGCACCACAAATGCCGAACGCCATTGAAGTGCTGCGCGCGGACCATGAACGTCTGCGGCAGCTATTGCCGATGCTGGCTGATGAGGCCATTGCGTCGGACAAGCGCCGCGAGCTCCTCGATGAAGTCGAGCAGGCCATCAAAATCCACTCCCTGATCGAGGAGGAGATCTTCTATCCCGTCTACAAGGAGGCGGCGAACAGCAAGGACGCCGTGGACATGTACTTCGAGTCGCTCGAGGAACATCACGTCGTCGACATGCTCCTGCCGGAGCTCAAGCCGCTCGACGCGTCGAGCGATGCCTTCCGCGCCAAGGCCAAGGTGCTGCGCGAGCTCTTCGAGCACCATGCGAAGGAAGAGGAAGAGGACATGTTCCGCAAGGCGGCCGAGATGATCAGCGCCGCAACGATGCAGGAAATCGGCGACCGGATGCAGCGCCGCAAGATCGAGCTCGACCGGCAGTGGGACAGCACGATCGGCGGAGCGCTGCGGAAGGCGCAGAGCGTCGCTGATAAGTTCCTGCCGTCGTCGGTGAAGGACAACCGCGTCGAGCGGCATCGCGACGAAGAGCGGTAGATGGACGACGAGCGCCGGATCGTCTGTGTCGATCTCAACGGCGTCCTCGACCAGTACACCGGCTGGAAGGATCCACGGCACTGGGACCCGCCGCGCGAAGGCGCGGCGGCGTTCCTCCAGGCCCTCAACGACCGCGGCTACGGGGTCGTGATCCACACCACCCGCTACCGCGACGACGCCGAGTCGTGGCTGCGCCAGCATGGTCTGCTCGAGCTGGTCACCGAGGTCACGGACCGCAAGCTGGCCGCGCATGTGTTCGTGGACGATCGCGCCGTGTGCTTTCGCGGGGATTTTGCGCGGACGCTCGAAGAGGTGGATGGCTTCAGGGCGCATTGGGAGTGAGTCGGCAGGGTAAAAGCACGATGGGACCTATAGGACCTATGGGAGCTATAGGACCTATAGGACCTATGGGAGCTGCGCCCGGCGATGCTTCTCCGCGCTTCCATAGGTCCTATAGGTCCTCTGTCCCATCGGTCCCATCGTGCTTTTACCCCTTCATGAGCGCGGTGTAGCAGGCGCGGTAAAACTCCAGCACCTCATCCGGCCAGCTCCGCGGTAACCGGGAGCGCAGCGTCTCCAACTCCCCATCCGTGAGCGCCAGCTCCACCGCCGCACCAGCCACGTCCCACGCCAGGTCCTGCACCCCGATACCGTCGTGCGCATAGGCGTGATCCACTGCATCGCATTTCACCACCCGGCCGTCCGTGGCAATCCACTCCCACGGCTGCATCCGCCCGTCGCCGTCGATCGATTGCGGCGTGAAACGCCGCGCCACCTCCGCGAATCGCCGTACCTCCAGGTCGCGCTGCGCGGCGCGTTCCAGCAGTTGCTCCGGCGCGTCGCCGCTGCGCCACGACGGCGCCGTCTCCTCGGCCAGGGCCGTGAGGTGGCGCGCCAGCGTGTCCAGGATCGCCTCACGGTCAGTGGCGATCGTGCCCGGCAGCCATTCGTAGATCAGGAAGCCATCGATGAACCCGCGCACCGGCGGCGTGAGCCCCCGCGCGGCGAGGCGCTGCGCCTTCGGCAGCTTCTCGCTGCCGTGATGGGCCATCCCGGCGAACTTCAGCAGCCACTCCTTGCCCTCGGCGCGCACGAGGTACTTGCGCCGCTCGCGGGTCATGTCCACCGGCACGTCGTGCGCGCCGATGACATCGCGCCAGGCGCCGGCGCTCAGATCGCGCGGCGGCGCTTCGAACGTGCCGAGATGCCGCTCGAAGCGGCCCAGCAGCTCGGGGAGAAAGTCCTCGAACGGCATGTAGGCGATGCGGGCGCGGGAGAAGGCCTCACGCCAGCGGGGATCGGCTTCCGGGCCGGGCCCGTTGGCGTGGCTGGGGAAGAAGACCAGTGGGTCGCCCTCAAAGTGCGACGCCACCGCGGCGAACGAGCTGCCGGAGAGTCCCGGCCCTTCGTCCACGACGAGCTGCTGCGGCGCGCGCGGCAGCGGCTCCTCGAGCGCCAGCTCGCGATGAAACGGGTGGCCGGTGGGGCGCACCGACACGAACGACGACGCCCGAGTCGCAGCGGCCACAACCGCGCCGAGCGTCACGCCGATCGTGCGGATACCGACCACCTGGGCGTCCCCTTCGATCGCGCGCGCCGCCAGCGCGTACAGCTCCGGGTAGACGGCGTAGAAGGCGAAGCCTTCCGGCACCTTCGAGACCGTCACCTCCGGCAGTTCATGGCGTTCCAGGGCGTCGAGGGCCTGACAGACAGGAGTGTCTGTCCTACCGCAGAACGCTTCCGCGGCCGCGCGGACCAGCGCCAGCGCATCGCGATGCAGCGGCGTCAGCGCATCGCGGCCGCGCTCGTGGAACTCGCCGTCGACGAGCGCCTGGGACAGCTCACCGGCCTCCAGCAGCAGAGCGTGCTTGTCCGTCAGAGTGCGGAGGCGGCCGATCCGTTCGCGCGTCGGCAGAGTGCGGGTGAGATCGCCATAAACGGGCATCAGGCGGGAGTGTCTGCTAATGTTGTGCACGGTGCCGGCGACTGCAACGAACCAGAAACTAAAAACCAATAACCAAAACCCGCCGAATAATGTCACCATGCAACCCGTTGAGGCATAACGTGATCGGTAATGGATGCGTAATGGCCATCGGTGGCAACGAAGACAAGCGGGGCGTCCAGGAGACGATCCTCGGAGCGTTCGTGGAACGCGCCGGGGGCGCTTCAGCCCGCATCGTCATCATTCCCTCGGCTTCCGAAGCGCCGCGTGCGCGCGCTCGGACGTACAAGCGTATCTTCCGGAAACTGGGAGCGGCCGAGGTTGCTGCCGTGCATCCGGAACGGGGCGCGTTGAGCGATCGCGAACGTGACGAGCTCCGCAACGCCACCGGCATCTTCGTCACCGGCGGCGGGCAAGCTCGTCTGATGGACGCGCTGCGGGACACCGACTGCGTCGGTCTCATCCGCCAGGCGGTTCATCGCGGCGCCGTCTACGCCGGCACCAGCGCCGGTGCGTCCGCCGCGTCCGCCACGATGATCGCCGGCTCCGACCTGCACGGCCCTCTCGAGGCGATGGAGTTCGGCGAAGGCCTCGGCCTGATCCCGGACGTCATCATCGACCAGCACTTCTCCGAGCGCGGCCGCCTCCCGCGCCTCGTCGGCGCCACTGCGGCGTATGGCCTGACCGGCGTCGGCATCGACGAGAACACGGCCATCGTCTGGACCGCCCCGGGCGAAGCGCTCGTGAAGGGCACCGGAAAAGTGACGGTGCTGGACCTCACGAACAGGCTGCACATCCTCAAGGATGGTGCACGAATTCGCTTCATCGAGGAGTAGGCGCGGCTAACGTGTGACGCCGGAGGCGTCCCGTAGATTATCCGGTGGCAAGTGCCGACGGCACGCAACCGGTGGCAACTCGCCTTCGGCGATTGCCACCGGCTAATCTACGCCACGCCTCCGGCGTCCCGTAGACGTTACGCGCTCGCCCGCGCGTCGATCACCTCTCCCTCGGGCAGAATCGGCCGTTTCGTGTGCAGGTCGAAGCCGTACCCCGAAGGCAACACGTGGGAAAGCGAGTCCGTCATGGCGATGACTTCGTCGTCGCCCACGTCCGGCGCGTTCGTGTGCGTGACCGTGCCGTCGAAAACGAAGCAGGCGCCGGTGCCGACGACGGAGAAGCGTTTGCCGGGCTGCACCTCGACGGCGGTGTCTTCGTCGATGCCGATGCCGAGGACCTGGGGGTTCTGGGCGAAGATCACGAGCAGGCGGCTCACGCGGCCGCGTTGCGCGAAGTGGGTATCGATGACGGTGTCGCGCCAGTAGCCGAGGCCCGGCGCGAGGCGGACGTCGGCGCGGCGAACCGTGCCGCGGTCGCTGCCGCCCGTGATCATCGTGCTGCTCATCGCCGCGGCGCCGGCGCTCGTCCCGCCGACGACCAATCCCTCGTTCCAGAGGCGATGGCGGATCTCCTCGCCGAAAGCCGTGCCGGCCACGAGGCTCGTCAGGCGCATCTGGTCGCCGCCGGTGAAGAACACCCCCGTCGCCTTCTTCACGGCGAGCAGCAACTCCTCGTCTTCTCCCTCGGGACGCTCCGTCACATTCGCCTCGTAGACGTCCGCCGCGCCGATCTTGAGGAAGAGCTTCTTATACGTCCGCTCTTTTTCCTCCGGGCTCGCCGAAGGGGCGCCGCAGACGACGATCCTCGCCTTGCTTCCGCCGCACATCTCCACGAAGTGCGGCAGGATCACCATGTTGTCCTCGTCCTTGTCCTCGTTGCCGCCGATGACGAGGAGCCGGCCGATGTTGCGGCCGCCTTGCCCTTCGTCGCGCTTGTGCTTTTCAATGTCGGTCACTTTGGTCTCCAGTCAAATTGATGATGCGATTGCTCTGCGCCCGGAACTTTTCGCGGCGGACGAGCCGCCCGTCGCGCAGCACGAGCTCGCCGTTGCACACGACGCAGAGGAGATCGAGCGACTCGGCGTCGAGGGCGATGAAATCGGCTCGCATGCCGGGGGCCAGCTTCCCGCGGTCATGCAGCTTCAGGACGCGTGCCGTGTTGAGCGTGGCCACGGCCAGCGCCTGCTGCAGCGGCAGCACGCCTTCCCGTACGAGCGCGCGGATCTGCTCGAACAGCATGTGCGGACTCTTGATGGCCGCGTCGCTCGAGGCGGTGATGCGCGACAGATCGCCGCCGCGCTCGAGGTAGAACTGCATCCAGCGGCCGAGGTCCTGTTCGTAGACGTCGAGATCGATCGTCACACCGCGGCGCGTCAGCTCGATCGCCTCTTCCATCAGCGCTTCGTTGCGCTCCACGTGCGTCGGATAGAGCGTGGACGGCCGTACTTCGAACGCGTCCAGCACCTTGCGCAGCACGGCCAGGCGCCGCTCGCCGTCGCCGACGTGCAGATGCAGCACGCCGGCTTTTCCGGTGAGCGTGCCGGCGACGTAGCAGTCCGTGGCCATGCGCGCCAGCTCCAGCGCCGTGTAGTGCAGCGAGCGGCGGTCGGCGATGGCGATCTCGCCGAAGCCGATGATCTCCTCGATGAGGATCACGTCGTCGCGCATGGACGAGGTCAGCGGCCGTCCGTCGTAGCCGCCCGTCCACATGAACGCGCCGAGCCCTTCCTCCCGCAGCGCTTTGACGCGCGCCAGCAGGGGAGGGAGCGTCTTCGTCGTCGTGTCGGTGCCGAGCGTGCCGACGACCGTGGTGATGCCGCTCTTCCAGAGCTCCGACGCATGCATCTCCGGTGTCTGCGTGGCGAAGCCCTGCTCGCCGCTGCCGCCGGTGAGGTGCGCGTGCGGGTCGATGAGGCCCGGCGCGATGATCCAGCCGCTCGCGTCGACGACGTCACACTCCAGCGCGTCCGCGACGGTGCTGACGTCGAACCCGCCGATCTTCTCGATGCGGCCTCCGGCGATGAGGATCGGCACGCGCCCGAGCGGGTCGGGCGCGTAGACGTTCCCGTTCTCCAGAATCAACATCACCACTGCTGTCCGACGACCTGCGTCCTGATCCCCTCGACCCAGCCGGCGGCGATCTCCGGCTTGTCGGCGATCAGCACGATCAGGTCGCCCGGCTTCGCTTCACTCACGGCGTAAGCGATGGCCTCCGCTTCGTCGAGCCGCTCGACGATCTGCGATTCCGGCAGGCCGTTGGCGATCAGCGCTTCACGGATGATCTTCGGCACCGTGCCGGCCGGCCGGCCGCGGAGGTCGATGTCCTCGCGGATGACGACGCGGTCGAAGTAGCGGGCAATGACGCCCGCCGACTTGCGGATGTCTTCGTCGCGGCGGTCTCCCGGCAGCCCGAGGATGCAGATCAGCCGTCCTCGGCGCAGGCCGGTGGCCAGCTCGCTCAGCGCGGCCAGGCCGGCCGGGTTGTGCGCGTAATCGAGCATCAGGCGGAACTCGCCCATCTCCACGATGTTCACACGGCCGGGCGTCGTCTGCTTCGACGGGAAGAACGACATCAGTCCCGAGGCGATGTCGGTGATCTGAATCTTCGTGGCGTACGTGGCAAGCATCGCCGCCAGCGCGTTGGCGATGTTGAAGCGCGCCTTCCCGCCGAACGTGATGGGCACTTGCTGCGCCTCGCAGAGCGGCACGCGCACGAGCTTGTCGTAGAGCAGCAGCCAGCCGTTCTCCAGTGTGGCGCCGAGGCCGCCCTCGTCGACGTGCGCGCGGAAGGCGGCGTTCTGCGGGTCGAGCGAGAAGAGGGCGAGCTTGCAGTCGACGTGGTTCTCGCGGATCACCGGCGTCATCTCATCCTCAGCGTTGAGAATGGCGAAGCCTTCAGGGAAGACGCGCTCGGTCGTGACGGCTTTGACGCGCGCCAGATCCTCGATCGTGTTGATGTCGCGCAGGCCGAGGTGGTCCTCGGCGATGTTCGTGACGATGGCCGCGTTCGACCAGTCGTAGCCGACGCCCGCGCGCAGGATGCCGCCGCGCGCCGTCTCCAGCACGGCGAAGTTCACCGACGGATCCCGCAGGACGACCTGTGCGGACTGCGGTCCGGTGGTGTCCCCTTTCTGCACGAGCTGGTTGCCGATGTAGATGCCGTCCGTCGTCGTCAGGCCAACGCGCCAGCCGGCCATCTTGGCGATGTGCGCGCAGAGGCGCGCCGTCGTCGTCTTGCCGTTCGTCCCGGTGACGGTGATGATCGGGATGCGCGGCTCGCAGCCGGGAGGGAAGAGCATGTCCACGACCGCTTCGCCGACCGGACGCGGCTTGCCGATCGTCGGCGACAGATGCATGCGGAAACCGGGAGCGGCGTTGACTTCCACGATGCCGCCGCGGCTGCCGGCGATCGGGTCTTCGATGCTCGGCGCGACGACGTCGATGCCGGCGATGTCCAGATCGATCAGGCGCGAGATGCGCTCGGCCATCTCGATGTTCGCCGGGTGGACGCGGTCGGTGACGTCGACGGCCGTCCCGCCGGTCGAGAGGTTCGCCGTCGTCTTCAGGTAGATGACCTGTCCTTCCTCCGGCACGCTGTCCAGCGTCATCCCACGCAGTGTGAGGAGCTGACGCGTGCTGCTGTCGACGCGGATCTTCGTCAGCACCTTCTCGTGTCCTTCGCCGCGCCGCTCATCGGCGTTGGCGATTTCGATGAGCTGCCCGATGGTGTGCATGCCGTCGCCGACGACGTGCGCGGGGACGCGCTGCGCCGCCGCCACGAACTTGTGATTGATGACGAGCAGGCGGTAGTCGTGCCCTTCGAGGAAGCTCTCGACGATGACGCTCGACCGGAGCTGTTTCGCTTCCTCGAAGGCCACGCGCAGCTCCTCGGCCGTCATGATGTTCGTGGAGATGCCGCGCCCTTTCGAGGCGTCGAGCGGCTTCACCACGACCGGCCAGCCAATGCGCTCGGCGGCCTCGAGGGCCCCTTCGTAGGTGCGGACGACGTCTCCCTTCGGCACCGGCACGCCGTGGAAGCCGAGGATGAGCTTCGTCTTGTCCTTGTCGCCGGCCGCGTCGACGCCGAGGTACTTGGTCGTCGAGGCGATCGTCGCCTGGATCTTCTTCGAGTTCGCACCGTAGCCGAGCTGGACCAGGTTCAGGTCGTCCACGCGGATGTAGGGGATGCCGCGTCGGACGGCCGCGTCGACGATGGCGCGGGTGGAGGGGCCGAGGGCGTTCCGCTGGTAGAGCTTGCGGAGCTCGCGGACCTTCGTGTCTACGTCGTAGGGCTGCCCGTTGATGAGCGATTCGACGAGATCGAGCGCCATCTCCCCCGCGAGGATGCCGGTTTCGCGCTCTTCACATTCGTAGACGACGTTGTAAACGCCCGGAGGGCCTGCCGAGCGGACACGGCCGAACCCGACGTCGATGCCGGCCAGGGCCTGCAGCTCGATCGCGGTGTGCTCCATGACGTGGCCCAGCCACGTGCCTTCGTCGAGCCGGCTGAAGAAGCCGCCTCGTACGCCTTCCGAGCAGCGATGCTCGATCAGTGAAGGCACGAGCCGCTTGATCCCTTCGACGAAGCCCGGGATCTCGTTGCTCGGCCTTTCCTCGTACAGCCCGATGTCGATCTTCCACTTGATGCAGGGTCGATGGGCGTACAGATTCGGTCCCATCAGGGCGAGGCGCTCGAGCACCTCGATTCGATAGTCTTGGTTTGTCATGGGTCGTCCCGGCGTATTGCCGCCTCTCCTTTTGCATCTGGAGCAACGGTTGGGCCAGATTTTGCGGCGTACGGTACGCCAGCGGACGCGGCGATTGTTACGATAGCAACCACAATGCAACTCCCGGTGGCAGTGACGCTTATCGTGGTCGCCGTTCTGCTGTTTACCGTACAGTGGGCGCAGTCCTTCCGGCGGCTGCGGGCGCTCCGTGCGCGGGAGGCGGAGGTCGAGGTGCTGCAGGGGCTGAGCGTCGACGTGGCCGCGGCGCGCGACCCGGAAGCGGCGGTGGAACGGAGCCTGGCCGCTCTCGGCGTCGGCTCCGGGGGGCTCTGGCTTTTCGACGAGCAGATCGTTTCCTGGCGCGGCCCGGAGCCCGACCCGCCGACCCGCTGGCGCGCCGAGAGTTTGCGCAACGATCCTCAGACGCTGGCGTTCCGCCGCGACCGGGGCTACGACTACTTCGTCCCGGTGATGGTGGACGGCAGCCCGGCCGGGGCGTTCGTGGCCATCCGGACGAAAGCGAGCCGCAACGCCATCGAGATCATCGCCCGCCTGGTCGGCATCGCCCTGGAGCGGGAACAGCTCCTCGCCGAGCGGGCCCATCTCGACGCGCTCGAACAGTCGCACGCCCTCAAAACGGCGCTGCTCCGGGCCGTCTCGCACGACCTGACGACGCCGCTGACGTCTATCATTCTCGATACCGACCGGCTCCGGCGGACGTCGTCGTCCGAGGAGGTGGAACGGATCGCCCGGGAGACGGCGCGCCTGCGGCGGCGGATCGAGAACCTGCTGTCGATGGCCCGCCTCGAAGCCGGCCAGCTCACGCCGCACGTCGAGCCGACGCCGCCCGTCGATCTGTTCCGCCTCGCTCGGGAGAATCTGCCGTCGCTGCTCGACGGCCGTCTGGTGACGGTCACGATCGAGGATGATTGTCCCGATGCCGTCGTCGACCCGTCGTTCGCGCTGGAGATTCTGGTGAACCTGCTGGAGAACGCCCACCATGCCTCGCCGCCGGACGCCCCGCTGGAGCTGGCCGCCCGGCGCGCTGCCGGCTCGCGGGTGCGTCTCGGCGTGCTCGACCGCGGTGCGGGGCTGCCGGGCGACGGGCTGACCGATCTCCCGTCGCGCGGTCTGGGGCTGGAGATCGCCCGCACGTTCGCCGATGCCGTCGGCGGGACGCTGACGCTGGAGCCGCGCGAAGGGGGCGGGACGGCGGCGTGGCTCGAAGCGCCGGCGGCCTCAGAGGTGCTGGAGTGAAGCCGCTGATCCTTGTCGTCGATGATGACCGCGCCATCCGCGACGCGCTGCGCGCGGAGCTGGAGTCGTTCGGTTACGACGTCGCCGAAGCGGCGAACGGGGAGGAAGGAGTGCGCGTAGCCCGTGACGCGAAGCCCGACCTGATCCTCAGCGATCTGGCCATGCCGGTCGTCGACGGCTTCCACCTCATCGAAGCGGTGCGAAGGCAGGGACCGACCCCGATCCTCGTGCTCTCGGTCCGCGGGGGCGAGACCGACAAGGTGCGCGCCCTCGATCTCGGCGCCGACGATTACGTCACGAAGCCTTTCTCCCCGGGGGAACTGCTGGCGCGCGTGCGGTCTCAGCTCCGCCGGACGAAGAAAGCGCTGACCATCCTGCAGTTCCCCGGCCTCACGATCGACGTGGAGAAACGCTTCGTCCGCCAGGGAGAGCGCGACGTGAAGCTGACGCCGACGGAGTTCGCGATTCTCCAGCACGTGGCCACGAACGCCGGCCGCCCCGTGAGCGTCCAGGAGCTGATCCGGGTGGTGTGGCACGGAGCGCCCGGCACCACGAGCGACGTGGTCCGCGTGCACGTGGGGTCGCTGCGCCGGAAGCTGGAGCCGGATGCCACGAACCCACGATACCTGGTGACGGAACCGTGGGTGGGCTACCGTTTCATCGCCGAGCCGGAGTAGGGGGCTGCTGTTCAGGTGCACGGGACAGACAGGAGTGTCTGTCCCACATTCAACCCCGCCCTGATCTTGCGACCGCATGGCGTGACGAACGCGAAGCATTGACGGTCTTCCCCTCAAGGTACTATGCCGCTCGATGACGGACGTCTGCCTTTCGACGGTGCTGCGACCGCAGGATGTGGTGCTCGGTTTTCGCGCCGAGGCGCTGCGCGATGCCGTCGACAGCCTCCTGCGTGCGCGGCTCACGCGTGCGCTGCTGTCGGAGGACGACGCCAGCGCCGCCATCGACAGCATCATGCGCCGCGAAGCGCAGGGATCCACCGCCACGGGCGTGATCGCCGTCCCGCACGCCCGCATCGCGGGGATCACCGACTTTGTGGCGGCCCTCGGCATAAACCCCTCTGGAGTTTTCGCCGAGGATGATGCTCCCCGGCTGATGCTCAGTTTCGTGTCACCGGTGGACGCGGCCGCCGCTCACCTGCGGTTTCTCTCCTCGGTGGCCAAGGCCTTCCGCCGTGAATCCGTGATCTCGGACCTGCTGCAGGCTGCAGATGGGGGGAGCGTCATCGACATCCTCCGCGATAACGGCGTCTAGCGCTGTACAGGGACCAAATTCGCCTTCCACGTGAGGTTCTCACGCCTGCGCGTGAGGTTTTTTTCCTTCCCGATGGCAGCGTGAAAAGTTCCGCTGGTAACGAAATCACTTCCGCTGGTAGCGCTTCCTCTTCAATCACCAGCGATTCTCCTTCGTTGCCCTACAGCACTGCCTGCGCGATCAGCATGTAAATCGCCAGGCCGCTCGCGTCCACCACGGTCGTGATCATCGGCGCCGAAACCAGCGTCGGGTCGATCTTGAACTTCTGGGCCAGGATCGGCACCAGCGCCGCCACGACGTTCGCCCAGGCGCAGACCACCAGGATCGTCAGCCCGACCACCAGCGCCAGCGGCGTCCCGGTGCCCCACATCAGCGCGCGGATGGCCGCGAAGACGCAGAGGAGCGTCCCG
Source organism: Thermoanaerobaculia bacterium (assembly GCA_036399695.1). Lineage (GTDB taxonomy): Bacteria > Acidobacteriota > Thermoanaerobaculia > Gp7-AA8 > Gp7-AA8 > DASVEE01. Next base: position 3,295 of record DASWMP010000289.1, on the reverse strand, counting down.
AGCAGCAGGCCGGCGGCCGATTCGCGGAGCAGCACGCGGAAGACGTCCCGTTTGTGGACCTGCCCGAGGGCGAGGGCCCGGATGATCGTGGAGACGGTCTGGCTGCCGGCGTTGCCGCCGGTGCCGATGATCAGCGGGATGAAGAACGACAGCGCCACGACCTGGCTGAGCTGCTCGCTGAAGTGACGGAGCACGTTCCCCGTGAGCGTCGCGGCGACGAACAGCAGCATCAGCCAGCCGACGCGCCGGCGCACCACGCTGACGATCGACGGGCCAAAATACGAGAAGCCCTGCTCCTCGTCTTCTTCGCCGCCGACGCCGCCCATGCGCAGGATGCTCTCCGTCTCACGGGCCACGAGCACGTCCAGCACGTCGTCCACGGTGATGATTCCGAGCGGGCGGTCTTCGCTGTCGACCACCGGCAGGGCGTTGAAGCTGTATTTCGAGACGAGGCGGGCCACCTCTTCCTGCATCGCGTCGGGGCCGACGGTGATCACCTCTTCGGTCATGACGTCGCCGATCTTCGTGGTCGGCGCGAGCGGGAGGAGCTTGCGGAGCGACACCACGCCGGTGAGCCGCTCGTTCTCTACGACGTAGAGGTTCGAGACCGTGGCCGTGGTCGGATCGATGGTGCGCAGGCGGTCGAGGGTCTGGCCGACCGTCCAGTCGGAGCGGATGCGGACGAAGCGCGCCGTCATGAGCCGTCCGGCGGTGCCGGGCTCGTACGTCAGCAGGCCGGCTGCGGCGGCGCGGTTCGTCATCGCCTCCAGCACCGGCGCCCGCTTCTCTTCCGGAAGGATCGAGAGGATGCGTGCGGCGTCGTCAGGCTCCGCGTAGTCGAGGGCCACGGCCAGCGAGCGCGGTGTGATCCGCGTGAGCGCCAGCATCACGGTCTCCCCGCCGAGGTAGGGGAGGACTTCGCCGAACTGCTCGCTGGTGAGGTTTTCGAGCACGCGCACCTGGTCCTCGCGCGGGATCTCGCCGACCACTTCGGCCACGTCCGCCGGATGGAACGGGCGCAGTCCTTCGCCGATCGCTTCCGGGTGATTGCGGACAATGTCGAGGAGATCCGGACCGAGGAGGGGGACGAGCTGCATGCGGGGCGAGAATAGCAGCGATACACTCCGCGGCGTGAAGCGAGAGATTGCGGTGGCGCTGCTGTTCGCGGCGCTCGCGGTGGTGATGACGTGGCCCCTGGCGCCGAACGTGGAGCGGGCCGTCGCCTATCCGCAGGATCCGTACCTCAACGCCTGGATTCTCGAGTGGGTGCAGCATGCCGTCACGAGCGATGCCACGCTCTTCGATACGAACGTGCTGCACCCCCGCCGCGACACGCTCGCGCTCAGCGAGAACATGATCGGCATCGCCGTCCCGCTGCTGCCGTTACGCTGGCTCGGCGCCACTCCGCTCGTCGTGCACAACGTGGCCATGCTCCTTGGCTTCGCGCTGAGCGGCTACGGCATGTACGTGGCGGCGCGCATGCTCACCGGCTGCATCGGCGGCGCCATCGTCGCCGGGATCTTCTTCGCCTTCGTGCCGTGGCGGTTTACCCACTTTACGCACGTGCAGCACATGTGGGCGCTCTGGCTGCCGCTGATGCTCGCGGCGCTGTGGTGGTGCTTCGAGGACGACACGCCGCGCCTGAAGAAGGCGTCGCTGTTCGGCGTCGCCTTCTTCATGAACGGCCTGACGAACCTGCACTGGCTGGCGTTCGGCTCGCCGGCGATCGGGTTGACGTACCTCCTGCTGGCGATCTCGCGAAAACGCATCCGTCTGGACGTGCTGTTCGCCATGCTGCTCGCCACCGCGGCGCTCATGCCCATCCTCCTGCCGTACGCGCACGTGAAGCAGACGTACAACCTGCGCACGAACGCCGACGAGCCGCTCCTCTATTCGGCGGAGTGGAGCGACTGGGGTATCGCCAGCCTGCACAATCACCTCTGGGGCGCGCGCACGAACGACGGCAGCGTCAATCCGGAACGCTGGCTCTTTCCCGGCGTGCTGGTGCTGGTGCTGGCGGCGATCGGGGTGGTGTATGCATGGCGCAAGCGGGAAGAGTTGGCGGTTGGCAGTCGGCGGTTGGCAGTGGATGCTCCGGTCTCACCGCCAACCGCCAACCGCCAACCGCCAACTCTTCCGGCGGCCGCGCTGACGATCGCGCTGCTCTGGACGGTACTGGGCTTTCTCGGTTCCCTCGGGCTGCGCTTCCCGCTGCACACCTTCCTGCGCGAATTCGTCCCGCTCTTCGGCGGCATCCGTGCGCCGGCGCGCTGGGCGATGATCGCGTATTGCGGGCTGGCGCTGCTGGCGGCCTTCGGCGTGAGCGCGCTGATGCGCTTCCGCGGACGGGCCGCCGTGGCCGCCATCATCGCCGTGGCCATGCTGTTCGAGCTCAACGCCGCGCCGGTGCGCTGGTACCTGCTCGATCCTCGCCCGGCGCCGGTCTACCGCTGGCTCGCGACGCAACCGGCGAACGCCATCGTCGAGCTGCCGATGACGCACCGCTACACCTACGAGTATATCTTCCGCTCGACCGTGCACCATCACCCGCTGGTGAACGGAGTCCCGGAGCCGGCGCTGACGTCCTACTGGGAGCTGGTGGCGCTGCAGAACACGCCCGCGTTTCTGGCCGCTCTGCAGAAGACGAACGTCTCCCACGTGATCGTCCACGGCGACATCCTGGACACCGAATGGGAGACGACCCGCGCCTGGCTCCGCGACGCGCTCGCACGCGGGCAGTTGCACTACGCGGCCCGCTTCGACGCGAAGCAGCACGGCGACTACGTCTTCACGATGCGCCCGTCACCGCCGCCCGACGCCGCCCAGCAGGTCGCGCTGCAGCAGTTTCTCGACGGCAAGCCGGTGCAGAACGGAAGCGTCTTCGGCTATCTCGATCAGCCGAAGTGGGACGCCCGCGCCGGTGAGACGCTGCTGGTGTCGGGCTGGGCCATGTCGCCGTACGGCATCCGCGAAGTGCGTGTGCATCTCGGCAACCGCCGCTGGACCGAGCGCGCCGAGCTGGCGCCGTACCCGGAAGTGCAGCAGCTTCATCCCTGGTATCCGATGACCACGGCGCCGGCGTTCTCGGCAAAGATCCCCCGGCCGAAGGGCATGCCGGAGTGGTCGGACGTGCAGGTGGAGATCGTCGACAACCGCGGCGACCGCAAGCTGCTGGATGACGTCTGGTTCATCTGGCCGGTGACACCGTAATTTCCGCCTCCGCCCACGGGGGTATCGGCGCACTCTGTGCGCCTGTAGAGGGTAAAAGCGCGGCGCCGGGCCTACGAGGGGGTAC
>DASWMP010000288.1:0-2696 GCA_036399695.1 Thermoanaerobaculia bacterium | reverse complement strand
TGGCGAACGCCACCGCTCTGCTACACGTGTAAAAGAGCGGTGGCGTTCGCCACCGCACTCCGAGATTCCGTTCTGAGCTACGATCTCGCGCGCTTGTCGCGACGCGAGAAACTCGCTTTCGGAACACTGGCGCTGCTGCTGATCGTGGCGCGGGTGGTGGCGTTGTTCCGCTACCGGTTCGAGACGGACGAGTCGCAGCACCTGCACGTGGCCTGGGGGTGGACGGCGGGGCTGGTGCAGTACCGCGATCTGTTCGACAACCATCCGCCGCTCTTTCACCTGCTCTCGTCGTTCTTCCTGCGCGGCGCCTCGGAACGGGCGGACATCCTGCTCTTCGCGCGCGCGCCGATGCTCGTCCTGTGGGGCATCGTGCTGTGGGGGACGTGGGTCGTCGCTCGCCGGCTCTACGACGCGCACGTCGCCGCCTGGAGCGTGCTGCTGCTGGCGGTCTTTCCGACGTTCTTCCTGCGCACCGTCGAGTACCGCGCCGATCATCTCTGGAACGTCTGCTGGATCCTGGCGGTGGTGGTGGTGTTCGCGCGGCCGCTCACCCCGGCGCGCAGTTTCATCGCCGGGTTGCTGCTCGGCTGCGCGTTGGCCACGTCCCTGCGCACCTCGCTGCTGGTCATCACCCTGCTGCTCGCGGGCGCCATCGTCTACGGGGTGCGTCACGCCTGGCGCCTGCTGCCGGGCGCGCTCGGATTCGCCATCGTCCCGGCCGCGCTCGCGCTGTACTTCATGCGCCTCGACGCGTGGGACGAGCTGGTCTACTACGTCTTCACCTTCAACGCCGAGCTGTCGCAGTCACGGGTCACGATCTGGATTGGGCGCATTCTCTGGCCGTTCGCCATCGCGGCGCTGTTCGTCATCGCCCGCAAAAAGAAGCTGGGGCTGCTGCCGGCGAGCGTGGCCCTGTTCGTCGTGACGCTGTTCTGTCTCTGGCCGCTGATCTCCCCCCGCGACTTCCTGGCCATCATGCCCTTCCTGGCGATCCTCATCGTGGCGCACCTGCCGCGGCGCGTCGTCATCGCCGTGACGGCGCTGTGGCTCCTCTCGCTCGCCTACTACACGGACGGTTTCACGAACCGCACGGACGAGCACATCACGATGATGAATCAGGCGCTGCGGCTCACGCGCCCCGGCGAGCCGGTCATGGACCTGAAGGGAGAGACGATCTACCGCCCCCGCCCCTTCTTCCACGCGCTCGAAACCATCACCCGCGCGCGCCTCGACGCCGGCCTGCTGCGCGACACGATCCCCGAAGACGTAGTCCGCGCGAAGTGTCACGTGGCGCAGGCGGACGGGCCGTTGTTTCCGCCTCGCGGGCGCGAGTTCCTGCGCGCGCACTTTCTCGACGTCGGCCGGCTGCGTGTCTCCGGGCAGCCGCTGCAGCCTGACGGCACGTTCACCATCGCCGTCCCGGGCGAGTACGTGCTTCTCAACGAAGGGGGCGAAGCGCGCGGCACGCTCGACGGCACGCCGTACGGCGGTGCGCGCCAGCTCGAGACCGGCACGCACCGTTTCGTCAGCGTCAATCCCGGCGAAGCGCTGGCGGTGCTGTGGGCGCCGGCCTTCCGGCGCGGCCACACTCCGTTCCATCTGCGCGACCGCGAGTTCTAGTGCATCGCCTTCCGCAGCTTCGTCTTCGCCCGGATGAACAGCGGGCCGACGGAGCCGATCGGAATCCCGGCGCGCTCGCTGACTTCCTCGTACGACAGCCGCTCGAGCCCGATCCACTCGCAGAGCATGCGCGAGCGCTCGTCGAGCCGCGCCAGTGCCTGACGCATGGCGATGCCGGCCTCGGTGGCTTTCGTATCGAACAGCGGCTCGTCGACGGCTTCGCGGGCCAGATCGCGGTCGCGCGTCCTCCGTTGCAGCTCCTGTTTACAGAGGTTGGCCACGGTCCCGGCCAGCCATGGCCGAGGCATGCGGATCGATCGCCGTTTCTCGAGGAACAGGAGCCACGCCTGCTGCACCAGCTCCTCGGCATCGTCGCGGGTCAGGCCGTAGCGGCGCTGCGGGATGGAGTACATGACGCGCTGCGCCGCCACGTACAACTCCTCGACGCTGGCCTCGGGTGAGGCGGTCTCGGCACGCTCCAGCTCCGCGACGATCTCGCTGAGCACGGCCACGATCTCGTCGCAGCCGAGCGGCTTGCGCAGGACCATCGTGGCGCCGAGCTCCATGAGCGTTTCTTCGAGCGCAGGCGACGTCAGGCCAGTGAGCGACGCCACGCGCGACCGGGGGCTGACCCGGCGGATCGAATCGAGCAACTGCAGCCCCTCTTCCTCGCTGACCAGCCGGACGTCCGCGAGGATGATGGGGAAAAACGTGCCCGCGATCAGCGATTCGGCCGACGCGCGGTCGTACGCCGCGGCCGCCTCGAACCCATGGTCCTCGAGCGCGGCCATGAGTCCAGCGACGACGATGTCGTCATCGTCGACAACCAGTACCTTGTTCATTGGACGACTACCTCCCTCGCCAACTCACTAGTTCAATGCCGCGGCCAGTTGGAGGACGGTGGGAAGTGGCGCTGGCTGAACGGTTTGACGGCCCGTTGACGGAGCTGTGGCAGCCGGGAAGCAAACGGGCGTTTGAATTCTGAACGGATGGGGGGAGCCGGACAGACAGGAGTGTCTGTCCCACATTGGCTTGCTGTGATGTGGGACAGACACTCTTGTCTGTCATGTGGGACA
>DASWMP010000287.1:0-13354 GCA_036399695.1 Thermoanaerobaculia bacterium | reverse complement strand
CCCCCCCCCCCCCCACTCCAAGATTACCGCGCCCGGAAAAGCGACGTGATCGGCAGTTCGGTGGCTTCCTGCTCTTCGTCGAGCTGGAGCATCTGCTGGATGTTGCCGATCGTGCCCTGGAGTTTGTGGCGGGCGGTGCGGCGCTCGAATTTGAGGTCCTGGATCGTGCGCTCCAGGTCGGAGACACGCTGCGCGGCCTGGGCTATGAGGCGCTCGGAGAGGAGCTCGGCGTCTTTGACGATCAGCTCCGCTTCCTTCCTGGCGTTGGCCGTGACGTCCTCCGCCACCTTCTGCGCGGAGAGGAGCGTGTCCTTCAGGATGCGTTCGCGGTTCGAGTGGTCCTGGAGGTCTTCGCGGAGCATGAAGTTCTCGCGCTGGAGGCGGTCGTTCTCGCGGACGAGGCGCTCGATTTCTTCGGCGACGAGGTGCAGGTAGGCGCGTACTTCGTCGGGGTTGTAGCCCTTGAGACTGCGGGCAAAGGTCTGTTTCTGGATCTCGAGCGGAGTCAGGTCTTGCATCTCACCCTCCCGTACAACACACCCATGGGGATGAACTTCAGGGCTTCAGTATAGTCTGCCAGAGAGCCACGACCAGCCCGCGGATGATGAAGATGGCCAGCAGGAGCAGCATCGGGGACCAGTCGATGCCGTGCGTGTTGAAGCGGCGCAGCAGGCGGCGGAACGGCCGGAGGAGCGGCAGGGTCATGCGTGTGAAGAGGTCGTTGAGCTGCTCGAGGAAGTGGTAGGCCTGCCGTCTGCGCCAGCGGAACGAGCTCTGTCCGGCGAAGAAGAGGATCCAGCTCAGCAGGACCCAGATGAAGACCAGCCACTGGATCGCGGAGAGGATCCAGAGAATCGCTTCGAAGAAGACGTTCAGGAACGGCACGGCTTAACCTCTCGCCCCGAAGATGGCGCGCCCGAGGCGGATCATCGTGGAGCCTTCCTCGATCGCCACCTCGAAATCATCGCTCATCCCCATCGAAAGATGCTCGAGTCCGAGCGCGTCGCGCATGGTGCGCAGCTCGCGAAAATAGGGACGGACCTCTTCCTTCTCCCCTGCCGGGGGGATGGCCATGAGGCCGCGGAGCTGGAGCGACGGAAAGGCAGCGAGCTGTTTCACGAGCGCATCGGTCTCTGCCGGATCGATGCCGCTCTTCTGCGGCTCGCGTCCGGCGTTGACCTCGATCAGCACTTCCTGCCGCTTGCCCTGCCCTTCGGCGGCGCGGGCGAGCTTCTCCGCGAGGGCGACGGAATCGACGGTCTGGATGACGTCGAAGAGGCGCACCGCGTCTTTGGCTTTGTTCGATTGCAGGTGTCCGATGAGGTGCCAGCGTCCGGACGCCGTGACGGACGGCTGCTTGTCGCGCGCTTCCTGCACGCGGTTCTCGCCGACGTCGGTCATTCCGGCCTCCAGCGCGTGCACGACGTCGGCAGCCGGGAAGGTCTTGGTGACGGCGATGAGGAGCACCTCTTCGCGGCGCCGCCCTCCCCGCTCGCAGGCGGCGGCGATGCGCGCCTCGAGGTCGCGCAGGTTGGCGCGGATCTCGTCAGCTCGCGCCATGCGGCGGGAGCCTCCGCACGGTGCGCTCGACGGCGTCGTCGATGCCGAGGTTGGCCAGACGATCAGCGTCCTTGTTGCCGGCGCGCAGGGTGTGGCGGATGGAGAACCGCCCGAACTTGCGCGCCAGTTGCTTGGCCTGCTGGTACATGGGGATGAGGTTCGGGTGCTTGACGCGATAGGCGCCGAGCATCTGCTTCACGAGGAGCTCGGAGTCGGAGACGATCTCGACTTCCGTCGCCCCTTCGGCGGCGGCGACGTTGAGGGCCTCGACGAGGCCGGCGTACTCGGCGACGTTGTTCGTCGTCCGCCCGAGGTAGCCGCTGATCTCGATGATCGCACCGGAGTCGGACTGCATGTAAACGCCATAACCGGCCGGGCCGGGGTTGCCGCGGGACGCGCCGTCGACATGGGCTGTGATCTTCAGGATGGTTTCTCCCAGTGCAGGATTCGGTGGCAGCCTTCGCATTGCACGAATTCGCCGCGGCGGAGCTGCTGCTGGAGCGCGGGACGGATCTTGGTCCGGCAGGCGCTGCAGGCCTCCATCGCCACGGACGCCATGGCCACTCCCTGGCGTTGCTTGAGCAGCCGGTTGAACTGATCGCGGTAGCGGGGGGAGATCGTGGCCTCGACGGCGGCAGCCTTGGCGCGCAGCTCGTCGGCTTCCTGCTTGAGGTCGCCCATCGAGCCCTGCCAGGCCTCGTGCGCCTCGTCGTAGCGCGCCTTCAGCGGCGCGAAGCTGGTGCGCTTCTCGTCGAGCTTCTTCTGCAGTTCCTCGCTCTCGCCCATGTTCTTGAGCTCCGACTCCTCGAGCTCCTTCACATGTTTGCGGGCGGCGTCGATCTCTTTCCAGGCGGCAGCGTACTGCTGCTGATTCTTCACCTGCATGAGCTGCCCCTGGTACTTCTTGAGGAGCTCCTGCTGGTCGGTCAGCTCACCATCGACGCGGCGGCGCTCCTTGCCGAGCGAATCGATCTGCTGCTGATACTTCTCCATCTCCGCCTCGGCCGCCTGCACTTCACGCTCCATCTCTGCGAGCGGCTCGGGCTTGCTGGACATCTGCCGCTCGCGATCCGCGAGGGCCGAAAGGATGGTCTGGAGCTCCCAAAGTTTCCCGATATCGCTCAACGACTACTCCTCCCGAAAACAAAAAAGGCGTTCCGCGGTCGGAACGCCTTTGCAGTGCGGATAAGCACGCACTCGACAATCTTCGCTGTGGTTATCTCTCTCGATGTGCATCAGCCTCTGGTGGGTCCACCAGGATTCGAACCTGGGACCTGCCGGTTATGAGCCGGTAGCTCTAACCGCTGAGCTATGGACCCGGAATGGCGGATGGTAGCACAGGTGGAGTTGGCGGTTGGCGGTTGGCAGTTGGCGGTGGAGGACGGTCGTGAAGATGCGGCGGTTGCCGCCCCACTGCCTACCGCCAACTGCCTACCGCCAACTCCGATCAGCGCAACTCCACCCCATCGCCAATCTGGATCGTCCGCCGGATCTGCACGACCTTCGCGGTGGCGGTACGGGCCTCGGTCGTGAGGATGCCGATCTCGCCCAGCACCTGACGCGGCTGGCCGGGGTAGGGGCTGTCGCGATAAACGGTCAGGAAGTCGCCCGGCTGGACCTGGTTGTCGCGGCCGAGGTTGATCTGCACGAGGTTGCCTTCGGCGAGGCCGAGGTCCCAGTCGAGGGAGTCGATGATGTAGCCGGAAGTGCGGCCGCTCGGGGGATCGCACCATTCGGCCAGCTCCGGCACGCGGGCGATCGGGATCGGAAGCTGCGGCATCGGCTTGAGACGCGCACCGACGTTGATCTCGCGGCACGCCTGCGTGACGATAGCCCGGGCCTGCCGGTCCTCGGCGCAGAGGATGCGGATCTGCCCCTGGTAGTTGTAGTGGCGGCCGATCAGCTCCTTCGAAACCGGGTGGTAGACCATCTCGCCCGGCTCGACGGCCATGTAGGTCTCGCCCGGGATCAGGCCGGTGGCGAGGCCGCCGTTGATGTAGATCATCTCGCCGGTGGCCACGCTCGCACCATGGTCGAAGTTGGCCCGCGGGAGGTACATGACTTCGACGTCTTCGATCGATTCGAAGAAGTTCGGCATCGGCTCGTTGGGATCGCCGATGTAGCCGTAGCAGTAGATGTCGGATTCAGTGCCGATCGGGACAGGAGGGCTGGAGGGAGCGATGACGGCGGTGGAGCCGCCGGCCGGCAGTTCGGGCTCAGCGGTGGTGCCGCCCGCAATGACGGTGTCGCCGGTGCCGCCCGCGTTTCCGGCAGCGCTCACTTCCCCCTCGACGAGGAGGACGTCCCCGGGGTAGATCCAGTGGGCATCGGTGATCCAGGTGTTCGACTCCCAGAGCTGCGGCCAGAGGTAGGCGTTGCCGTAGTACTGCTGCGCCAGAGCCCAGAGGGTATCGCCGGATTTGATGACGTGCGAGCGGGCGCCCGCCGGGTAGGTCGCGGGATCGGGAGGGTTGTACGCCGTCCAGTGATCGCCCACGCGATGCAGATCGCGTGGCGGACGCGACGACGAGCGCTGTTGCGCCAGCATCGGCAGCGCGACCAGCAACAGGAGAACGGGAGCCACCCTACGCACACTGACCATTGTCCCCTCCCAGAAAACCAGGTACGCCGCGAAAGTTAGCGCAGGAGGGGGGGTGGAGTCAAAGGGAGCGCCGCTGGGCGGCGCTCCCTTTGACGTTGTTGGTTGTTGGTTTTTGGTAGTTGGTGCTTCGCTCGACGAGTCCGTGTCGGCTCCCCACCAAACAACCAACAACCAACAACCAAAAACCGAAAACCAAAAACGGCGCCCTGAGGCGCCGTCGTGTTTTCCCGGAAATCGGAAATCGGAAATCGCTCTGCCGCTACCTCAGCGTCAGCGTCCCATCGATTTCCGGAACCGAGCCGCCCGTCGCTTTGCGCTGTTCGGTTTCGTAGTTCTGGAGCTGTTTGGTGCGCTCGTCGTAGTTCTTCATGACCTTCTTCACGTACTGGCGGGTCTCGCGGAAGGGGGGGACGCCGCCGTAGCGCTTCACGTTGCCTTCGCCACCGTTGTAGGCGGCGATCGTGAGCTTGACGTTGCCGTCGAAGCGCTTGTTCAGGTACTTGATGTACTTCACGCCGGCGTCGATGTTCTGTTCCGGGTCGTACAGGTCACGGGCGCCCATCCAGCGGCCGGTGCGGGGCATGAGCTGCATGAGCCCCTTGGCGCCGACTGGGGACTTGGCGCGCTTCCGGAAGCGGGACTCCTGCTCGATGACGGCCGCGACGAGGATCGGGTCGACGTTGTATTTGACGGACTTCTCGTGGATCAGGTCGCCGTACGGGATCTTCGCCTCGAAGAACTCCTGGCGCAGCGAGTCATTGATCCGCTTCATCTCGTAGTAGAAGACCTCGGTGGTCTCGTGGACCACGTTGCCGTCGGCGAGCAGCGGCGAGCCGTTCGGCAGCCACTCGGCATCGAACAGCGAGAGCTCGCGGGAGACGTAGCGATCCGGCAGCGCCTGTGAAAGCTTGAAGACGGTGTTGCCGGTGAACCCATGGCCGATCTTGGCCATGACCTTCTCGTCGTCGCCCTTCTGGCGGACGACCTTCACCGAATCGAGGTCTTTCTGGACGAGGAAGTGAACGCCGTCGAGCGTCTGGGTCAGTCCGCCGACCGAAAGGGCGGCTCCAAGAGCGAGCGTTGCGGCCCCGCGGCCGCCGAGGAGGCGGGCGATGGGACGCTTTTCGAAGTTACGACGCGCCTTGGCGAGACGAACCGAGAACGAATCAGTAAGAGGACGTTTAGACATTCACCTTCCTTGTTCGCCGGATTCAAATAATGCTGGGATCGACCGAAGCACTCGCTAAAACGGGACCCCGGTGCGCTATTATTGCCTGCTCAGCCCGTTCTATTTTTAACGTCTTTGCTGTGAGCAGTTTACGCGGCGCATTTTCTTGAAATCAGGAAGGTTCCGGCGGCAAGGATTCCCGTTCTGCCGGACATTATTTGATGCCAACTCGCTCGCGTCTCAAACGCGCGGGTGTTCGCCGAAAACCTCGGCGGAGAAGCGCTCGATCCGCACTTCCGGCGACCGCCAGGCGTCCATCGGCAGCCCTGCTTTGCGGCACGTCTGGCAGAGGAAGGTCTCGCGGTCCCAGCCGTAGTCGGTCGCGACCTGCGGCAGCAGCAGACCGGCCTGGCGGCCGCGGCTGATGATGAGCCCATCGCGCCCCGGCAGGATGTCGTCGACGTTCGTCACCGGCTCGATCGGGCTCATGACGGAGATCTCGATGTCGACCGCCGCCAGTTCCTCTTTGTCGAGTGAATCGAAGCGCGGATCGCGGAAGGCGGCGTTGATGGCGCTGGAGGAGACGGCCTGGAACAGCGGCGCGACCGGGTGGATCGAACCGATGCAGCCGCGCAGCTCTCCCCGCTTGTGCAGGGAGACGAAGACGCCGCTCGGGCGGCGCAACTCTTCGTCGAACTCCTCGGCACGCCAGTCGGCGCGGCGGCCGTCGAGGACGGCGGCGATGGTGGTGCGGGCGACGTCGAGCAGGCGGGAGCGTTGTTCCGGGGTCAGCATCGACGTCGGAAAACCGCCGTCACGCCTCTCCTACTCCACCGGCGGCGGCTCCGGCTCGACCTTCTTGTGCCGGTAGATCAGCATCAGGTTCCGCACATAGACGAACAGCCCGGCGCACTGGCCGATGATGAACACCGGATCCCGCCGGTGGATCGCGTAAATCGCCGTCACGATCCCCCCGCAAAGCGACAGATACCAGAAGAGGATCGGGATATGGCTCGTCTTCTTCCGCTCCGACGAGATCCACTGCACGATGAACCGCGAGCCGAACAGCATCTGCCCGCCAAGGCCGAAGACGAGCCAGGGGTCGAATTTCACTGCCGCCCTCCCGCCGGTTGTTGGTTGTTGGTTTTTGGTTTCTGGTAGGCCGGCGCGCAGCTCTCCTCACCAACAACCAAAAACCAAAAACCAAAAACAGGCATCGCATCGCAAGTATCGCGATGACCACCGACCACCGACCACGGATCACTGACCACCGCCATTTACATCTCCTCCCTCACCCGATACCGCAGCATCCGCTTCCCCATCCAGCGGACGGCGAAGCAGTCGACGAGGCCGCGGAAGGCGCGGTTCATGGCGCCGTATTTGGACTGGCCGTATTTGCGGGGGCGGTGGTTGACGGGCATTTCGACTACGCGGAAGCCGGCGTAGCGGACGAGGGTCGGGAGGAAGCGGTGCATGCCGGTGAAGAGGCGGACCGGCTCGATGGCTTCCCGCTTGGCCAGCTTGAGCGAACAGCCGGTATCGGTGATCCGGTCGCCGGTGATCCAGTTGCGGACGCCGTTGCCGATCTTCGACTGCAGGCGGCGGCTGAACGTGTCGCGGCGGTTGACGCGCACGCCGATGACCATGTCGGCGCCGCTGTCGGTGAGCTTGCGGATCATCCCCGGAATGTCGGCCGGGTCGTTCTGCAGGTCGGCGTCGAGGGAGACGATCATCTTTCCGTGTGCGCCGCGCCAGGCGGCGTCGAGCGCGGCCGTCTGGCCGGTGTTCTTCTCCAGCGACAGGATGCGCAGCGTCGGGTGCTTGCCGCGCAGGCCGTGCAGCACTTCGCGGCTGCGGTCCGTCGAACCGTCGTCGGCAGCGACGATCTCGTAGGTGTATCGCGTGCCGTCGAGCGCCCTGGCGATCTCCTCGAGCAGGAGCGGCAGGTTTTCTTCCTCGTTATAGACCGGGAAGATGACGGAGAGGTCCGGCTGGCTCATCAAAGCTGCGGCAGTTTAACTGAGAAGGCGCGCTCGAAATTGGCGGTCGTCTGCGCCGCCACCTGCTCGAGCGGCACGTCCCAGAGCTGCGCCAGGAGCTCGGCGATCTTGATGACGAAGGCCGGCTCGTTCTCCTTGCCGCGGAACGGCACGGGCGCGAGGTAGGGCGTATCGGTCTCGATCAGCACCCGGTCGTGCGGCAGCGAGCGGGCCACGCCGCGCAGCATCTCGGCGGTGCGGAAGGTGACGATGCCGGAGAAGGAGATGTAGTAGCCGAGGTCGATGAGGCGGAGCGCCGGCTCGAGGGTCTCGGTGTAGGAGTGGAGGATGCCCCGCGCGCCTTTCGCGGCGTCCGAGGTCAGCAGGTCAAAGAGGTCGTCCGTCGATTCGCGGTTATGGATGATCACCGGGAGGTCGAGCGACTTGGCGAGGTCGATGTGCCGCAGCAGGACGTCGCGCTGCGTCTCCCGCGGCGAGTGCATGTAGTGGTAGTCGAGCCCGCACTCGCCGATGGCCACGACGCGCGGCAGACGGGCCAGCCGGGCGATCTCGGCGAAGGCGATGTCGTCGCAGTCCTTTGCTTCGTGTGGATGAAAGCCGACCGCGGCCCAGACATCGTCGTGCTGCTGCGCGATGGCGACGCACTGCGCCGCATCATCGAGCTTCGTCGCCGGCACGACGAACCCGCGCACGCCGAGCTCGCGCGCCCGCGTCAGGTTGGCCGCGGCGTCGGACATGGTGAGGTGGCAGTGGGAGTCGGTGTAGGTCATAAAAGATGAACGCAGAACGCAGAACGCAGAATGAAGAATTTAGAAGGCTGCCAGTTTCCGTTTTCCATCTCTGCATTCTGCGTTCTGCGTTCTGCGTTCTGCATTCTGCGTTCTGCGTTCTGCGTTCTGCGTTCTGCGTTCTGCGTTCAAACTACGCCCCGCCCTCAAACTACGCCCCGCCCTCAAACTCTCTCCACGATCATCGACAGCCCCATCCCCCCACTAATGCACAACGTGGCCAGGCCCAGCTTCGCGTTGCGGGCCTGCATGGCGTGCAACAGCGTCGTCGTAATGCGGGCGCCCGTGGCGCCGATGGGGTGGCCGAGGGAGATGGCGCCGCCGTGGACGTTGAGTTTGGCGGGGTCGAGGTGGAGCTCGCGGTCGCAGGCGATGACTTGCGCGGCGAAGGCTTCGTTCAGTTCGATGAGGTCGAGGTCCTCGAGCTTCAGGCCGAGCTCGGCCAGGAGCTTGTTCGTCGCGGGGACGGGTCCGATGCCCATGACCTTCGGGTCGACGCCGGCCTGCGCGTAGCCGGCGATGCGGGCCATCGGCTTCAGGTTGTGCTGCTTCACCGCCGCGGCAGTGGCGACGAGCATGCTCGAGGCGCCGTCAGTAACGCCGGAGGAATTGCCGGCGTGGACGCTGCCCCCTTTACGGAAGACGGCCGGGAGCCTGGCCATGCTGCCGAGATCCACCTCGAAGCGTGGGTGCTCGTCACGCTCGAAGAGCACGTCCCCCTTCTTCCCCGGGACCGTGACGGGCACGATCTCATCGGCGAAGCGATTCTCCGCGTACGCCTGTCCGGCTTTCGTCTGCGAAGCGACGGCGTAGCGGTCCTGCTCCTCGCGGGAAATGTCGTAGCGGTCGGCCAGCGTCTCCGCGGTCGAGCCCATCATCTCGTCGGCCAGCGGGCACATGAAGCCGTCGCGCGTCATGCCGTCGACGACTTCGGCGTCTCCCATCCGGTAGCCCCACCGCGCCCGCGGCAGCAGGTACGGCGTGTTGGACATCGACTCCGTTCCGCCAGCCAGGATGACTTCCGCCTGCCCGAGCCGCAGTTGATCGGCAGCATTCATGATCGCGCGCAGCCCGGAGCCGCACGCCTGGTTGACCGTATACGCCGGCACTTCATGCCGCAGCCCGCTCTTGATGGCGACCTGCCGCGCCGCATTCGGCCCCACGCCCGCCTGCCGCGCGTTGCCGAAGATCACTTCGTCGATCGCTTCCGGATCGATGCCGCTCCGCTCGATCGTGGCCCGGGCACTGGCCGTCCCGAGCTGCGGGGCCGTGAGTGAAGCGAGCGTCCCGCCGAACTTGCCGATCGGCGTACGAAGCGCGGCGATGAGGTAGATGTCTTGTGTGAGTTTGGGCATGGATTCGTTGTCCGTTTTCCGTTGCTCGTTGTCCGTGCTGCGCCGTGCCGCGATCTCCTTACGGACAACGGGCAACGAGCAACGGTCAACGCGTCTCTACGAGGCTCTCCCCTCCAGCAGCGAGAGGACCATCTCTTCGTACGTACCTACCGCTTCCAACAGATCCTTCTTCCCGATGCGTTCCTTCGCGCCGTGGGCGTCGAGGATGGAGCCGGGACCGAAGAGGAGCGGTTTGCCGAGGTTGCCGAGCCAGGGGACGTCGGTATTGAAGGCCACGACGGCCGATCTGGCGCCCTCCGGCACGGTCATGAACTGCGGGGGGTTGCCGCGGGCGAGGATGATCTTGCCGCCGTGCCTGGCGACGATGGTTTCGAGCTGGGCCTGCACTTCTTCCGGCGTGGTGACGAGGCGGAAGATCATTTCGCACTCCGCTTCGGCGGGGATGATGTTCGGTTTGAAGCCGCCGCGGACGACGCCGACGTTGACCGTCGACTTGCCGAGGATCTCGTGCGTGCCCCATTCGGCGGCGTTGATCTCCGTGATGGCCGCGACCATGCGGTTGATGGCGGAGTCGCCCCGCTCCGGATAGGCGGAGTGCGCGGCTTTGCCTTCGAAGCGAACGACCGCGGTGAAGGCGCCTTTCGACGCGCGCGCGAAGCTCGATTCCGTCGGCTCGCCGACGACGACGTATTCGGAGCCGAGATCCTTGAACTCGATGTTCGCGCTCTTCGCACCGACGGAGTCGGTCTCTTCACCGACGACGAACAGGAACGCGAAATCATGCACGCCCCGCGTCCGTAACCGCTCCCCCGCCGCGATCATCGCGGCGATGATGCCCTTGGTATCGCAGGCGCCCCGTCCGTACAGGTAGTCGTCATCCTCGTAGGAGGCGAACCAGGGCGGCACGGTGTCGATGTGCGAGTTCATGACGACGCGCGGCCGTCCACCCGCACTCGCGTAGAGGTTGAACCGGTCGCCGGTCACAGCCTGCCGGCGCGTAGCAAACCCGAGCGCGGTCAACTGCTCATCGAGCAGCTCCGCGACGGCAAATTCACTCTCGGTCGGAGAAGGAACATCAATGAGCTGGCGCGCCAGGAGAAGCGGATCGAGCGGCATTGGGCGCGGATTGTAATGGACAGGAGACAACGGGAGCGCCTCCGGCGGGCGCGCACGGCCCGCGGCGTTTGTCGTCTCCCCATCAGGACACTCCGTCATCCAAATGCGCCAAGTGTCACAATCGAAATAGCTTATCGGCATCGACACGTTTCGATGCATGTGCGCCGGCTCTTCCTCATCCTGATCCTGCTGGCGACGCCGCTCGGCGCCGCTGTCACGTTCGTTGCGCCGCTTCCGGGGGCGCAGGCGATCGGGCCTCAGGCTCTGGAAGTCACGACCGATGCGGCTAACGTCGACCGGGTCGAGTTCTTCATCGACGGGACACTCGCCGGCGTGGCGCGGAAGGCGCCGTACCGGATTGCGGTCGATTTCGGGACCAATCCGTTGCCGCGCGAGGTCGTGGCCAAAGTGTGGTCGAACGGCTTTCGTACCAGCGAGACGGCGCGGGTGCGCACCGCCGCGATCACCGCCAGCGACAACCTGAACGTCGATCTCGTCGAGGTGCCGTTGCGCGTCCGGGCAGGGCGGACCGTCAAGGCCGCCGACCTGCGACTGCGGGAGAACGGCGTCGAGCAGCAGATCCGGGAAGTGCGGGCCGAGAGGCCGGCGGCGCATTTTGCGTTCATCGTCGACCGCTCGCTCAGTATGCGCGGCGGCCGGCTCGAAGCGGCGCTGCGGGCGATCGACCAGCAGATGGCGCAACTCCGTCCGGGCGATACGTCGTCCGTGACCCTCTTCAACCACAACGTGGCGAAGTCACGCCGCATCGCGCGAGGTGAGAGGCTCGCGCGGCTTTTCGCCGATACGACGGCATCGGGCGGCACGTCGCTGCGCGATGCAATGGCCTCGGTCCCGGTGCGCGAACGGACGTACGCCATCGTCATCACCGACGGCGGCGACCGCAATTCACAGTGGACCGAGGAAGCAGCGCTGCGCCGCATCAGCAGCACCAAGACGGTGGTGGCAGCGATCATCCTCGGCGAGGAAAGCAGCTTCCTCGAACGGGCGGCCACGAATACCGGCGGGGCGATTGCTCATGCCTCCCGGGAGACGGTCGCGGAAGAACTGGGGCGCATCCTGGCGGACATCAACAGCAGGTATCTCGTGGTCTACCAGAGCAGCAACGCCGCTACGCACGGCTGGCGGAGCATCACGATTGCGCCTGCACGTGGCGTCGCCGTGCTGGCCGCGCGCAAAGGGTACTGGGCCGAATGATGAAGAACGATGGGACAGATGGGACCAATAGGACCGATGGGCTCCGCCCGCGCGCAGCCATTCGTCGCATAGGTCCCACCGTGGCTCTGTTGCTGGTCGGACTCAGCGCCGCGCCGGCCTTCGCGCAAACGCGCATCGCCTCGGACTTTGAGATTGCCAAGATGGAGCGGCAGCTCGCCACCTCGCCCGGTTTTCTGGCGCAGCTCTCCGGCCGTCTGAACCTCGGCGACCTGCGCGCCACGCGCAACGAGCACTCCCTTGCGCGGCTCCAATACGCCAGGGCCGTCGAACTCGCGGAGAAGGAGCGCACCAGCGCGCGCGCCTCCTCCGATCTCACCCGCTACTCCACGGCCACCGCCTACGCGGCGCTGGCGCAGGCGAAGCTCGGCCGCGCGCCGGAGTCCTTCGCCCTGCTCGAAGAAGCCACCCGCTACACCGCCGACTCGCCGAAGACCTGGAACCTCTACTCCTCCGCGATGTCGGTGCTGAAGCAGCCGCGCAAAGCCGTCAGCGCCGCCCGCAACGCGGTGCTGCTCGCCGGTACGAATCCGCTCGACGTCGCCGTCTACCAGCACGCCCTCGCCACCGCGCTCATCGACGCCGGCGAGCGCGACGAAGCGGAGCGCCTGCTCGTGACCGTCACGGCGTCGCTGCGCTCCCCCGCCTTCGACGCTATCCGCGAAGGCGTGGCCCGGCAGGAGTCGTTCGAGATCCTCTCCACCGCTCGTGGCGACGAAGCGGCTTACCTCTCGCTGCTCAATCGCGCCCAGCTTCGCCTGGCGCGCCTTTACGAAGATCGTGGCGCGACGACGCAGGCCCGCGCGCAATACGAAGCCGTCCTGCGCGACCGCACCGACGACGCCACCGCGCTCGCAGCGCTGGCGCGTCTCGACAAGGACGAGGAGCGCTACGCCGAAGCTTTCGCCGCCAATCCCTTCTCCCTCCCTCTCATCCGCGACTACCAGCGTCACCTCGGCAGCGGCAAATCCACGCCGCAGGACGTGGACACCTCCACGACCGGCGGCAAAGTCCGGCGGGCGCTGGTGCAAATGAGCCGCGGAGAAAAGCGCGCCGCCCGCACGACGCTGGAGGCGCTGGCGAAGGAGTTCCCGTCGAACGACACCGTGGCCCTGCTGCTGCGCGAAGCCAGCCGCGTCGAGGCCGTGGTACCGGCGTCGGCCTCGCCGAGCGCGGGCGAGCTGCGCGCGCTGATCAACGGCTTCGACGCCCTGAGGCCCGAGCAGCGCGCCGTGCTCGACGCCGCGGTCTACACGAGCATCGTGCTGTTCGAAGGTGAAGCCGGGAGCGTCTTCGAGAGCGGCACCGTCGATGGGGTGCCGTTCCGTTTCAGCGAGCCGACGCAGTTCAACGGCACCTGGCCGGCCGGCACGCCGCTGCAGCTCACCTACCGCGTGCTCGGCGCCACGCGCGCCGCTGATGCCGATGCGTTGCTGCTGGAGCCGGTAGGGCTGGCGGTGGCGCCATGAGGTTTGATCTTGGAGTGCGGTGGCGCAGCCACCGCTCTTTTACACGTGTACCAGAGCGGTGGC
>DASWMP010000286.1:0-10251 GCA_036399695.1 Thermoanaerobaculia bacterium | reverse complement strand
AGAGCGGTGGCGTTCGCCACCGCACTCCGAGATCCTCATCTCCCGAGACCGCCCCCTCATCCCCACATCCCGCCTCCTCGCCCCCGGCGCCCGCTCTCCGGCCCCTGCTCTGCGCTACTCTGTCCACATATGAAGCGTCTGTTCTTCCTTCTTCTATTGACGACGGTCTCGCTGTCAGCGCAGACGCTCGACCAGCGCATCGATCGCGTCATGCCCGGACTCCTCGAGACCTACCGCACCCTGCACGCGAATCCGGAGCTGTCGACGCAGGAAGCGAAGAGCTCCGCGCTCGTCGCGAAGCAACTGCGCGAGTACGGCTACGAGGTCCACGAGCGCGTCGGCAAATACCGCGAGCCCGACACGACCTCTTACGGCGTCGTGGCGCTGCTCCGCAATGGCGACGGTCCGGTCGTCCTCGTCCGTTCCGACATGGACGCGCTGCCCGTCACCGAGCAGACCGGTCTCCCGTTCGCCAGCACGAATCCGGGCGTGATGCACGCCTGCGGGCACGACCTGCACATGACGGCGCTCCTCGGCACGGCGAAGATGCTGGCCGACACCAAAGCGCAGTGGCGCGGCACCGTGATGCTCATCGGCCAGCCGGCCGAAGAGATCGTCCGCGGCGCCGATGCCATGCTGCGCGACGGCCTCTACGACCGTTTCCCGCGCCCCGACTTTGCGCTGGCACTGCACGACGTGCCCGTCCTCGAAGCGGGCAAGATCGGCTACGTGCCGGGCTACATCATGGCCGGCTCCGACTCGATCAACATCACCGTGCGCGGCATCGGCGGCCACGGCGCGGCGCCGCACACGACGAAAGACCCGGTCGTGCTCGCGTCCGAGACCGTCATGGCGCTGCAGACGATCGTCAGCCGCGAGCGCAACCCGCTCGATCCCGTCGTCCTCACGGTCGGCATGATCCAGGGCGGCACCAAGCGCAACATCATCCCGGACGAGGTGAAGCTGTACGCCACGCTCCGCACCTTCAAGCCTGACGTCCGCCAGCGCATCCTCGACTCCATCGAGCGCGTCGCCAAAGGCGTGGCCCTGACGGCCGGCGTCCCGGCGGACCGCATGCCGATCGTCGAGCTCCTGCAGAACGAATCCGTCGCTCCGACTTACAACGATCCGGAGTTCACCGAACGCCTTGCCACGGCGCTGCGTGGCTCGCTCGGCGAGACGAACGTCGCCCAGCTCGATCCGATGATGGTCAGCGAGGACTTTGGCCGCTTCGCCCTCGACCGCAAGATCCCCTCCTCACTCCTCTTCCTCGGCGCGGCCGATCCGGCGCAGCTCGCGGCGGGCACGCAGGCAGGTCTTCATTCGAGCAAGTGGGCGCCCCTTGCCGAGCCGGCCCTGCGTACCGGGATCAAGGCCATGACGACGATGGTCACGGAGCTGCTGAAGAAATGAACCTTCTCGGGCGGCCGCTGAAGACGGCGGCCGCAATCCTCGCCGGCTGGACGTTCTTTCATCTCTTCTTCCTCACGGAAGCTGCGATTCGAAGCGACGAGCGCGACATCCCTTTCTCTTTCGAGCAGTTAGCCATCGCCAACGCCCTCACCGTCATCATCTGGATGCTCCTGACGCCGTTCTTCGTCTACGCCGTCAGCCGCATCGACCTGCCGCGCCACTGGACGCTCGGACGCACGCTGCTGGTCGTCCTGGCGGTGCTCATCTTTTCGGGATCCCGCAGTCTCATCGGCGGTGCCGCCGGACTTGCGATCGAAGGGGTGCCGCTGATCCCCCAGGAGCTCTGGAAGGCGTTCGTGACCCGCATGTTCGGCAATACCTTTGCCGCCGGATGTTGCGCGGCGCTGCTGCTCCTCAACGACTACCGCGGCGCCGCCCGGGAGCGCGAACAGTTGAACGCGAAACTGACGGAAGCGAACCTCGCGCAGCTCAAGGCGCAGTTGCGGCCGCACTTTCTCTTCAACACGCTCAACACCATCGCCACGCTGGTGCACACCGATCCGAAGACCGCGGACGAGATGATCACGTCGCTCAGCGAACTGCTGCGCGCGTCGTTCGAGCTGGGAGACCGGCAGGAGATCACGCTCGGCGAGGAGCTCGGTTTCGTCCGCAGCTACCTGGCCATCCAGGAGGCGCGATTCCGCGACCGGCTGCGCGTGGAGATCGACGTCGACGAGGCGGTGCTGGCCAGCAGCGTCCCGACGTTCTTCCTGCAGCCGCTCGTCGAGAACGCCATCCAGCACTCGATTGCGCCGCGCCGGCACGGCGGGAAAGTGACGATACGCGCCCGCCGCGAGCGCGGCACGCTGCGCATCGACGTCCACGACGACGGCAGCAGCTTCGACGCGTCACGTGTCGGCGCCGGCGTTGGGCTGTCGAACACGCTGGCCCGGTTGCAGGCGCTCTACGGCAGCGCGCAGCACGTCGACTTCCGCAAGGACGCTGACGGTCTGACGATCGAGATCCATATCCCCATGCGGCTGGTGGCCGCCGCATGACGACTCTCCGTGTGCTCATCGTCGACGACGAACCGGTAGCGCGCGACCGTGTGAAGATGTTCCTGGCCAGCGACCCGGAGATCGAGATTCTCGGCGAGTATGGCAACGGCACCGAGGCCCGCGACGCCATCATCGAACTGCGGCCCGATCTCGTGTTCCTCGACATCGAGATGCCGGAGCTGAGCGGCATGGAGCTGGCGCGCTCGCTGCCGCCAGGTCACGTGCCGGTGATCCTGTTCCTGACGGCGCACGATCACTACGCCGTCGAGGCGTTCGAAGCCAGCGCCGCCGACTACCTCCTCAAGCCCTTCAGCCAGGAACGCTTCGACCGCGCCCTCGCCCGCGCCCGCAAGATGATCGAAACGAGCGGCCGTAAGCGGGGAGCGGAACGCCTCGCCGTCAAGAAGTCGCGCGGCCGCGTGGTGTTCGTGAAGACGGCCTCCATCCGCTGGGTCGGCGCCGAGGGGAACTACGTGCGGCTGTATACCCCGGAGACGTCGTTCCTGGTGCGCGACAGCATTCAGTCGTTGGAGCAGTCGCTCGACCCGGTGCGGTTCGTGCGCATCCACCGCTCCACGATCATCAACATCGACTGCCTCGTGGAACTGCAGTCCGATGAAGAAGGCTCGCAGACCGTCCTGCTGGATAAAGAGGAAGCTCTGAGTGTGGGTCCCAAGTACCGCGAACGGCTCGAGCGCGTGCTAGGCGTCGTGTAGCCAATCCGCACTCCTGGATCCTGGCGTGTAATGAAGATTTCGAACCGGCACAGCCTGCCACCTTTACGTAACGCCCCCGCTTGCTATCCTGCTCCCATGAAACTCAAATCGACTGCAGTCATCACGCTCGTGTTCACGCTCGGTATGACGTTCGGCGCTGTAGCCGCGCGCCGTAGTGTGGATTCATCCCTCTATCGTTCCAAGTCCAAACAGGAAGCGGCCACCGCGCTCCTCGAGGCGGCCAGGATGCAGGCCGGCAAGGACGGGACCTGGGAGCTGATCGGCGTCGGCCGCGTCTACTACCTGGCCGGCATGAAGAACGAAGGGCAGGCGCTCTTCGATCAGGTCACGTCGAAGAAGCCGGAGTCGAGCGACTGGTTCCGCATCGGCCGCGTCTATCGCGAAGCAGGGGATTGGGACAAGGCGAAGACCGCCTTCGAGAAGGCCCTGGCGATGGAGAAGGGGGACGAGAAGTGGCTGAGCGAAATCGGCGGCTACTACAACCTCGAAGGCGATCGTGAGAAGGCCGAAGAACTGTTCGACCGCTCCTACAAGATCGAGAAGGGTGATCCCTGGACCACGATCAACATGGCCGCCTCGTACATGGGCGTCGAGCCGCAGCGCTGGTGAGCCAATGCACCTCGGGAAGGCGGCGTCCGTGCGGCAGCGTTGCATGACGCACTGAGCATGGATTGCCGTCCTTCCTGTGGTGCGTGCTGCATCGCGCCGTCGATCTCTTCGCCGATTCCGGGCATGCCGGACGGCAAGGCGGCCGGTGTGCGCTGCGTGCAACTGCTGGACGACTTCCGTTGCGCCATCTTCGGCAGCCCGGAACGGCCAGCCGTCTGCGCCAGCCTCCGGCCGCACGTGGAGATGTGCGGCTCCAGCGGCCCGGAGGCCTACGACCGGCTGGCGTGGCTGGAGCTCGCCACCCTCCCATCGTCACCGTAATTCCTTCGACGGCGGCACGCGCTTGCTGTATGAAAGAGCATGCGCTTCACTCTCGTCCTGCTGCTCCTCCTTCCGCTGATGGCCGGTTGCGCCTCGAACGACGGCTTCATCGAAGAAGAGACGATCGACGCCAGCGCCGGCGGCAGCGACGTCACGATCGAGCTGGTCGGCCTGGAGAAACCGCTGCCGACGGCGAGTGAGCTGACGTTCCTCGTCGAGGTCAGCAACAACTCCGACGCCGACATCACCGTGACGAAGGTCGTCGTGCGCCCCTTCGGCAACGACTCGGTCTTTGTCATCGACCGGGCCCAGGTCGGCCCGAACGAAGTCATCGAGGAAGGGAAGGCGGAGGTCTTCCGCGTCCGCACCCGTGGCGAGGAGCGCCGCCGGATGCGGGACAACGAAAGACCTACCGCCGTCGTCTCGGTCAGCGTTTCTTTGCTGGGGGGCGCGACGTACGAGAGCCAGTTCGCGGTCGAGGTGCCGGTGCAGCGGTTTTGACCGTCGGACGCGGGCCGAGCTGCAGTTGCCCGTGATACGTCACCGGCACCGTCAACGGCTTCTCGATCCCGGCCAGCGTTGCCCGGGCGTAACCGCGCTCCACGAGCTCGCGGTTGACGAACATGGCGTCGGGGGAGCGGTAGACGTACGCCTGTGCGTCCGTTCCCTCCAGCATCACCCATGAACGGACGACGCTCCACTGCAGCAGCTCACGCGCGCCGAGCAGGTCCGTGATCTCGACCCCGGCCAGCTTCACCTCGACGCTCTTCGCGTCTCTCTCCACGATCAGGGTGGCGTTCTCCGAGACAGCCGTCACCCGCGCCATGACGACGAGCAGAATCAATGCTTTCATTATGCTTGCGTGGTGCCGGATGGATTGGGAGCGTGCCGCGGAAGAGCGGTCGGAGTGGAGAAGTAGAAGGTAGCACCGCCGCCCGCGGTGAGGCAAGCGTCACGAAGGGTCGACGCGGCATCGCGACCCGGCACTCCGTTTGCCTCGCGCGCAGGGCGTGAGACTCCTGGCCGTTCTGCTGCTGCTCTCTTCGCTCGCCTGTGCCCGCGTCAAGGACGCCGAGCCGGAGGCGCAGAAGAAGGATCCGGAGTGGCAGCCCGTCGCCCCCATCGCCTGCGTCAACGACTGGACGCCCGCCGGCAACGGCATCGAGTACCGCATGCTCGATTGCACTCCCGAGGAGTTCGCGCTGCACCTCGTGCGCATCGATCCGAAAAAGGTGAAGCTCGAGGCCGTCATCCAGTCCGGCAGCGACGCCCGCACGGTGGCCGGGGGCACTGGCTCCTTCGGCATCAACGCCAATTTCTTCGACACCGACGGCAAGCCCCTCGGCGTGGTGATGTCCGACGCGCGCGAGCTGAACCCGATGCACAACGTCTCCTGGCAGGCCGTCTTCTTCGTCGACAAAAACGGCAAGCCCGGCATCGTCCGCGCCCCCGACTGGGACAAGCAGCGCGGCGACGCCGTGTTCGGCGTGCAGGCCGGACCGAGGCTGGTCGTCGATGGCCAGAAGAACCAGGTGGCCCGCGCCCGCGGCGACCTCCGCGCCGGCGTCTGCATCGACGCGGAAGAGCGCGTCATCTTCTTCGCCACACCGCACGAGAGCCTGTTCGACGTCTGGCAGATGGTCGACCTCGCCGCCACGAAACTGCAGTGCCGCGATGCCATGCTTTTCGACGGCGGCCCATCCGTGCAGCTCTACCTCAACCGTCAGCCTCAACCGGCGGTGGTGGAGGGGGACAGGCGGGTGCCGGTTTATGTTGTGGCCCGGCCGTAAAGTCCTGCCTTTCCTATCAGTTGTGGCACCTCCCTCGCAATACTAATAAGTGCTGTCGAAAGGGAGGAATACAGAATGGATATCAACCGCACTTCCGACGTGCTGCCGAGCGGCTACGAAGTCGAATCGGCGTCGTTCAACATGCCGGTCGCGGGCGAGGTCATGCCCTGCGGCTGTGCGATGTCGCATGAGCACCACCACCATCACGATCACACCAATCTCGAAACCAACGGCGGACTGAAATCGAAAGTCGACGACCTGAAGGCGCGCGCGCTCACCACGGCCGAAACCGTGAAGGAGCAGGCGAGCGTCAAGATGGCCGAGATGAAGTCGAACCTCAACAGCACGATGGCGTCGGTCAAAGCCAACGTGAACGAAAAACTCGCCGAGAGCCGCGTCGTCGCCAACCGCACGATGATCGAAGCGCAAAGCGAAGCCAAAATCCAGTACGCGACCATGCAGACGTCGATGCGCACCAGCCCGATGAAATGGGCAGGCATCGCCGGCGGCACCGGTCTCGTCATCGGACTGATCGGCCGTTACATGTCGTACCGCGCCAAGCAGCGCTCGAAGATGCCCCAGTTGGTCATCATCGAGCACGCGTGCTAGCGCCGGAGTAGGCAGTTGGCGGTAGGCAGTTGGCGGTAGGCAGTTGGGCGGTTGGGCGGAAGCCCGGCCGCTCGACGCCCATCGAGTGCGCCGATACCCCGGTCAAGCCTCCCTGTCCGAGACGGAGATTTCCGGTTCCAGAGATGGATTTTCATCTCCAGACACGGCTTTTCACATCGAGAGACGGAGCGTCCGCCTCGCTCAACCAGCGCACCACGGACAACGAGCAACGGACAACGAGCACGCCCCCAGACCTCGGGTCTGACCCCCACCGAGCCCCGAGCCCCGAGCCCTGATCCCCAGTCTTCACCAATCCTTAACACCCGTGACGCAACGCGCGGTCACTCGCTACGAACTCTGTCGTACATGCGTAACCGATGGGCTCTGCTCCTGTTCCTGCTGTTGCCGCTCCCCCTCATCGCCGCCCCCGTCAACATCCCCCGCACCTCCGCTCCGATCACGGTCGACGGCGACCTCTCGGATGCGGCCTGGCAGTCGGCGGCGCGCTTCGACACCTGGTACGAGACCAACCCCGGCGACAACGTCGAGCCGAAGGTCAAGACCGTCGGCTACGTCACGTATGACGACCGCTTCTTCTACGTCGCCATCGACATGCTCGATCCCGATCCGAAGCAGATCCGCGCTCCTTACTCCGACCACGACGCCATCCGCGGCAGCGACGACGACTTCGCCGGCGTCATCCTCGACACCCGTAACGACGGCAAGACCGGCCTCGAGCTCTTCGTCACCGCGCGCGGCACCCAGTTCGACGCCGTCCTCGACGACGCCGCCGGCAACGAGGATTCCTCGCCCGACTACTTCTGGGACTCCGCCACGAAGATCCACGACCGTGGCTGGACGGCCGAGCTCCGCGTCCCGTTCTCCTCGTTGCGCTACGGCGATGGCCCGCAGACCTGGGGCATCACCCTCTACCGCAACATGCCGCGCGACCGGCGCTACCAGATCTTCACCAACAGACTGCCGCGCGGCGGCAACTGCTTCGTCTGCAACATGCAGAAAATCGGCGGCCTCACCGGGCTCCCGTCCGGCGGCAACATCGTCGCCGCGCCGTACTTCACGTCGCGCTCGTCCGGCGAGCTGCACACCATCCCGGCGGTGCCCGGCGGCCCGCCCGCCACGAGCCGCTTCATCACCCGCCCGGTCGGCGTCGACGCCGGGTTCGACCTGAAGTGGACGCCCAACGCCGACACCGCCATCGACGCCACGCTGAACCCCGACTTTTCGCAGATCGAGTCGGACGTCGCCACCATCACGACTAACGAACGCTTCGCCGTCTTCGTCTCCGAGAAGCGGCCGTTCTTCCTCGAAGGCATCGAGTTGTTCAGCACCCCGATCCAGGCCGTCTACACCCGCACCATCACCTCACCCCGCTGGGGACTGCGCAGCACCGGCAAGTTCGCCGGCAACTCGTACACCATGCTCGTGGCGCAGGACCGCGGCGGCGGCTCGGTGATCCTGCCGTCCGCGACTGAATCCAATTTCGTCGATCAGGATCTCGAGTCCACCGTCGTCGTCGGCCGTCTGCGCCGCGACCTCGGCCTGTCGAACGTCGGCTTCCTCGCCACGACGCGCGAGACCGAAGGCGGCTCGCACAACCGCGTCTTCGGCCCCGATGCCCAATGGCGCCGCGGCGACCGGCACACCCTCACGGCGCAGCTCCTCTTCAGCGACACCGAGACGCCCAACCGGCCGTTGCTCGCCTCGGAATGGGACGGCCGCACCTTGCGCGGCCACGCCGGCTTCGCCTGGTACACCTACTCGTCCGAAAAGGTCGACTTCTACACGGAGTACAAGGACTACGGCGCAGACTTCCGCGCCGACAACGGCTTCGTCCCGCAGGTCGACTTCCGCTCGAACTTCGCCGAGGGCGGCTACACGTGGCGGCCGAAGGGATGGTTCAACCGCGTGCGCGCGTTCGGCTTCGGCTCGTACGAGGCCAGCCAGGAGGGTGACCTCCTGTTCCGCACCTTCTCCGCAGGTGTGGCCATGGACGGCCGCTACCGCTCCTTCTGGCGCTTCCGCGTCGCCCAGGATGCGGTTCGCAGCGGCAACGACGTCTTCGCCCGCGACCGCTTCTACTACCAGGCCGAGATGTCCCCGTCGAAGAAGTTCACCCGCATCGCCCTCAGCGGCTGGGTAGGGGAGGAAGTGGACTTCATCAGGAACCGCCTCGGCGAAGGTGCCGACATCAACCTCACCGGCACCCTCCGCCCGACCAACCACCTCCAACTCGCCCTCACCAGCGGCGTGCGTTTTCTGAATGTCGACGAAGGCCACCTCTTCACGTCCCAGATCGAGCGCCTCCGCGCGACCTACACCTTCAACACCAAGATGTTCGTCCGCGCCATCGTCCAGAACCGCCGCAACAACTTCAACCGCGACCTCTACCTCCCCGAAGCGGAGCTCGATCAACACTCCGGCAACCTCGCCACCCAACTCCTCTTCGCCTACAAGCTCAATTGGCAAACCGTCCTCTTCCTCGGCGGCGGCGACCTCCGCGAAGTGACAGCCGAGGAAGGCGACTTCCGCAAGACGGGGAGGGAGATCTTCCTGAAAGTGAGCTACGCCTTCCAGCGGTAGGGCGTTCCCTGCTACACCGGACAGACAAGAGTGTCTGTCCCACATCAGCGATGCGGTGCTCCGCTTCCAATGTAGGACAGACACTCTTGTCTGTCCCATCTCAGGTATGCGGTGCTCCGCTTCTAATGTAGGACAGACACTCTTGTCTGTCCCGTCTTTCACCCGGCCACCTCCCACGTCACGCCCGTGCAGGCGGCGGCCAACCCCTCGTCATGCGTCACCAGCACGATCGCGCCCGGGTAGGCGCGCAACGCCTCCTCCAGCCGTTCGATGGAGGGGAGGTCCAGATGATTCGTCGGCTCATCGAGCACCAGGCCCCACACATGACGGCCGAGGCCTGACGCGATCATCAACTTCCGCGCTTCGCCGGGAGAAGGGGAGGCCGACCTCCGCAGCCGCGCCGGATCCACTCCCAGCGCCGCCACGATCGAGAACACGCGCCCCTGTTCCTCGGCAGGCAACGCCAGCACCTCCGCCAGCAGCGTCCGCGCTTCCGCGAGCGTCAACTCCTGCGGCAGGTACAACAGCTTCGACGCCTCGACCCGTGCGTTCTCCAGGAGCGCGCGCAGCAGCGTCGTCTTCCCCGCGCCGTTCGGGCCGGCGATGCGGATCCGATCCACCGGCGTCACGGACTTGCGCCGGAGGAGAGCGTCGGCCAGCGGTCGAGCATCGTCGCCTTCAGGCCGAGGCGGCCGCGCAGGGCGTAGCCGTCGCCGTCCGCGAAAGCGGCGATCGCCTCCGTCATCACCTCGACGGATTGAGGGACGAGCAGCACCCGGCCGTCGACCGTCAGCGAGCCGCCGTCGGGCGGCAGGTCGCCGGCGATCATCCGCAGCAACGTCGTCTTGCCGCTGCCGTTCTCACCGACCACGCCCGTGCAGCCGCGGTCGAGCTGGAGGTCGAGACCGTCGAAGATGGTGATGTCGCCGAACGAATGGGTGAGCTGCGAAGCACGCAGTGTAGACATGGGAACTCCTGAGATCGCGAAGGGCGGCGGGCGATGTCAGACGTTCTGCTTCACAGTGGCGGGAGGAACGCCCCGTCGCGGCAGTTCATTTCCGCGGCGTCGATCTCGGAGTGCGGTGGCGCACGCCACCGCTCTTTTATACGGGT
>DASWMP010000285.1:0-12131 GCA_036399695.1 Thermoanaerobaculia bacterium | reverse complement strand
AAATCGGCGCCTGCGGGCGCGGACAGACAAGAGTGTCTGTCCCACATTGATCCAGCCGTGCTCGCGGGTGCCGATATTCGGCCAGATCTGAATGTGGGACAGACACTCCTGTCTGTCCGCGCGAAGCAATCCAGGAGCGCGGTGGCGGCAGGAGGGTGTCTCAGGCCTTGAAATCGGCGCCTGCGGGCGCGGACAGACAAGAGTGTCTGTCCCACACTGAATCCAGCCGTGCTCGCGGGTGCCGATATTCCGCCAGATCTGAATGTGGGACAGACACTCCTGCAGATCTGAATGTGGGACAGACACTCCTGTCTGTCCGCGCCCACAGGCGCCGGTTTGGAGTGCAGCAGCGGAAGACGGAAGGCAGCGATGTCCTCGGCGCAGGTGACGATCGGGTTGCGCGACGGCACCCGCCCCTTCGACGACGCCACCTTTCTGTCCCGTGAAGGCAACGATCGGGCTCGCGAACCGCACCGATCCCATCGCGCAACCGCGCCGATCTGTCCAGCGGACGCAGACATTCCTCGACCGGACGGCGACGATCCCGTCGCTTGACCGGACCTTTCTGTCCCGCCCAGGCAGAGTTCCCGTCGTTTGACGACATCGATCCCGTCGAACGACGGGAACGGTCGCGTCGCACGACGTGAACCGTGCGTTCAGCGGAGGCAAAGGTCCCGTCGAACGACGGCATCGGTCCCGTCGAACGACGGGAGCCGCGCGTTCAGTGAAGGGGAAAGTCCCGTCGATCGACGGCATCGGTCCCGTCGAATGACGTGAACCGCACGTTCAGCCGAGGCAAAGGAACCGTCGATCGGCCGAAAGGTCCGGTCAATGGACGTGAACCTCACGTTCGGCGCAACGAGATGTCCGGTAGAGCGACGCGAAATGCCCGTCCCCTGAAGACAAAGCCGCCGTTCATCTGGACCGCGGTGGCGAAGCGGCCACCGCACTCCGAGATTACGCCCCGCGCTCCGCTACGCGGCGGCCACAAACGCCGCCACGCTCGCCGCGGCCATCGGCCGCGCGAACAGAAACCCCTGCATCAGCGTGATGCCGAACCCCCGCAGCACGTCCACGTCGGCCGTTTCCTCCACCCCTTCGGCAACCACCTCTGCGCCGAACTCCTTGGCGAGCTGGGTCACGGCGGCCACCACGGCGCGCCGTTTGGGGTCCGTCGAACAACCGGCCACGAAGTAGCGGTCCAGCTTCAGGTAGTCGGGGCTGACGTCGATCAGCATCTTGAAGTTCGATTGCCCGAGACCGACGTCGTCCACCGCCAGCTTGGCGCCGAGGGTGCGGAGGTGCTCGAGGGCGTCGAGGAAACTGCGGTTGTCCCACGGCGGTGCGTGCTCCACCACCTCCACCGTCACGTTCGTCATCGCGATGCCGTGCTTGCCGGCGACGCTCTCGAGGAACGGCACGAATCCCACGTCGCGTCCGAGCGTCGACGCATGCACGTTCACGCAGAGGTTCAGCTCGCGCGGCAGGTTGGGCGTCTCGGCGAAAGCGGCGGAGATGCAGGCGCGGTCGACGAGGCTTTCCTCCCGCTTCAGCCGGACGTAATCGAACAGCACGCCGGCGGCGGCGAAGTTCGTACCGGCGGGGCCGCGGGAAAGGCATTCCACGGCATGCAGGGACGTGCCGTTCTCGACGAGACGGACGATGGGCTGGAAGAGCGGCGTGATGCCGCCGGGGCGGAGAATCGTATTGAGGGCGGAGTGCTCGCTCATCGGTGATCGAGCAGCGTGCTCGCGACCGTGGCGATCTCCATCATGGCCTTCGGCTTTTGCAGGAAGGCGTCGGCGCCACGGTTGAACGATTCCCGCTCGATTTCCGGCGTGCCGAAGGCGCTCAACAGGATCACGCGCGTGTTCGGGCAACGCTGATGGACGTCGGCGACGATCTGCAGCCCTTCGACTCCGCCGATGCCGGTCAGCCGCAGGTCGGCGATGACGAGGTCGTACGAGTAGTTGGCCAGCAGTGCCTGCGCTTCTTCGAGCTCGTGCGCCGAATCGACCTGGTAGCCGAGCCCTTCGAAGTAGCGCCGCATCGAGATGACGATCAGCTCTTCATCGTCGACAATGAGAATGCGATCTCTGGGAGGAGTGGCGAAGTTCATTCTTTGACCTGGTAGACCGGAAACCGCGCGGTGACGACAGCGCCGCCATGCTCTGCATTGGCTGCATTTAACGTGCCGCCATGCTCCTCCACGATCCGCTGCACGATCGCCAGGCCGAGCCCGGTCCCGCCGCGCCTCCGGGTGAAGAACGGCTCGAAGATCCGCGGCAGGTCGGCGCGGTCGAAGCCGCTCCCCTGATCCCGCACCGAACACTCGACGAAACCATCCACTTCACGCGCCGTGATCGTGACCTCCCCCTTCTCCTTCGAGTGCTGCACGGCGTTCGTGATCAGGTTCTCGAAGGCGTGCACGAGCCGCGACGCATCCATCAGCATCGGCCGTTCGACCTCCACGATCGAGCGCACCGTCACGCCGTTCGTCGCCGCCACCGGCTCCGTCCCTTCGACTGCCTGCTGCAGGACGCCGGCGATCGACCCTTCCTGCAGGTCGATGGTCCAGGTGCGGCCGTAGGCGAGGAGGCTCTCCATCAGCCGGTTCAGCCGTTCGAGCCAGCGGCGGAGGACGGTCAGCAGGTCGCGGACGTCGAGGTCGGCCGGCAGCGCCGATTCGAGCGCGTCCACCGTGATCTGCATCCCGAAGATCGGGTTGCGGACCTCGTGGGCCACGCCGGCCACCAGCTCGCCGAGTGCCGAAAGCTGCTCGCCGCGGCGGACGGCGTTCTGCAGGCGGACGATGCTCGTCATCTCCCGCGCCACCAGGATCGTGCGCGCCGGCTCGTCCACGGCCTGGTACGAGTTCGCCGCAATGTCCCACGAGCGGTCCGCTTCCGGCTGGTGCGCCTGCGCGGTGCAGGTCTCGCCGCTGTCCCGCACCGCTTCCACGCAGGCGCCGAGGGTCGTCCACGGCTCACCGTCGCCGATCGAGCGGATGCGGCGGCCGAGGACGTCCGCGTACTCGCCGCCCGCGAGATCGCGAGCGGCACGGTTCATCCGCCGCACCACCCCTTCGGTCGACGTGATGAAGATCGGCAGCTCGATGGCGTCGAACGTGAGCGTCCACTCCAGCCCTTTGCGCTCGATCACCTGCAGCAACTGGCGGCGCTCGTCGTCCGTGCGGCGGCGTGCGATGAGCCGTCCCATCCCCGCGCCGGTACGGAGAAGTGACCGCCCGCGCAGCTCGTCGACGGGACGAACGTGCCGCGTGAAGAGCTCCAGCACGCCGGCCACGCGCGCGCCGTCGCGCAGCGGCACCGCCACCGCGCCGTGCAGGCCGAGGTGGTGCGCCAGGTGGGCGCGGGCGATGTTCGATTCATCCGAGATGTCCGCGATCCACACCAGGTCATCCTCGGCCCACGCACGCCCCGGCAGCCCCTGTCCTTTCCTGAAGCGGATGGCGCGGAGCTGCGCGTGCAGCTCGTCGCCGTACGGGAGGGCGGAGGCGGCGTAGATGGCCGCCGGCACCAGCGCCGTCGTGTCGTCGCCGAGGAGCCAGGCCACGCCGCAATCCCACTCGTCCGATTCACAGAGATACTCGACCGCCGCTAAGAGCGTTTCCTCGAGCGGCCGGTCGCCCGCCAGGAAGAGCCGCGTCAGCGACAGCTCGAACAGATCCTCACGCGCGGTGCGCCGCGTGTCCGTCAGGTCGCGGGCCGTGAAGATCGCCGCCGTGACGGCGCCGTCTTCCACCACCGCCGTCCCGGCCAGCGAGAACTGCCGCAGCGCCCCGGCGATGACGAGCTTCGCGTCGGTCGAGACGCTGCGACCGGCCATCACCCGGTCGAACACTTCCCGCCACGGCCCCTCGAAGAGCGTGCCCGCGGGGATGCCGGCCCGCGGCGCTTCCCCGCGCGCATCCGTGTAAAGCCGGGCGAAGGGGCGGTTGAACCGCTCCAGCAGAGCCTCCCGCCCGACGATCCAGGTCGGGTCCAGCGCGCTCTGCAGAAGAGCATCGAACAGCGGATTCACGGGAGAGATCATGGCACACGGGGGGAACGATGGGACGTATGGGACAGATGGGACCTATCGGACCTATGGCTCCGCGGTGCGTGGTATTCAGGCGGGTGGGACATGAGGTCCCATCGGTCCCATAGGTGCCATAGGTCCCATCGTTCCCTGTACCTACCGGTCAGCCACCCGCCGCGCCGTTTCCTCCCGGATCTCCGGGTACGGGATGGCCGCCAGCCGTGCCGGATCGAACGCGCAGGCGCGCGCCAGGTTGTGCAGCGCGGCGAGGCGGTCCAGCGCGTTGAGATACGCCATCCCCAGCGCAAAGTAGAGCTCCGGCCTGCGGTCGATGGCCAGCGCGCGCTCGTAATCGGCGATGGCGGCGCGGTAATCGCCCATCGCCGCCGACGCTTCGGCCAGCGCAAAGTAGGTCCGCATGTCCAGCTCCGGGGAGCTGCATGCGCAGCGGCGGAGGTTCGTCTGCACGGCGCGGGCGATGCGTTGCCGGTCGGCGTCGCTCCGGTGCTCCGCTGCTTCGAGCGCCGTGGCACCGGCCGAGACGGCCGCCGCGCATCGGTACGGGCGCCAGCACCAGCGGTGCACGGCGTACGCGGTCGCACAGACGAGCAGCGCCGCTACTACGACACGCACGATGAAGAGGGCGCGCGTCATGAGCTCCGCCACGCCACGCACAGTGCCGCCAGGTGCACGAGCAGAGCGCGCACCACCGGCGTCTCCAGCGGGAACTGCGCGAGCGAGAGGACGATCCAGTAGATCGCCAGCGGCATCGCCAGACGCCAGGCGAAACGCCGCCGTGCATCGCCGTCGCTACCCGGCGCCGTGGAGGAGATGGTTGCCAGCGCCGCGAGCAGCGCCACGAACGCCGCGTACCCGAGGATGCCCCCTTCGGCCAGTACCTGCAGATGGTCGTTGTGGACTTCGCCGTAATTGACGCCGCGGTTCCACGCCTCGCGCAGCAGCGGATAGCGCGCTTCCGCGCGCAACTTGTAGTCGTAGTAATGCCAGGCGAACGTCCCCGGACCGGTGCCGGTGACGGGCCGGTCGGCGAACATCATCGCCGCGGTGGTGAACGGCGTGAGGCGGTCGGTCAGCAGCGTGTTGTAGTTCCCCTGCTTCGCCCAGGAGGCCATGTTCGCCACGCGCGTGCGGAACGGCGTGTAAAGCGTGAAGACCAGCACCACCAGCACGATGCCCGCGGCGATGGTCCGCAGCGCCTGCTTCGGCGACGAGCGGGCGAACATCGCGAATGCCGCCGCCGTCAGCGCCCCCGCGGCCGTCAGCGTCTGCGAGGCGAGCAGACCGGCCACCAGCACCAGCGCGCCGGCGCCCATGGCCCATTTCGAATCGCGCACCGAAAGCGCCGCAATGGCCGCCAGCGCCGCCGCGCCGAGATAAGCGCCCACTTCGTTCGGATTGCCGACGAGGGCACTGCACTGCAGATGATGGGCGACCCCGCTCTTCACGCCGAACGGCATCCAGAGCTTCGCCTCCTCCACCATCACCAGCAGCGCGTTGGCCGCCGCCGCGATGAGCGGCACCCCGAGCAGCATCCACCCGCGCGATCGCGCCACCGAAACGGTCGCCAGAAAGATCGCCAGCGTCGCCGCCCCGGTCACCAGCGCCGCTGCACTCAGCGACGGCTTCGTCGACAACGCCGTCACCAGGGCCATGACCGCAAAGGCGCCAACCGGCAGCCACACCCACCGTTCCCGCCACGACGTCACCCAGCGACCGCCAAGCACCACCGCCGCGAAATAAACCGCGGCCACCACCATCCCCTCCGCCAGGAACGACAACACCTTCGGCAACCGGAACGTGTCGTAGGAATCCCGAGGATTCACCACCAGCGGCAGCAGCAATGCCCCGGCGATCACGACCCCCAGCATGACGCGGTCGCGCCCTCGCTCGTACCACGCCGCGTTGGGAGATGCCATTGGGGCGGATTCTAACGGCATAGCGTTGTCCGTTTTTCGTTGTCCGTTTTCCGTGCTCCGCTTTGCGAAAGTTGACGAGCCCGCACAGCGGAGCACCCAAAACCGACAACCAACAACCAACAACGCCTCACGTCGCCCAGCGGAGCACGGACAACGGAAAACGGATAACGCTATGCCACGCCCCTTGAATCCCCCCTCCCGCTCGCGTACAAGGGTCCGCCGTGTCGTCCGAGCCTGTTCAGCACCATCCACATCACTTCCCTGAGCGGCGGACCGTGGCCGGGCGGCCTTTGCGGTGGATCGACGAAGTGCGGGACGTTCGGAGGCATGCCTCGCTGCTGTACGAGCTGGTGCACCGCGACCTGACCGTGCGCTACAAGCGGTCGTTTCTCGGGTTTCTCTGGACGATGCTGCATCCGTTGCTGCTGATGCTCATCTTCGTCGTCGTCTTTTCGGCCATGTTCCAGGGGCGGACGCCGCGGTACGAGACGTACTTTCTGTCGGCCTACGTGGCCTGGAACTTCTTCGCGCAGACGGCCGTCAATGCCATGGCCAGCGTGGCCTGGAACGGGCCGCTCATGAAGCGGGTGCGCGTGCCGCTCTCGCTCTTCACCCTCGCCACCACCGTCTCCGGCCTCGTGAACCTCGGGCTGTCGCTGATCGTGCTCTTCTCCATCATGGCCGCCGTCGGGGCGACGTTTCACATGGCGCTCTTCTTCCTTCCCGTCAGCCTCCTGATCGTCGGCATCTTCACCTTCGGCGTCTCGCTGGCGCTGACGGCCGTGTCGATCTTCTTCGGCGACGTGCGGGAGATGGTGCAGGCCGGGATGCCGGCCGTCATGTACCTCACGCCGATCATCTACCCCATCACCATCGTGCCGGAGCGCTTCCGCTGGCTGATCAAGCTCAACCCGCTCGTCTACATCGTCGAGATCGTCCGCGATCCGATCTACTACGGCATCCTCCCGTCTCCCACGACGCTGACCCTGGCCACCGTGCTGGCGTTCGGCTCCGCCGCCATCGGCTGGATGCTCTTCCGCCACCTCGCGCCGCGCTTCCACGCCCACCTCTGACATGAACGTCATCGAGCTCCAACAGGTCAGTGTCCGCTACCGGAAGACGAAGATCCGGAGCGTCAAGGAAGCGGTGATCCGCGGCCTCACGGGCCACGAAAAGTCCGGCTTCTTCTACAGCCTGCAGGACGTGTCGCTGACGATTCCCCAGGGGCAGACGGTCGGGATCGTCGGTGCGAACGGCGCCGGCAAGTCGACGCTCCTGCGCGTGGCCGCCGGCATCATCGCGCCGTCCGAAGGCGTGGTCGTGACCCGCGGCAAAGTGGCCCCGGTGATGGAGCTCGGCACCGGCTTCGACTCCGAGCTCTCCGGCCGCGAGAACATCTACTTCAACGGCGCGCTCCTCGGCTGTTCCCGCGCCTACATGCGCGCGCGTATCGACGAGATCATCTCCTTCTCCGGCGTCGAAGCCTTCATCGACGCCCCGCTCCGCACTTACTCCACCGGCATGGTGGCCCGCCTGGCCTTCGCCGTGGCCACCGCCATCGAAGCCGAGACCGTCCTGCTCGACGAGATCTTCGCCGTCGGCGACGCGGTCTTCCGCAAGCAATGCAACGCCCGCATCCGGAGATTCGTGGAGCACGGCGCCACGGTCGTGGTGGTGTCGCACGATCTCGAGCCGCTCGAGCAGATCTGCTCACGCACGCTCTGGGTCTCCGCCGGGCAGGTGATCGCGGATGGCCCTACCGCGGAAGTGCTGGCCCGTTACCGGGCTCGATAAACAGGGAACAACTGCCAACCGCCAACCGCCAACCGCCAACTCGCCTCACCGATACTCGTGCAACTCCACCTGCTCGCCCGGCGGCCACATCGAGCTCACCGAGCCCGGGCGGTAGAACGTCGCCGTGAGGCTGCGCCGCGACAACCGGCACTCCGGCACCACGCGGGACACGGCGTGCCACGAATCGTCCGAGCGCACCAGCAGCGCCGAGTTGCCCACCACCGGCGGGATCACCCTCACGACCGAGGCCGGGTCCTTCGAGCGCAGGATCGTGAGGCAGCCGCCGTCGTCGACGTTCCACGATTCGTTGAAGTAGAGGACGTGCGTCACGACCTTGTCCGGCAGATCCGGATGCGCGCCGAGCGAGCCGCCGGGGCCGTAGTGAAAGACGTTCACCTCCAGCGGCGACGACCACAGATCGCAGCCGCTGATCGCGGAGACGGCATTGCGGTACTCCGGCGAGAGGAAGTCATCGGCCAGCCGCTGCCACGCCTTGCTGAGGTCACGGCGGAAGGCGACCGATCGCTCGCCCATGCCGATCAGCTTCCGCGCCTCATATTGATAGTTCTTCTCCCCGCCGTACGCCGCCACCACCTTGTAGTGATCGCGGGGAAACGACTGCGCCAGCGCGGTCGCGTCGCCCGGCGAGAACAAGCCGCTCAGCTCCGCCCAGCGATAGGGATCAGTGTGCAACTGACCGAGGGCGATGCGCGTCAGGTCGATCAGCGGTGCACGTCTCCAGAATCTCATCGCGACGGGTTCTCCAGCAGGTTGGGCAGCGATTGCCAGAAGCTCGCGAATGCCGGGTGCGGCACGCCGCGTCCGCCTTCCACGGTCTTCGCGATCTCGTCCCAGTGCCGGGCGAGTGGTGGCAGGGTGGCGCGGACCGACGGCGCCGGCTCCGTTCGTCCGAGCCTGGAGAAGAAGACGTCCGGAGCGGCTTCATTGATCGAGGCGAGCCGGTACAGCGTTTCGAAGCGCGACAAGGCCGTGAACTTGCCCACGCTCTGATCGAAGGAGGCGAAGGCCGGCACGCCCGCCGCCAGCGCGGTGATGACGAGGTGGTAGCTGTAGCCGATCACCGCCGCGGCGTTGCCGATGATCTCCGCCAGCAGCAGCGGCGACGGCCAGAAGGGCAACCACGTAAAGTGCGGCAGCGCGTCGCCGAAGAAGCTCACGCTGTCGCCGAGGACGGGGCCCATCGGCAGGCCGAGGAGCTGGTAGCTGGCGAAGCGGCTGGCGTTCTGCTGCAGAAAGGCCGGGAAGCCATCGTCGGCCCAGCGCACCGGCTGCACGACGATGTACGGCTTCCGCAGATCGGCCACCTCGCGCACGCGCTGCATCTCCGCCGACTCCTCTGCCGGAATGAGCCGGCCGAGGCCGAAGCCGCTGTCCGGCACCACGCGAACCCGGCCGGGTTCCGCGTAAGGCGCGAGCGCTTCCCCCGAGGGTTCGTCGCGCACCGAGACGTACGCGCTGCCGGCCAGCGCGAGCCGCAGCAGCGGTTCGGCCCAGAGCGGGATGTCATTGCAATGCATCCCCGGCGCGTTCCACGCCACCGGAATGCCTCGCGCTGCCGCCATGAGCGCCGGCGTCAGCCAGTACCCGGTGGGATGGTGGATCTCCGCCGACGGCGGACCGTAGTTCTCCGCGACGAGCTTGTCGAAGCGGACGAGGAACCCGCCGCCGATGAGCATCGCGTCGAGCGCGTCGAGCGCCTGCGGCAGCTCGGCGACCGACCTGACGGCATACGGCCAGTCAGGCGGCGTCTTCGCCGAGTAGGAGAAGGGGTGCATCCGCACGCGCCCCAGCCGCTCCCGCAACTCTGCTTCGGCGATGATCGGGAACAGCATGTCCCCATAGTTCTCGACGTCGAACGTCCCGGTGATGCCGATCTGCCACTCCCGTTCCCTCATTGCCCCCCTCGGCACACATCGATGATTCGTCGTCGTCAGCTTCAGCGGCGCGGGCGCTGCTCGTCTCAACGCGGCCGGTGGGGCTGCCACTGCATGCCCCACTTCTGTTCAAAGTACGCCTGGTTCTTCTTCCAGAGCGCCTCGTACGCTTCCGGCGCGAGGCGCGAGAACGACGCCTGGCCGATGTGGTGGACGAACACATCCTCGGTGCAGACGACGCGCAGCCCCGCCAGGCGCGTGCGGTGGGAGTAGTCGTCGTCCTCGAACATGCCGATCGTGAACTCCTCGTCCAGCGGCCCGAGACGCTCGTAGACGTCGCGGCGCATCCCGACGCAGTACATCGCCGCCACGCGGATGTCGAAGCTCTCGCCGTCGTGCTCCCACATGTACTGCTCGGCGAACGGGTGCATCTCCTCCACCGTGGAGTAGGGGACGGGAATCCGCGACTCGTTGCCCGAGAAGTTCGTCACGGCCACGGCCAGCCCGACCTGTGGATCGTCGAGGTGACGCAGCATGCGCGGCAGCCATCCACGCGGCACGACGGTGTCGTTGTTGAGCAGCACGACGTAATCGCCAGTGGCGACGCGCAACGCCTGGTTGTTCGCCGCGGCGAAGCCGACGTTCTCCTGGTTGAGGATCACCCGCACGCGCGGATGGCCGAAGCGCTCCAGCATCTCCGCCGACCCGTCTTTCGAGGCGTTGTCCACGACGATGACCTCGAGGTTCGGATGCACGGAGTGATGCAGCACGCTGTCGAGACAGGCGCGCGTGAGGTCGGCGTTGTTGTACGAAACGACGACGATGCTGACTTTCGGATGCACGTCGCGGATCGCCGTCAGCATCGCCGCGGCGCGCAGCGGCCACGTATTCGCCCGCGCCGCCTCGATCCGTCGCCCCCGCAGCCCGTCATCATCTTCGGCCGCGGCGGTATCGAGCTTCGCCAGGAAGTCTTCCCGGCCGTTCGCCAGGTAGAGCAGCTCGGCAAAGGGGCGAAGCTCCGGCATGGAGGTCGAGACGACCGGCTTGCCGAGGGAGATGTACTCGTAGAACTTCACCGGATCGGTGGCGGCCGTGATCTCGTTGACCACGAACGGGATCACGCAGACGTCGAACTGCCGCAGGTACTCCGGCATGCGCGCGTATGGCTGCTGCCCCTCGAGCTGCATGTTCGGCAGCCGCTGCAGCGACGTGACGTCCACGTCGAAGACGCCGCCGACGAGGACGAACGTATAGCGCGGCCGCTGCTCCGCGATCCACGCCAGCAGCTCGACGTCGAACCAGGCGGCGATGGCGCCGAAGTAGCCGATGACGATCTGGCCGGTTCCCGATTTTCGATTTCCGCTTTCCGGGGCTGCGCTTTTGGCGAAGTGTTCAAAGTCGGTGGCGTTGCGGACGAGCTCCACGCGGGCGTTGCGCCCCTGCCATTTCTCCAGCAGCCGTTGCGCCGAGACGGTCACGAGATCGGCCTCGGTGACGAGCCGTTCCTCTTCCGCCAGGAGCTGCGGCTTCATGCCGGGGAACGAGTTCCACTCGTCCATGCAGTCGTACACGAGCCGCCAGCCGAACCGCCGCCGCGCCTCTTCCGCCACCTCGCGCCACGTCGCCACCTGCACGATCGAGACGGCGGAGACGATGTTCAGCTTTCGCCGCATGGCCTCGAGCAGCTCCGGAAACCAGGCCGCGGTCCGCGGCTCGATCGTCCCGGCGTAAACGTCGATCATGGCCGGCGGCCCGATCGTCACTTCCCACACGTTTTCCCGCACCCGCTCAATCGCAAACGGGTTCCCATCCGCCGGCAGGAACTCGGTGGTCTTGAACAAGAACACCCGATGCCCGGCCTCGGCAAATTGCGACAGCAGTTGCTGCGGTCTCTGCCACCGGAAGCTCCAATCAATGATGGAGAAGCAGATGACGTCGAAGGTGGTGGTGGTCTCGATGCGCCCCACGTTCTTCTGCGCCCGCATCGGCCGCACCCGCCGCGGCTCCGCCCAGGGGTCCCAGAACTTCTTGACGAAGCTCTTCGCCCCCTTCGGCAGCAGTTTCCCTCCAAAGATGACGATGCCTTTCCTCACCCTCTCCTTGAAAGGCAGCACCGGCGCCCCATAGACGATGGGCGCGACAGTCCCCGCACGCCCCCGCAGTTCCGCCCGCAACCGCGCACACTCGGCGGTCACCGCATCCAAAGCCGCCGTCCGAGCCGCGAGCTGCCGCTCCAACCCCCGAATCCTCTCCGCCTGTGCTTCCACCGTGTCGATCAATGTCCGTTACCTTACTCGATCTACAGGGGGGACGACGAGAGGCTGCCGGCCCGCCTATAGCTTGTCCGCCCGTCTCACCGCTTCTCCCTCAGCCCTTAGAGCAATACCCGAGAGGGGCCGATCGGGAGAATCCAGTTCAGGCGGCGCGATACTAAGAAGAAGGGTTCGTCCCGCTACGAATTTGG
>DASWMP010000284.1:0-3786 GCA_036399695.1 Thermoanaerobaculia bacterium | reverse complement strand
AGAGCGGTGGCTTTCGCCACCGCACTCCGAGATTGACCGTCCGTTCACAGGGCCGTGGCTGCCAGGCGCTACCGTGATCGGATGCTTGGACTCCGTCTCGATGACGGCTGCATCGTTCAGCGCCCCTTCGAGGCCTTCGGGTTGACCGAGGCCGCGTTGCCGGGGACGAACGTGCTGCCGGCTCACATGCACGACCGCGCTCATCTCTTCATGGTCTTCGGCGGCCGGGTCGTGGATGTGGCCAATGGGGAGCGGCAGGAGGTGAAGGCGGGGGAGCTGCTGTTTCATCCACCGGGGATCGTGCACGAGAATCACGTCGATACGTCCTGCGCGGAGCTGGTGGTCGTGGAGCTCGCGCCGGCGCTGACGGCGGCTTACATGCCGCTGTACGGGGAGCGCTGGCGCACGGCGCGGCTGACGTTCGAGAGCGTGCACGACGTGCCGGAGCAGATCCGCGCGGAGCTCGCCGCCGGCGACCACGCCTCGGAGCGCATCCTTCCGGCCTTGATCGAGCAACTGCTCGCCCTCGGGTCGCGTGTGGCGGCGGGACTGGGTCCGCGCCCCGAATGGCTGCGCCGCGCGGTGGCGTTTCTCTCCGGCGCCTATACCGGCAGCGTCGCCATGAGCGACGTGGCGCGCTACGCCGGGGTCTCGGTGTCGCGGCTCTCGCATGGATTCGCCGAGGCGATGGGCCGTCCGGTGGGCGCGTACGTGCGCGAGCTGCGCGTCCAGGCGGCCGCGCGTTCCCTCCGGGAGTGCGACGTGACGCTGGCGGAGATCGCCCTCGCCACCGGCTTCGCCGATCAGTCGCACCTCTCGCGCGTCTTCCGGAAGGCGAAGGGTGTGACCCCGATGGAGTACCGGCGCCGGGCTTCGCTTCGTTGAACGGCCGTGACGGCGGTGACGGTCTGCAAACGCGCCGTCACAAACCCGTGTAGATGCAACGCCTCGAATGCCTTCCCGTTCAAAAGCAGCCCGGGCGTTCAGGAACGGGGAGCCCGATGGGACGACATTCGCGCATCGAAAGGAGTTTCGTCATGCGCAAATCAATCAATGTCCTATGGGTCCTGCTCATCCTGCTCGTCACCTTCACGGCTCGAGGGGCCTGCCCGCCGGCGGGTACGTCGCTGGTCTCGAAGACAGCCGGCGGCCAGGCCGGGAACGCCACGAGCGAAGCGCCGTGGATCAGCGACGACGGCCGCTACATCCTCTTCCATTCCGAAGCCACCAACATCGGCAGCACCGGTGCGCCCAACCCGCCGGGGGGATACAACCTCTATCTATGGGACCGGGTGGCCAATAGCTACATGGCCGTCGACCAGACCGGATGGGACAGCGGTCTCGGCGAGGGTCGTCTCTCCGGCGACGGCAACTCGATCTCGTTCGTCACTTCGACCGACGACATCCTCGGGCCGGCGGATGGCAATGCCGAGACGGACGTCTTCGTCATGAACCGCACGACGAGGGCCATCGAGCGGGTGAGCGTGCCGGATCGTGACATTCAGGAGAAGGAGAACATCCACCACACGGTCCGCGGCAACAAGGCCCACGCGATCAGCGCGAACGGCAATGTGGTCGTCTTCTTCTCGACCAGTCTGGTGCTCACGCGGGACTACTTCGGAGGCCTGAGCGAGGAGCAGGCGGCGAACTCCTTTCCGCACGCCCTCTATGCCCGCGACCGGGCCAACAAGCGGACGCACATCGTCGTGCGCGGCACGATTCCGGCGAACAGCACCACGCGCGAGAACCTGAGCGGGACGATCGGCCGGCCGGCCATTTCGGCGGACGGGCAGACCATCGTCTTCGCGAGTAACGCCACGAACATCGAAGGCGTCTCGTCGCTGGCGGGCTGGTGGCTC
This sequence comes from Thermoanaerobaculia bacterium, assembly GCA_036399695.1. GTDB lineage: Bacteria > Acidobacteriota > Thermoanaerobaculia > Gp7-AA8 > Gp7-AA8 > DASVEE01. Next base: position 1,927 of record DASWMP010000284.1, on the reverse strand, counting down.
TACCGAGCCGTTTTCAACGGCAGCGCGTGGCAGGTCCAGGAGCGCATCGCCGCGGTCCACGGGAGCTACGCCGACTCGATCGCCATCAGTCCCGATGCCCGTTACGTCGCGTACGTCGCGCCGCTGCCTGACGAGAAGCGCGATCTCCTGATCCGCGATCTTCTGCTCGGCACCACGATCAACCCGCGCGGCAGCTTCGCCAATCCGGCGGGGCGCGAGCCCGGGACGCCGTTCCTGACGAACCGCGGCATCGCCTGGGAGGACGGGATCGACTACACCGGCCACGGCACGTACGGCAGCTATTACCTCGACTTCACGGCGGCGAATGCGCAGCACGTGCGGCTCGGGATCAACCGGAACGGCAGCGGTGTGCGCGGTGCCTCGCCGACGCCGCCGGTCGTGAGCGCCGATGCGCGCTGGATGGTCTTCGACACCGACGACGGCAACGTGGCCGGGACGGACGGCAACAATATCTGGGATGTGTTCGTGCAGGAGCAGACGTCGCTCTGCACGACGCCGGCGGCGCGCTTCACCTTCAGTTGCACCAGCCTGAGTTGTTCGTTCGACGCCACGGCATCGACCGACGACGGCAGCATCTTTTCGTACGACTGGCAGTTCGGGGACGGCACGGCGGCGAGTGGGCAGACGGCGCAGCACAGCTACCTCAGCGCCGGCTCGCGCATCGTGACGCTGACGGTGACGGACGCGCAGCAGGGGAGCACTCAGGCGGCGAAGCTCGTCGTCACCACGGACGATCCGGCCTCGCCGGCGCTGAGCTATGTGCCGGTCGCACCCTGCCGGCTGCTCGATACGCGGAACGGTTCGGCGCCGGCGCACGACGTGCCGTTCACGCTGAACGTGGTGAACACGGTCTGCGGGACACACGCCGGCGCCCGCGCGGTGTCGCTCAACGTCACGGTGCTCACGCCGACGGGGAACGGGCACCTGAAGATGTACGCCAGCGATCGTCCGTCGAGCACGTCGGTCGTCAACTTCACCGCTGCCAATACCCCTCGTGCGAACAACGCCATCGTGCCGGTCGCCGCTGACGGGACGATCGCGATCAAGCCGTTCGTCGCCGGGAGCGGCACGGTGCAGGTGCTGGTCGACGTCAACGGCTATTTCACGGAGGCGTCAGGCCTCGGTTTTGCCCCGCTGACGCCGTTCCGCCTGTACGACAGCCGCAACGACGCGCCCCTCGCAAACGGCACGATCCGGGAAGTGCTCGTGCAGGGGAACGGCGGCGTGCCGGCGAATGCGGCGGCGGCTTCGCTGAACGTGACGGCGCTGGCCATGACGGCGCAGGGCCACTTCAAGACGTACGCCGCGGGAGCGGCGCTGCCGGGCGCATCGCAGATCAATTTCAAGACGGATCGCTTCGCCATCGCGAACGGCGCCCGCGTGCCGCTGGGAGCGAACGGCATGGCCATCCAGAGCGCGATCACGAACGGCGGCACGGCGCAGGTGATCGTGGACGTGAACGGCTACTTCAAGGATGACGCGCCGCTGCGCTATTACCCCGTCACGCCCTGCCGCGCGCTGGACACCCGTTCCTTCCCGCAGGGACCGGCGCTCGGCAACGGGGAGACGCGGCTCGTGCAGATCCGCGGCAACTGCGGCGTCCCGGCCGACGCCAAAGTGGCGATGGTCAACCTGACGGCGTTGCAGCCGACGACCGGCGGCAACGTGCTGGCCTGGCAGACCGGCGTCACGAGACCGCTGGCCTCGACGATCAACATGCTGGCCGGCGAGGTCGCGATTGCGAACGGCACGATCGTGCAGTTGTCGCAGAGCTACGCGGACGACCTGAGTCTCTTCGCGACGCTCCCTGCCGGCGGCACGGCGCACGTGATCGTGGATGTGTTCGGGTACTTCAAGTAAACGTCAGTACCTGATCTCGGAGTGCGGTGGCGAACGCCACCGCTCT
>DASWMP010000283.1:0-3075 GCA_036399695.1 Thermoanaerobaculia bacterium | reverse complement strand
CCTCGGCAGCGTAGAGAACGATCCGTGCGCGAATCACTTGGCGGTACGGTGCATTCGACGACCGCGCACGTTCCGCAAGCACCGACTGCTCGTCCTCGCTCAGCTCGATCCGATATGGCGTTGTCCATCTCACACCCGCCCTCCCCACCAACGTTTCCTCCTAGATTACTCCTGTGCGCGAATTTAGCGAATGGTGTACTTAGCTCGCCATCCTGCCTTCCTCTTATAAGCTGTCGTTGGTTGGCCGCCACACCTTCTCATCGTAAAAGACGACCGCTTCCTCGAGGAGCTTTCGCAAGTCATCACCGTCACCACGGTAGAAATCAACGCCTAATCGTCCGCCCGAGATGATGACCGTGTAACGATTCGTGCCGCGCTCGCCGTCCAGCTTAACAATCGCCGTCGCCCCTTCTGCCGCGATGACTTCGACTACATTGACTAACGAACATACAGCGGCTTGGGACGGAGATCCGACAGGTGCTATACGGCCGGCTTGCGTCAGTCGTTCGATGATATCCATTACCATACAACCTCACTGGAGTAGATTTACAATCTCATCAACATCCTTCATCGAATTCTTCACCGCGGTGTTAATGGCGGCACGAATCTGCCTGGCCGCGATCAACTCCGCCGGCCTGTTTCATCAGGATCAGCTTCACAACCTCCCGGTCAAGGTCTCTTCGCGTCGAGCTTCTGGACCTGTTTGGTTCCGTCACTGAGGCGCGCTTTTACGCTAGACGGCGAAGCGCTTTCTTGGCCTCCTTCCGCACCCAGGGAGTACGACTATTCATCTGTTCTTCCACGAATGGACGCAACTCATTCGCACCCAGTTCTCCCGCGGCTATCACAACGTATCCCGCTAATGCTTCATCAGCGGCAAGTTTCGCCAACTCAGCGGCGGCATCCGGGTGTTTCGTCCTTGCTATCGCCACTACTAGCATCTCCCGCGCCTTACCTAACGATGCGACACCGACGAGCGACTGAAGTTCTTCAAAATCGCCCGGCTCAACTACTTGGGCAAGCGAGTTCGCGATCACCCACGACAGAAGTGGCTTAGTGCCGCCGAGCCGCTTCAGCTCTGTTATTAGCGGCCGTGCAGCGGCTCCACGAGCTGCTTTATCACCGAGTGCTCTGATTACCGCTTCTTTAATAGTGTTGTTGCCTAGTAACGGCAGCACCTGGACCAACATCGCAACCGCCTCCCTCGGCGTCGCGCCATGCACGAGCTGATACACGTCAGTCACCTGCACACCAACCTCGCGGAGACTGTTCAAAACGAGCCGGTGATCCTCTTCGATCTTGTCCATGTCCCTATTGTCGTTGAATGTCGCCCGGATTAACGCGCTGGAGGTAGAGCACCGACGGATGCTTCCGCAGCGCCTCGACGGCCGGCGGCGGCAGCGTTACGACACGACGCGTGCGCCACTTGGCTTGAGCTCACCACCGTGACCGGCGAAGTCGGGCTCCTCGACCGGCCGGCGACCCTCCCCGTCCGTTCGTGGCGGCATCTGCCAGGACTCACGCAGTACCACGATGTACGTGGCGTTCGGATTGGCTGACGCAGCGGGGGGCCCCGGCTCGTCCGCGCACACGGGCACGACAACGCCGACGGCGACCCAGCAGATGAATGCGATACGCCTGAGCGTGAGCATCATGTCCGTTTTCATCATCCTACTGCACCCGCTGCTGGAGCTCGACGATATGCTGCGCTTTGACCAGGTAGCGTCCAGGGTCGAGAGGAGAGCTGGTGTACGGCGTGGCCGGCACGCCGAGGGCCGACAGCGCGTCGAACAGGCTCCGACGGAGCGCTTCCATATGGACGACGGCGATGAGCAACCTAATTTCGGGTGTCAATACCTAAACCACCGGGTTTAGTGCGCCTCTACTCATAGACGGAGGCAGCCAGTAGGATTTCGGCCACGAGGCGCCAGCTCGGCACATCGGGGGCAATCTCTCCGCGATTGGCAAAACGACCTCTCCAATCTGTAAGAACAGCTTGTAACGCCTCTAAGTATGACTCGAGAGTGGAGTTTTCCCACTGCTCTCCATGCTGCGCCAGGTCCTGCCGCAGAAGTGACAGAAAAGCAACTAACTCTTCGCGCGTAGCAATGGTGCTTTGCGCTTCCTCGAGGATGCCCATCACTGCCCCCTCACAACGGCAGAGACTCCGTCGTTCTCAGTGGTTAATTTCTTAGGAAGCTCGCGCGCGAGCTCTTGTGCCGTGGCCCAAACCACACGAATGCTCTTCACTCCAGCTTGCTGGAAAGCATAGAGACGACGATTATCTAATGTAAACATCTTTCCATCCCGCATAAAAACACGAATAGGCGCAACATCGCCCGGCTTGACAGACCCGTTCTTCAAACCTTCGATCATACCGGCGACAGTGCGACCGTCTTTAAACGTGCTCTTGATGGAACCCTGCGTAAAGCGGATTTCCTGCGAGTTCCCGTAGCCGACGCCAGCAGTGATTGCTACACCGGTTCGCAAGAGAAATCCGAACGCATTCGGAAATCGCGCGGCCAACTGTAGTGCACCCTCAGTGGCGGCACTCCCAACGCCGACGAATCCCGCGGCGCCGAGCGCTGTCAGTCCACCGGTGGCGTAATTCGAGTATCTGACGACGGCCGGAGTGTTCTCGTCCATCTGCAGAGCCTCACCCCATTCGGAGTACGGCTTCGTGAAGCCTGGCTCCTGATAGTGATCTCGTCCATCCGGGTCCGTGTACCGCAAGGGGTTGTTCATCACGTACGCGTAGCGGTTCCAGTTCTGCGGCTCGCGGAGCGCTCGCTTCAGGTTCAACACCGGGTCGACGGATAAGAAACGCCCCGACGCCGCGCTGTAGAACCTGGCGTGCATGTAATCGAGGGATTCCTGGGGCCAGACGTGCCAGCTGTCGATGTAGTCGCGTTCGTGGCCGGTGAACTTCTGGTTGTCGATCTTGCGGTTCGAGAAGTTCTCGATCTCCTGGTTCCAGGGGGTCTGATCCAGGCCGAAGGGATAGTACGCGTTCTCGGAGAGACGGTATCCCCGCTCATCCGTGATCAGGCGAGGGGTGCCGAGGTGGTCGAGATG
>DASWMP010000282.1:0-8464 GCA_036399695.1 Thermoanaerobaculia bacterium | reverse complement strand
CGCCTCCTTTACGCCTGCTGGAAGAACCGCACCGCTTATGACGAAGCTCGCTATCTGCAGCAGCTCGCTAGGCGAGGCTCAACCCTGGCCAACGCTGCCGCGTGACTTGACAGGAAGGCTCAGATGTCCGGAGGCCCCCCGGTTCGTGATCCCCGGGGAGGCACACCAGTGCAGTGAACTACTTGCGGGTCCAGCGCAGGATCGGCTGGCGGGCGGCGCGGGCTTCGTCGAGGCGGCGGACTGGCGTCGTGTGCGGGGCGCTGCGGACCAGTTCCGGGCGTTCGGCGGCTTCCTTTGCGATCGCGATCATCGCTTCACAGAAGGCGTCCAGCTCTTCCTTCGGTTCGGTTTCCGTCGGCTCGATCATCAGCGCGCCGGAGACGATCAGCGGAAAATAGATCGTCGGGGGGTGGAAACCGTAATCCATCAGCCGCTTCGCGATGTCCAGCGTGTGCACATCGTGCGGCGTCTGATTCTTATCGCTGAAGACCACCTCGTGCAGCGACGGCGCGTCGTACGGCAGGTGATACGTCTTGCGCAGGCGGGCGCGGATGTAATTCGCGTTCAGCACCGCGAGCTGCGCCACGCGGCGGAGGCCCGTGGGGCCCATCGAGCGCATGTACGTCAGCGCGCGGACCAGCACGTTGAAATTGCCATTGAACGCGCGGACGCGGCCGATCGAATCCGGGTGCGAATCGTCGAGATAGAACGTCCCGTCCTCGCGGCGCTCGACCGTCGGCGTCGGCAGGAACGGCACCAGGCTCTCGCTCACGCCGACCGGACCCGCGCCGGGGCCGCCGCCGCCGTGAGGCGTCGAGAACGTCTTGTGCAGGTTCGAGTGAATGACGTCGATCCCCATGTCCCCGGGGCGGGCGATCCCGACGAACGAGTTCAGGTTCGCACCATCGCAGTACAAATAGGCGCCTTTCGCGTGAAGGATGTCCGCCATCTGCCGGATCTCGCTCTCGAACACGCCCAGCGTATTCGGGACGGTGATCATCAGCGCGGCCACGTCTTCCGTGACTGCCTCGGCGAGCGTCGAGAGATCGACCGTGCCGCGGCTGTTCGACTTCAGCTCCTTGATCTGATAGCCGGCGAACGCGGCCGAGGCCGGGTTCGTGCCGTGAGCTGAATCGGGGATCAGGATGTACTTGCGGGCGTTGCCGGCCTTCGACAGCGCCTTGTGCACCATCAGGATGCCGGTCAGCTCGCCGTGCGCGCCGGCCACCGGCTGCAGCGTCACGCGGGGCAGGCCGAAGATCTCCTTCAGCGTCTGCTCCAGGTGCCACAGCAGCTCGAGGTTCCCCTGCACCTGATGATCGGGCTGCAGCGGATGCGACAGCGCGAAGCCCGGCGTGCGGGCGATCTCCTCGTTGATGCGCGGGTTGTGCTTCATCGTGCACGAGCCGAGCGGATAGAGGCCCGCGTCGATCGACACGTTCAGCTTCGAGAGGCGGGTGAAGTGACGGATCACGTCGACCTCCGAGACCTCCACCTCGTCCTTGATCTCCTCGCGGCGGAGCGAGGCCGGCAGCACGGCGTCGAGCGACTGCTCCGGCACATCCAGCTTCGGCAGCAGGTAACCGCGGCGCCCCTTCCTCGAATGCTCGAAGATCAGGCCGATCGAATTCGACTTCTGCGCGACGTCCCGCTGTTCGACTTCAGGTTCCAGTGTCGTGGTCATCGGCGTTCCCTCGAGATCGCCGCGCTCAGCTTCGCGGCGAACTGATCGAGCTGCTCCTTCGTGTGCAGCTCGGTGACGGCGACGAGGAAATCGTTCTCGTGACCGTCGTAGAACTGTCCCAGCGGGATGCCGCCGAGGATCTTCTCGTGCTCCAGATCCGCAAGGATCTCGGACGCGGGGAACGGCGTACGGACGACGAATTCGTTGTACACCAGGCCGCTGAACGGCAGCTCGACGTTGAGCTCGCGCAGCTTGCCGCGCAGATACGCGGCCTTCTGCAGGCATTGCGTCGCCACTTCGCGCAGCCCCTCTTTACCGAGGAGCGAGAGATACATGTTCGCCGCGAGGGCGATCAGTGCTTCGTTGGTGCAGATGTTCGACGTGGCCTTGCCGCGGCGGATGTGCTGCTCGCGGGTGGCGAGGGTGAGCACGAAGGCGCGGCGGCCGTCGACGTCCACCGTCTCGCCGACCAGGCGGCCCGGCATGTGGCGCTTGAGCGCTTCCCGGACCACCATGAAGCCGACGTACGGCCCGCCGAACTGCGTCGGGACGCCCCACGCCTGTCCTTCGCCGACGCAGATGTCGAAGCCATGCTCTCCCGGCGCCGCCAGGATGCCGAACGACGTCGCCTCGGCCACGACCGCGATCCTGGCCACGTCGCCCGCCGCGGCGGCGACGGCCTCGTAGTCCTCGATCACGCCGAGGAAGTTCGGCGACTGGATCGCCACACCGAAGGCGCCGTCGACAGCCGTGCGCAGCTCGTCGAGATCGATCCGGCCGTCGGCGGTGAAGCCGACTTCCACGATCTCGATGCCGAGGTTCTGCACGTACGTGCGCAGCGTGGCGGTGTACTCGGGGTGGACCGTCTTCGCGATGACGACCTTCTTCTTCCCCTTCGTCAGCCGCTCGGCGAGGAGGACCGCTTCGCAGAGCGCCGTCGAGCCGTCGTAGAGCGACGCGTTGGCGACGTCGAGGCCGGTCAGCAGGCACTGGTGCGTCTGGTACTCGAAGATCGACTGCAGCGTGCCCTGCGAGACTTCCGGCTGGTACGGGGTGTACGAGGTCAGGAACTCGGAGCGCAGGAGGAGCTGGTCGATGACGGCCGGCTGGTAGTGCTGATAGGCGCCGGCACCGAGGAAGCTGACGTGATCGACGCCGGTCTTGTTGCGCGAGGCGAGCTCGCGGAACCAGCGGCGCGTTTCGATCTCCGACCAGGGGCCGGGGATGTCGAGCAGGCGGTCCAGCTTGACGTTCTCCGGGATGGTGTCGAAGAGGCGGTCGATCGATTCGACGCCCACGACTTCCAGCATCTCGCGGATGTCCTGGCCTGCGTTGGGGATGTAGCGGTGGGTTTCAGAGAGCGGATCGGGGAGATTACTCATTGATTACCTGTGAAGTCAGAACGCAGAACGCAGAATGAAGAGCTGAGAAATCCATCCCGTCTTCATTCTGCGTTCTGCGTGCAGCGTCTTCGGTCAGGAGCCGGAGCGTCAGTGCGCCGACTCTTTTTCGATGTACTCCTCGTACTCCTCGGAGGTCATCAGCTCGTCGACTTCGCTGGCGTCCTTGAGGCGGATGCGGATCATCCAGCCGTCGCCGTACGGGTCGGTGTTCACGAGCTCGGGCTTGTCGGCGAGCGCTTCGTTCACTTCGACGACCTCGCCCGACACGGGCGAGAACAGCTCGGAGACGGCCTTGACCGACTCGATCGAGCCGAGCTCGTCGCCGGCGTCGAGGATGCTGCCGACCTGCGGCAGCTCGACGAACACGACGTCACCGAGCTCCTTCTGTGCGTAATCGCTGATGCCGATCGTACCGATCTCGCCCTCGGCGTGAACGTACTCGTGGCTCTTGGCGTACCTGTTGTCTTCCGGGATGCTGGTACCGCTGCTCATCGGATTTGGCTCCTCCGTTACTTCGCGCGCTTGTAGAACGGCGTCGGTACGACTCGCGCCCGAGTTTCCTTGCCCCGAATCAGAATGTTGAATTCACTTCCGGCGGCCGACTTGTCGAGCGGAAGATATGCGAGTCCGATCGCTTTTTTCAATGTCGGCGAATGGGTGCCGCTCGTGACCACGCCGACCTCTTCCGAGCCTTCGACGATCGGGTAGCCGTGGCGGCCGATGCCCCGGTCGATCATCTCGAAGCCGACCAGCTTGCGCGGCGGACCCTGTTCCTTCTCCTTCGCCAGCACGTCGCGCCCGGCGAAGTCACCCTTGTCCAGCTTGACGATCCACGCCAGGTCGGCCTGGATCGGGGTGGTGGTGTCGTCGATGTCGTTGCCGTAGAGGGCCATCTTCGCTTCGAGGCGCAGCGTGTCGCGCGCGCCGAGACCGCACGGCTTGACGCCCAGCTCCACGAGCCGGCGCATCACGCGCGGCGCTTCGGACGGATCGACGTACAGCTCGAAGCCATCCTCACCGGTGTAGCCGGTGCGCGAGATGATGGCCTGCGCGCCGTCGACCACGCCCCGCGTGAAGCGGTAGTACTTGATCGCGGAGAGCGGCACTTCCGTGAGCGGCTGCAGGATGCGCTCCGCTTCCGGCCCCTGCACCGCGAGCTGCGCCCAGCTCGCGCTGACGTTCTGCACGTCGACGTCGAGGCCTTTGGCTGAATCGCGCAGCCACTCGTAGTCCTTGTCGGTATTCGACGCGTTCACGACGACGAAGTAGTCGTGGTCGGCCAGCTTGTAGATGAGGATGTCGTCGACGAAGCCGCCGTTCGGATAGAGAAGCCCGTTGTAATGCGCCCGCCCGTCCTCGAGCTTCGTCACGTCGTTGCAGGTGGTGCGCTGCAGCAGCTCGAGCGCCTGCGGCCCGCGGACCGTGACCTCTCCCATGTGCGAGACATCGAAGATCCCGGCCTGCTTGCGGACAGCGTCATGCTCCTCGAGGATGCCGCTGAACTGCACCGGCAACTCCCAGCCCCCAAAGTCCACCATCTTCCCGCCGAGCTCTTTCTCGACGTCATTCAAAGGTGTTTTCTTCAGCGGCTGATCGGATGCAGTGTGCTCGGCCATCATGCCCTCCCCGGAAAGGAGGCGTAACGTAGCACAGAACGAGCCGGGGCGGCGGCGGCCGCGGCACGAGAAAATCTCAGATTGAGCTCGTCGGCCCGAGGCGCGCGACCTCCGCCAGACGCCGTCCAAACCGGCGCTTGCGCAGCTATCGGTCGTCGCCGCCCGGTCGCCCTTCCTGCTGCCTGACGAATGCGAGCAGATCCTCGAGCTCGAGATCCGCGAAGATCTCCTGTCTCTCGTTCGTGTAGTCGCCATCACCGGGGTCGTACTGCATCATGAAGCGCATCGCTCCGGCTGGTCCGAGCCGCTCGGTCAGCGCTTTCCATCCCTCCAACCGGATCTGATAGGCGGACATCGAAGACGACTTGCTCATTCGCGGGCCTCCTCTTCTGTCATGAGCTGATCGGGCCGCACGACCGCGATGCGCATCTGCTCGCGATGCTCCAGCGCCTTCTTCATCAGGCCGTCGTCGGTCGTCACGAACCAACGAGCTTCCGCCTTCTCGGCGAAAGCGAGATGCAGCGCATCGAGTGGACCGAATCCGAGACTGCTGAGGAAGCGAGCGCGTTCGTCAACGTCGGCGCTGAAATCGGTCGATCGACTCGCTTTCTGCAGCCAGAGAGCGGTTGCGAGCCGCCGGTCTTCACGAGGATTCCGGTCGTTCTCGAAACGATGAGCCGGTGAGACCACGAGCTCAGCCCTTCCGTTTTCCGCCTGTTCAAAGATTCGTGCAACCGCTTCGGCCTCACGGCGGATTCTCTCGCTTCTTGCGTCATCGAACGGTCGCTTGAGGGCGCAGAGGTCAAGATAGAGAATCGTACCGTTCACCACATCATCGTAATACGGTCAATGTGGGACAGACACTCTTGTCTGTCCGCGCCCGCAGGCGCCGGTTCATCCCCTACCGGCCTTCCCGCGTAGAATGCTCCCTGGCTTCACCGGGAGGGATGGGCGTGCAATCCGAGATTGGCGATTTTCTCGATTACCTCACTTACGAGCGGAACGCTTCCGTGAACACCGTGACGGCGTACCGCGATGACCTCGAATCCTTCGTCACCTTCCTCACCGATCACTACTTTTCCATGGCCCGCGATCAGGTGGACCTCGGACAGGTCGATCACCTGACCATCCGCGCCTATCTCGCCCACCTCGGGCGGCGCAAGCTGGCCCGCTCCTCGATCGCCCGGCAGCTCTCCACGCTGCGCTCCTTCTTCAAGTTCCTCATGCGCGAAGGGCGCGTCGAGATGAATCCGGCCCGCAGCGTGGCCACGCCGAAGAGGGAGAAGCATCTCCCCCAGGTCATGCAGACCTCCGAGATCTCCCTGCTCATCGAGCAGCCCGACCTCGAGACCCCCCTGGGCATCCGCGACCTCGCCTGGATGGAGCTCCTCTACGCCAGCGGCCTGCGCATCAGCGAGCTCGTAGGCATCGACCTCGACGACCTCGAGCTGCGCTCCCGCCTCGTCAAAGTGCGCGGCAAAGGCTCGAAGGAGCGGATCATCCCGTTCGGCACCAAGGCCGAAGGCGCGATCCGCGAGTACCTGAAAGTCCGCGAGACGCTCGTCCACAATCCCGACGAGCAGGCGCTCTTCGTCAACTACCGCGGCGAGCGGATCACCACCCGCAGCATCCGCCGCCTCTTCGACGACTATGTCCGCGATGCGTCACTCCGCGCGGCCATCTCGCCGCACACGATGCGCCACTCTTTCGCGACGCACCTGCTGAATGCCGGCGCCGATCTGCGCGGAATCCAGGAGCTGCTCGGCCACGCCTCGCTGTCCACGACGCAAAAGTACACGCACCTGAACGACTGGCAGCTCATTGCCGTCTACAAGAAAGCGCATCCACGCGCGTAGAATCCCGGCGCGCCCATGATCCGCGCAATCGTCCACCAGGGGTTCCTCGGAACGTCCATCGAATACTTCGCCGTCGTGGTCGGACGCGACGTCGACCGCCGGTTCTGGTTCGAACAGATCGAGGCCCCGCGCGGCGATGTGATCCGCTATTTCGGCGGCAACTCGGAGGTCGTGCTGAATCCGGAAGGGGTGCGCTTCCGTGGGAACGGCGGCATCTTCGGCGAGTACATGTTCGGCGGCCATCTCCCGGTCGGCGATCTCCTGAACGACCAGGTGGTCAATCGCCTGGTCCTGTTCGGGACCACCGTCGACAAGCACGAGCTGCGCTTCACCTCCCAGACCGAAGGCTTCGAGACGTGGGACAACCTGTTCCTGCAGGGCAACGCCGTCGCGAATTACATGCTCTTCATCGACGACCGGAAGCGCTACAAGGACGTGGCCGACCGGCAGGCCGCGACGCTGCGCACGCTCGGCAAGCAACTGAAACGCTCCCGCAAAGTCGGCTCCGGACAGTTCCTCGCCCTCGCCCACGAGCTGCTCGAAGCGCTCGGCGAGCCCGATTCGACGATCGTCCTGCTCCGGCTCGTCCACCGCGCCAACCAGCGCTTTGCCGACGTCTGCCGTCAGGCCTACGCGGAGACCCGCTCGCTCGAAGACGTCGCGCAGCCGGACGAGGAAGCGCTCGGCCGCATCGAGCCCTACCAGCGCGAGCGGATCCAGATCGACGTCATCTATCACCACCCAGACAACCAGTCGCTCATCGACGAGTACAAGCGCATCCTGGCCTCCTGCGCCGGCTCGACGATCGACCACTCCGCACGCGCGCGGCTCATGCGCCTGCGCACGCTCTCGCTGCGCAATGAAGTACCGCTCTCGATCTTCGACACGCTCGAAGAGATCGTGCTGCAGGAGCCGCGCGTCGCCACGCGCAAGGAAGACGAGCCCGATTACATCCAGACCACCCGTGAGATCCTCGGCGGCTTTCTCCTCGGCCGCAACATCACGCGCAAGCTCTCCTCCCTCGACCTCGTGCAGCTCATGGAGAACAAGCAGCGCGCCGCCGCGAACCGCGACCAGACGTTCGAGGAGCTGCTGCTCGAGACCGGCCGGCTGATCGACGAGATCAGCCGCGAGGAAGAGGACTTCGAGCGCCTCGAATCGTTCGGCGAGCTGATCACGCTCTTCGACCGCATCGACCACTCCACGACGCTCGTGAACAAGCTGGCGTTCATGGACGACGTCGAGCTGACGCAGGAGCAGGTGCGCTCGCTCGTCGGCAATATGCAAGTCTTCGAGAAACTGCGCCGCGGCCTCTTCCAGCAGCTCTTCATCGATCCCGTACTGTCGAACGAATACGCGCTCGCGTACGGCAAGAAGAAGCTCTACGCGCTGACGCTCGGCCTCATCGGCATCGAGAACAACGAATCGTCCATCGGCGAGGTGACGCAGGCCATCGTGACGCTGAACCGCAGCGAGCGCGCCTACTTTGCGGTCTACAACCTGGCCCGCCGGCGCATGGCCAACTTCTACCTGGAGCTCAACACCGCCGAAGGACGCGAGACGTTCCGCCGCGAGATCCGCGCCGAGATCGCCCACGACCCCGAGCTGCGCGAGCTGCAGGACGCCATCAACGACCCGCTGCTCGAAGAAGTGATCACGAAGATCCGCCTGGAAGCGTTCTACATCAACCAGCTCCTGCCGAGGATCATCGACGAGCAGGACTCGCGGCTGCGCAACGACTTTCTCTCCAACTCCGGCCTGGACCGTTTTCAGGTGGAAGAGCTGGAGAGCGAGTATTTCGAGATGCGCGCGTTCCCGCCGCAGTTGCTGGAGGCGATCCGGTAAAAACGAGCGCAGCCATCTCGGAGTGCGGTGGCGAACGCCACCGCTCTTGTACACGTGTAG
>DASWMP010000281.1:0-12268 GCA_036399695.1 Thermoanaerobaculia bacterium | reverse complement strand
GGCCACCGCTCTGGTACACGTGCAAAAGAGCGGTGGCGTTCGCCACCGCACCCCGAGATCAGAAACGGTGCTTACTGGAACTTCAGGGGGATCGTCAGCAGGGACGAGCTGCCGCCGGCGGTCGCGCGGAGCACGATCGAGCCGGTCTTGCCTTTGAGCTCGCCCGTCGGCGCGATCTGCAGCGTGTCGCCGGCGATCAGTGCGTCGGCGCTCGAGGAGACGATCTGCAGCGTCACGCCTTCGGAGTTCTCGCCGAGGGCCACGACGCGCAGGAACGCCGGGAACGTGGACGTCTGCAGTGTGATCGCTTCGTCGAGCGTGCCGTCGTTATCGGCGTCGGCGATGTCCACCGTGCCGTTCTCGTCGAGGTCGATGCCCTGGAAGTTGATGAAGATCTGCTCCCGCGTGCGGATGCCCGGGATGAACGTCGGATCGTTGCTGAGCTGATTGATCGCGCTGCCGTAGAAGACCGCGTTGCCGCTGATCACGCGGGCGTAGATGGTGTCGGTGTCCTCCGGTGTGACGCCGAGGAACGTCTGCACGCCGCTGTTGTACTGGGCGTGCTGGCCCGCGGCGTAGGTGACTTCCTTCCTGGCGCCGATCTCACCATCGGCGCGGAGGAGCTCCCACTGCACGACGGTCGCGTCGACGGCGAACAGGCCGAAGTTGAAGCGCGTGTCGTTCACCGAAGAGGGGCCGGAGAGGATCGCCACGTCGCCGTCCGTCGCAAACTCGGAGCCGCGAAACGACGGGATGTCCTGCCCGAACTCGCCGGCCGGCGAGAGGTTGAACGTGCGCGAGGTGATGGCCAGGCGCTTCTCATTCGGAACGCCGATGAGGATGCCGCCGGTGGCCACTTCCTTGCCGAAGAACGTGCGCACGACGTCCTGCAGCGTGACCGTCGCACGCGCCGGAACGGTCAGCAGCTTGGGGCTGGTGCCGCCGGTCTGCGAGTGGAAGGTGAGGAGGAGGTCGGCTTGGCTGGAGCCGGTGTTGTGGATCGTGAGCTCGGTCTGCCAGCGGCTGCCGTTGGCACCCGGACCGGTGCCTGCCGCGGGGACGACGATGAGGTTCGTAACGGCGGCGCTGGCGGCCAGCGGCAGCAGCGCGATTGCAGTAGCAATGATGAGTTTTTTGAGTTTCATAAGGGTCTCCTTGTGGTGTTGCCGTCTTTACGGTGCTGCGGATTTCGCTGTCTAAACTGTCTACGTTTCACTCGTCGATTGGACACACGCCGGGCGGTGAACTTGTTTGGGTTTGCCGCGGAGCCGACGCTCTCGATCGACGTGCATAGATACGCCGCGGGGCATTCATGCGTCCAAGACACGATCGGGTACACTTCGCGCCGTTATGGCGATTCCTTTACTCGACCTGAAACTGCAATACGCCTCGATCCGCGACGAAGTGATGCGTGTGACCGAGGAGATCTACGAGTCACAGATGTTCATCCTCGGCAAGCGCGTCGACGACTTCGAACGCGACTTCGCCGAGTACTGCCAGACGCCGCACTGCATCGCAGTGTCGTCCGGCACCGACGCGCTGCTCGAAGCATTGATGGTGCTGGACATCGGCCCCGGTGACGACGTCATCGTGCCGGCCTACTCCTTCTTCGCCACCGCGGGCGTCGTGTCACGGCTCGGCGCGCGGCCGGTCTTCGTCGACATCGACCTCGAGGACTACAACATCGATCCGTCGCTGATCGAGGAGCGCATCACCGCGCGCACCAAAGCGATCATCCCGGTGCATCTCTTCGGACAGTGCGCGCCGATGACGGAGATCATGGCCATCGCCGAGAAGCACGGCATCGCCGTCGTCGAAGATGCGGCGCAGGCGGTGGGCTGCGAATACGGCGGACGCCGCGCCGGGTCGATCGGCCTGATGGGCTGCTTCTCCTTCTTCCCCTCGAAGAACCTCGGTGCGTTCGGCGACGCCGGCGCGATCACGGCCAATGACGCGGAGCTCGCGCAGAAGCTCGTCGACTACCGCGTGCACGGCATGCGGCCGAAGTACTTCCACCGCTACGTCGGCGGCAACTTCCGCATCGACGCGCTGCAGGCGGCGATCCTCCACATCAAGCTGCGCTACCTCGAGGAGTGGCACGAAGGGCGCCGCCGCAATGCCGCGCTCTATCGCGAGCTCTTCGCGCAGGCCGGGGCAGGGGAGCGCATCGTCCTGCCCACCGAGCTGCCGGGACGCCGCCACATCTACAACCAGTACATCGTCCGCTTCACCGAAGGCCGGGCCACGCGCGACCGCGTGATGGAGCACCTCAAGAGCCGCCAGATCGGCTGCGAGGTCTACTACCCGCTCACGCTGCCGCAGCAGGAATGCTTCAAGAATCTGCCGGGCGCCGCCGAGCGCTTCGCGAACAGCGACCTCGCGTCGGACCAGACGCTGGCCATCCCGGTCTTTCCCGAGCTGCGCGAAGAGCAACTCGCCGAGGTCGTGAAGGAGACGGTGGCCGCGCTGTAGGTTGGTTGTTGGTTGTTGGTTTTTGGTTTTCGGTGAGAACCGAAAGGCCAGACTCGCGACACCAACAACCAACAACCGAAAACCAAAAACCAACAACCAGCCCCTCAACGGCTGCACTCACTTGATCCCTCTCCGGCACACGCTTCCGAGGCGCCAGGCGCCGTACATCAACCGTGGATTGTTCACGGCGAACATGGTCATCTTCATCGCTCAGCTTCTGCTCGGGCCGATGACGGAGCGGATCATCCAGACGTTCGGCTACATCCCGGCGCGGCTGATGAATCCGGAAGCGTTTTCGTACGAGCCGTGGGAGGTGGCGATCACGCTCATCACGTCGCTCTTCCTCCACGGCGGCTTCGTTCATCTCGCCGGAAACATGATCTACCTCTGGGTTTTCGGTGGCGCCGTTGAAGACGCGCTCGGCCACGGCAAGTACCTGCTGTTCTACGTCACCTGCGGTGCGATCGGGAGTCTCAGCCACACGCTGCTCTTCCCTACGTCGACCATCCCGTCGATCGGCGCGTCCGGCAGCATCGCCGGCGTGCTCGGCGCGTTCCTCGTGCTCCTGCCGCAGGCGCGGATCGTGACGTTGTTCCCGCTCGTCGTCTACTGGGCGATGGCGGAGATCCCGGCGCTGGTGTTTCTGCCGGTGTGGTTCCTCATGCAGTTCTTCAACGGCTTTCTCTCCATCGCCGCGGCGCGCGCGACGACCGAAGTGGCGGGCATCGCCTGGTGGGCGCACGTCGGCGGCTTCGTCATCGGTGCGGCGCTCGGGCTGCTCTTCCGCGTGACGGGCAAACCGGCAACAATGAAGACGCCATGACCACAGCCAGACGGCATGTACTCGTTACCGGCGGCGCCGGGTTCATCGGCTCGCAGATCGCGGAGGCGTATCTCGCGCGCGGCTGGCGCGTGAGCACCATCGACAATCTCTCGACCGGCGACCGGAGCAACGTCGATCCGCGCGTGGAGTTTCACGAAGCCGACCTGCGCGATGCGCGGACGATGGACATCGTGAAGCAGCTCCGGCCGCACGTCATCAACCACCAGGCCGCGCAGGTGGACGTACGGGTGTCCGTCGCCGATCCGGCAGCGGACGCGGAGACGAACGTCGTGGCCACGCTGCGCCTGCTGCAGACGGCCGTCGACAATGGCGTGCAGCGCTTCCTCTTCGCCTCCAGCGGGGGCGCCATCTACGGCGATCCCGTCACCCTGCCGCAGGACGAAAGCCACAGGACGGTGCCGATGTCGCCGTACGGCTGCGCGAAGCTGGCGGTCGAGCATTACCTCGAATGCTTCCGCGTGGTGCATGGCCTGCCGTACGTGGCGCTGCGTTACGCGAACGTCTACGGTCCGCGGCAGAGCACGCGCGGTGAAGCCGGAGTGGTGGCGCTCTTCGCAAGCCGCCTGTTGCGCGGCGAGCACGTGACGATTCACGGCACCGGCGAGCAGACGCGCGACTTTGTTTTCGCCGGCGACGTCGTAGCCGCGAACGTGGCCGCCAGCGAGCACGAAGCGCTCACCGGCCCGTTCAACGTCGGCACCGGTGTGGAGACGTCAGTGAAGGCGCTGCACGCCGCGATGGCGGAGATCATCGGGAACGTGCCGGAGCCCCGCTTCGGTCCGGCCAAAGCAGGGGAGCAGATGCGCAGCGTGCTCGATGGCACGCGCCTGCGCCAGGCCGCCGGCCTGAGCGAGCCGGTCGGGATCAGCGAGGGGCTGCGCCAGACGATCTCGTGGTTTAGAGACAGGGAACGATGACGCGTTGCCCGTTGTCCGTTGCCCGTGAAAAGCAGGACACGGACAACGAGCAACGGACAACGAGCAACGTCCTCTAAACCGTCTCCGGCTCCCCATACGACTCCATGGTCGCCTCGGCGCGATCCTCTTCTTTCATCCGGTTGTGGATGAAGCAGGCGCCGATGATGACCGGGAGGGCGATGAGCATCGTCAGGATGCCCATGAGGCCGAGCTTCTTGAGGCTCTGCGCGCGGAAGACGCGGGTGATCGGCGTCCCGGTGGTCGTATAGAGCTGCGTCGGCGGATTGAGGTTCTGCTCCGAGACGCGGCGATGGATCAGGTTCAGCTTCACGACGAGCTTCCGCACTTCGGCGCGAGTCTCTTCGATCTGCTTGCGGATCACGTCCGAATTGCCGCCGGAGCCGGTGACGGCGCCGCGGACCTGTTCGAGGACCGAACGATCGTACGCGACCGCCTGCTGCAGCGGAATGATGGCCATCGAGGAGTCCTGGAACTCCTCGACGAGCGTCTGGCGGAAGCGGCTGTCGCCCGATTCCGAGGTGAGGGTGACGAGGCGGTCGAGGAACGAGTCGCTGAGCTGCGGCATCACCGTGTCGCCTTCAGCAGGACGGGGCGTGCCGGCCGGATTCGGCCCCTGGACGTCGCGGTTGGCGTAGACGGAGAGCGACTGCCGGATCGTTTCGGCCCGGGCCATCTGCGATTCGAGCTGGCGCTGGTCGTACTCGAGCTGCGTCTCGAAGAAGCGGATGGCCGAGGCCGGGTTGTTCACCCCGGCGGAGCGGACGAGCGGGACGAGCGGATCGAGACGGAACCGGAGGATCTCTTCGAGCCGGAGCCGGACCTCGGTGAGGGAGTCGTTCTCGGCGTCCCCGGTGCGGACGAGCTCCGCGGACGGGAGCTTCGCGACCTGATCGACGTTCTCCATCAGACGCGTGATCTTCGAGCGGAGGATCTGGATCGAGATGATCGGCTCGAGGTTCTCGAGCGGCGTCGGGTCGATGACCTTCGGCGACAGGACGGCCACGCGGTAGGAGAGGACGTGCTGGTCGTTGACCGCGATGTGCGACCAGGTCGACAGGATGTCGGACAGGACCTTGCGAACGGCCGGCTCGGGCATGTTCTCC
Organism: Thermoanaerobaculia bacterium; assembly: GCA_036399695.1. GTDB lineage: Bacteria > Acidobacteriota > Thermoanaerobaculia > Gp7-AA8 > Gp7-AA8 > DASVEE01. The sequence continues at coordinate 6,911 of DASWMP010000281.1, read as the reverse complement.
GTGCCGCGCGTACGGACGTAGTTGATGGCGTACTCGTTCTTGCTGAGGCTGGCCCGCTTGAGCTGGAACTCCCGCTGGAGGCGGTCACGGTCGACGGCGGTCAGCTTCGGATCGGAGAGGCGGGCCTGGTACTCGGAGGCCAGCGTTTCGTATTCTGCGTTCGCTTCGAGGATGAAGATCGACCGGCTGAACTCCGCGAAGTTCGTGAACCGCTCGAGCTCGTTATCGCGGAAGACCTTCATCAGGACCGGCGTGCTGATGACCTCGGCGGCGGAGAACTTCGTTCCGTTCGGGTACTGCCCTTCGGTTGCACCGCTGAACTCGATCCGAAAAGCCTGGGAGGTGACGCGTTTCGCCGGGGCCAGGAGGTACAGGAGGATGGCCAGGATCAGGTAACCGACCGCCAGAGCGATCATCGACAGCACGATGACCGGAAAATAAGCCCGCAGAGTGTGAAAAAGGTGACTGATCGAGATGGGTGCTTCTACGGGCTCGACCGTGTCGTGATGATCTGCCATAAATCTCCAAATATCCTTTCGCAGCGCACAGCATCTCAGCCGACTCCGGTGGAGTCAAGGGCAGCTATTGGTAGGGGAGAGATGGGACGAGGGCGCGGCTGCATGCCGCGACGGCACCCCTCCGGGGTGCGAATCTTCCGTGCAACCGGAACCGGTGGCGGCGCGCCTGCGGCGCTTGCGACCGGCTAATCTACGGCACGCCTCCGGCGTGCACGTCACGCTCGACCGCGCTTGCCATCCGGCTAATCTACGGCACGGCTCCGGCGTGCACGTCACGCTCGACCGCGCTTGCCATCCGGCTAATCTACGGCACGGCTCCGGCGTGCACGTCGCGCTCGACCGCGCTTGCGACCGGCTAATCTACGGCACGCCTCCGGCGTGCACGTCACGCTCGACCGCGCTTGCCATCCGGCTAATCTACGGCACGGCTCCGGCGTGCACGTCGCGCTCGACCGCGCTTGCCATCCGGCTAATCTACGGCACGCCTCCGGCGTGCACGTCGCGCTCGACCGCGCTTGCGACCGGCTAATCTACGGCACGCCTCCGGCGTGCACGTCACGCTCGACCGCGCTTGCGACCGGCTAATCTACGGCACGGCTCCGGCGTGCACGTCGCGCTCGACCCCGTTTGCCTCACCCACGATCGCTATGCTTCAATGCGCCTCGTTCAACCGTTGAACGGCACGCGCACATGTCACACGCCATCAGTGAAGAAGTCCGATACCGGCTGCTGAAGTTCCTGGCCGAGCACCCCGACGCGAGTCAGCGTCAGGTGGCGCGGGAGCTGGGCATCAGCCTCGGGAAAGCGAACTACTGCCTTCGGGCTCTGATGGAGCGTGGCCTCGTCAAGGTGCGCAATTTCCGGAACAGCGAGAACAAGTCGGCGTACGCGTACATCCTCACGGCCCAGGGGCTGGAGGAGAAGATCGACGTCACGTCCGCCTTTCTCCGCCGAAAGATGGCCGAGTACGACCTCCTCCGGGAGGAGATCGACCGTCTGCAGGCGGAGGTGAGTGCGCTCCACGAGCAATCCGAGAGCGCGATGTAAGTACCGTCGCGTCATGGCGATCAACAGAGGATGTGGGCTCGCGACCGGTGTGTATACCGAAAGGGGCGAAGCCTGCTTCGAGGGGAGCTCGTACCGATGATTCTTGTCACTGGCGCCGCCGGCTTCATCGGCTCTCATGTCTCGCGGCGGTTGCTCGACCGGGGCGACGACGTCGTCGGCCTGGACAACCTGAACGACTACTACGACCCGACGCTCAAGCAGGCGCGTCTGGAGCCGCTGCTGGCGCACGAGCGCTTCCACTTCGTGAAGGCCGACCTGGCCGACCGGGAAGCCATCGAGAAGGTATTCGAGGAGTACCGTCCGCGGCGCGTGGTCAACCTCGCGGCGCAGGCGGGGGTGCGGTATTCGATCGACAACCCCCACATCTACATCGAGGCCAACGTGCGCGGTTTCCTGCACATCCTCGAGGGGTGCCGGAGGGTACAGGCCGAGCACCTCGTCTACGCGTCGACGAGCTCCGTCTACGGCGCCCACACCCGCCAACCATTCTCCGAGCACCACAACGTCGACCACCCGATCTCCCTTTACGCGGCGACGAAGAAGGCGAACGAGCTGATGGCGCACACGTACGCCAGCCTCTACGACCTGCCGTGTACCGGCCTGCGGTTCTTCACCGTGTACGGCCCATGGGGACGGCCCGACATGGCGCTCTTCAAGTTCACCCGCGGCATCCTGGCGGGGGAGCCGATCCCTGTGTTCAACGAAGGAAAGATGGTTCGCGACTTCACCTACATCGACGACATCGTCGAGGGAGTGATCCGCGTGCTCGATCAGCCCGCGCAGCCCGATCCGGCCTGGGACCCGGCCGACCCCGATCCTGCTCGCAGCTATGCCCCTTACAGAGTTTTCAATATTGGGAACAACCAGCCGGTGGAGTTGCTTTCGTACATCTCGGTCCTGGAAAAGTATCTCGGGAAAAAGGCAGAAATGTCACTCCTACCCATGCAGCCGGGAGACGTGCCGGCGACCATGGCGGATGTGAGCGAGCTCGAAGCCGCGGTCGGCTTCCGTCCGCGCACGTCGGTCGACGAAGGTGTACGCCGTTTCGTCGAGTGGTATCGCGAGTATTACAGGGTCGAATAAAGCAGAAGCAATGTGGGCTGCGTCACGTCGTCCAAGCGTGGTCATGGCTTATCTTGCGGATAACTCCAGCAATCGTCCCGTCGGTCCACGGGACAGCACAAGGAAGAGGGAACCCACCGGATGACTACTCAGCCTCGTACCACCTTTTACGCGAGAACTCTGTTCATCGTGATTGCGGTCATGGCCCTGGGCGGCAACGCCTTCGCCATGCAGAACCGCGTCGAGCAGAGCACCTTTGCGCGCCTCAGCGTGCCGGTCGCGCAGGGCGTCAAACTGCGCATCCCGGCCGTGCCGCTCGCGGACGCCAATGACACCCAGGAGCTCGAGCTCGAGCGCTTCGAGGTCTGGGCCCCGGACGCCGTCATCGAGATCTTCGGCGAGAACGGAAAGGTCGAGCGCGCGGCGCCTCCGGCCATCCGCTACTTCCGCGGCAAGGTCACGAACGATGAAGACTCTCTTGTCTATCTCTCCGTCGACGAGAAGGGCCGCGTCGCCGGTCTGATCGTCTCGCAGGACAAGCGCTACACGATCCACACGCGCCTCACCGCCGGCCGCACCGGCAGCGGGCCGCGCGCCCGCACCGAGGGCGCCGGACGCGACGAAGAAGTGATCGTCGAAGAAACCTCCGTTCTCGACGAGATGGAGCAGGCCTTCACCTGCGACGTCGAGAAGAAGCAGTTGCACCCGGCCACTCAGTTCAGCCCGGGCGTCAACACGATCACCGGCCTGCCGCGTACCGAAGCCGTTCCGAGCGGCACGCAGGTCTGGGCGTTGAATCTGGCCATCGAGACCGACTACGAGCTGTTCCAGAAAGCGGGCAGCGAGGCGAACGTCCGCACCTACATGGCCAACGTCGTCGGCGCCGTCTCCACGATCTACCGCCGCGATCTCAGCACCGAGCTGCACATCACCTACCTCGGCGTGCACACGACGTCCACCGATCCGTTCAACGTCGTTCCGGGCAGCACCATCGACGCCCTCAACGAGCTGTCCGCCCGCTGGCACAACACGCCGCCGGCGAACGTCTCCCGCTCCTCGACCATCCTCTTCAGCGGCAAGTCGCTGCAGGCCGGTGTGGCCTGGGTCGGCACGATGTGCGGCCCCGACTTCTTCCAGGGCGGTATCTGGGGTGGTGCGTACGCCTACTGCGGCGGCATCACTCCTCCGGCCGGCCTCGTGCCGCCGAGCCCGGAGGCCAACGCCCCGACGTACACCCTCGGCAGCAACTACTGGCCCGTGCTGCAGCTCGCGCACGAGCTCGGCCACAACGTCGGCAGCGACCACACCCACTGCGTCTCCCTCACCGCGCAGGAGAAGGCGGCGGTCGGTGTGACGCGCAACTTTGTCGACGTCTGCTACAACGGAGAGGCCGGCAGCGGCTGCTCCGGTGACGCGCAGTCCGTCCCCGCCGAAAAGGGGACGATCATGAGCTACTGCCACCTCCTCGGACCGAGCAACAGCCGCTACATCTTCGGTAAGACCAATGAGGCCAGCGCGAAGATCGTCGCGAACATGACGGCCGACATCCAGGGCCGAGCGCCGGCCCTGTCGGCCATCACCGCTCCGGCGACCGGGACGACCGGCACCGCCGCCGCGGCCTCGGTGACGAACGTCGCCGGCATGACGTACAACTGGCTCATCACCAACGGCGTGATCAACGGCTCGTCCAGCGGCAGCAGCATCAGCTTCACCCCGACCGCCCACCCGGTCGTCCTCAAAGTGAAGGCAACGAACGCCTCGGGCTGCAGCGTCACCGACACCAAGAGCATCACGGTGCAGACGAGCTGCACGCAGTCGGCGACCTTCCCGTACACCACCGTCTCGTATCTCGGCCAGGCCATGACCGTCAACGTGACGGCGGGCTGCGCCTGGACCGCCAGCTCCAACGTCCCCTGGATCGTCATCCCGGTGCCGAACGGCACCGGCAACGGTACGTTCGAGGTCCAGGTCTCGGCCAACATGAACAGCAACATCCGCCGCACCGGCATCGTCACGTTCGCCGGCCAGCAGATCACCATCACGCAGTTCGGCCGCACGGTGCGCGGCGACTTCAACGGCGACGGCCGTTCGGACCTGATCCTCCGCAACACCACCACGGGCGCGAACAAGCTCTGGCTGCTCGATCACGGCGTGCTGCTCTCCGAGGCGACGCTGCCGTCCGAGGCCGACCAGAACTGGAACATCATCGGCTCCGGTGACTTCAACGGGGACGACTTCGAAGACCTGATCTGGCGCAACACCTCCACCGGTGCGAACCGCGTGTGGTACCTGCGCGGGCCGGCGTACATGGGCACCGACGCGATGGCCACGGTTCCGCTCTCGTGGACCCTCAGCTCGGTCTTCCGCTACGGCGTCGACGACACCGACAACCTGGCGTGGCGCAACGTGGCCGGCGGCAACAACGTGCTCTGGTACATGACCGGGACGACGCTCACGGCGACCACCTCGCTGCCGGCCGTCACGGCTTCCGTCTGGCAGTTCAAGGCCATGACGGACCTCAACAACGACGGCTGGTCCGACCTGATCTGGCACAACTCGTTCAACGGCGACGTCGCCGTCTGGTTCCTCGCCGGCAACGAGCTCTGGTACATGACGACGATGGGCAATGAGCTGGGCGCCAACATGTCGCTCGTGGCCACCGGAGACTTCGACTCCGACGGCTGGCAGGACACCGTGTGGCGCAACAGTGCCACCGGCGCCAATACGCTGTGGCGCTGCGGCGGCGGCCAGCGGATCGGCACTGTCGCGCTGCCGTCCGCGACCACCGACTGGAAGATCGTCGGACCGCGCTGAACGTTACTTTCTCGCATCACCTGCCGCGGCCGGGACCAAACGTCCCGGCCGCAGCTTTTCTACTCAATCTGTTGCGGAGTCTTTGAAAATGCCTAGTGAATCCCCGGCCGCCGCGCTGGTCGGCAAGATCGAGCGCCACGAAGCGACCGTCGGTGTGATCGGTCTCGGCTACGTCGGTCTGCCGCTGGTGCTGTTGTTCGCCGAAGCCGGCTTTCCGGTCCTCGGTTTCGACGTCGACGAAGCAAAGGCGGAGGCGCTCAACCGCGGCGACTCGTACATCCGCCACATCGGTGCGGAGCGGGTGCGCGACTCCTTCGTCGGCGGCCCGGCCGTCGCCACGGCCGACTTCTCCCGCCTCGGCGAATGCGACGCCATCCTCATCTGCGTCCCGACGCCCCTCGGCGACCATCGTGAGCCCGACCTCAAGTACATCCGCATCACCGGCGAAACGATCGCGCAGCATCTCCGTCCCGGCCAGCTCGTGGTCCTCGAATCGACGACCTATCCGGGCACGACGCGCGAGGAACTGCTGACGCGCTTCACCGCCAAGGGGCTCGAGTGCGGCCGCGAGTTCTTCCTGGCGTTCTCCCCCGAGCGCGAAGATCCGGGCAATCCCCGCTTCAACACGCGCAACATCCCCAAAGTCGTCGGCGGCATGGACCCGGCGTCGCAGGAAGCGGCGGTCAAGCTGTACGGCGCGATCATCGATCAGGTCGTGCCGGTCTCGTCGCCCGAGGTGGCGGAATCGTCGAAGCTCCTCGAGAACATCTTCCGCGCCGTGAACATCGCCCTCGTCAACGAGATGAAGGTCGTGTTCGACCGCATGGGCATCAACGTCTGGGAAGTGATCGAAGCGGCGAAGACGAAGCCGTTCGGCTTCATGCCTTTCTATCCCGGCCCGGGCCTCGGCGGCCACTGCATCCCGCTCGATCCCTTCTATCTGACCTGGAAGGCAGCCGAGTACGGGACGTGGGCGCGCTTCATCGAGCTCGCCGGCGAGATCAATACGTCGATGCCGCGCTACGCCGTCGATCGCACGGTCGAAGCGGTGAATCAGGCCGGCAAGAGCATCGTCGGCGCCACGGTCCTGGTCCTCGGCCTGTCGTACAAGCCGGACATCGACGACGACCGCGAATCGCCGTCCTTCGAGCTCATCGAGATGCTGATGGGGAAGGGAGCGAAGGTCTCGTACTGCGATCCCTTCATCCCCGTGGCCCGCCAGGGACGCAAGCATCATCTCGATCTCGCCTCGACACCCTGCACCGCCGAGGAGTTCGCCAAGTACGACGCCATCCTCGTGTCGACCCCGCATACCGCATTCAAGGATCAGGCGCTCTACGCACAGACGAAGCTCGTGGTCGACACCCGAAACATCGTGCACACCGGCGCCGCGAAAATCGTCAGAGCGTAAAAGCCGTCCCGGCAATCTTGGAGTGGGGGGGGGGGGGG
>DASWMP010000280.1:0-10292 GCA_036399695.1 Thermoanaerobaculia bacterium | reverse complement strand
AAGATCGCAGCACGTCCGCGCACTTCCAGCACGCATTACCTCGGGCTTCCTGATCGGCCGAGGATTTCTTCACCCGTCGTCCGTTCAGTCATCCGACCTCCTCGGAAGGGAAACTCGGCAGGGGTGGCGTCCACGGATCGTAGAGCGGTCGCGGGGGACTTGGGACGCTGCCGAGGGAGTGGCAGACGCGCCGAGGTACGAGGGGTAGAGATTCGCGGACGGGTGGTTGCGGCGGGAGATGCTTTGGGCCGGAGGTGCGAGCATGAACGAGCTCAGATACGAAGCGGAGATCGCGCGCGGCGAAGGGATTCCGGCGGCTGTGATTCGCGAGCGGGTGTATGGGAATGTACGGGTGATTGCGGACTGGCCGGCGGACCTCGGCACGCCGGAGATCCGCCTGGAGGTGAAGGTGCGCGGTGACGTCGACCGCCGCGATGCGCCCGCTTACGTCGAGCTGTTTTTCCACGACCTCTTTCTGCTGCTCAACCTGTCGGCGCCCGCGTCATTCGGCGGCACGGTCTCGATCACAGGCGGCGAGCTGCGCGTACGCGAGCTGACGTTCAGTACGCGGATTTTCGAGTACGCGGAAGCGCCTCAACGTCTGCCGCTCGCGGACGTCGTCGCCTGGTACGACGGCCTGCAGCTCGGAACGCAGCAGCTCGCGTCGACGGACGAGGGAACGGCACTCTTCCAACTGCTGCATCTCGCCCGCGCCGACGAGAACGAAGAGACCTCGATCCTCCGCCTCGGCTGCGCCGTCGACGCCCTCGGCGGCCGCCGCGCACTGCCGCGACTGTTCGAGCTGCGGAGAGTGATCGCCAACGGCGAAGCGCCGATCGTGCACCCGATGCACGATGACGCGCTCGATACGCGCGTAGGCGATATGACGAGCGAGTGGATCGAGGTGGGAGATGCTGCTGCGACGTTTGTGATTCGGGCGCTGCAGGAGCGGGTGATGGCGCGGTAGTAATCCCGGAGTGCGGTGGCGATCAGCGGCCGCTCTTTTATACGTGTAGCAGAGCGGTGGCTATTCGCCACCGCACTCCGAGATCGTTGCTGCGTATCGGCCCCGCTTGCGCGTCGCCGGGTGTGGTGACGGCGGTGACGGCCGGAGGCCTCCGGTCGTTTCCCAACGTTAACCACGACGTTGCCGAGCATGAAAGCCGTCGGGATGTAGCCTTGCGCGCCATGCGTCGGGCTGTGTTGCCGTTTCTGACCTTCTTCTGCGTTCTGTGCGGCTACTTTGTCATGCGTCCCGTGCGGGATGAGATCGGGGCGCGGGCAGGGATCGAAAAGTTGCCGTGGCTGTTTACCGCGACGTTCGTGGCCACCCTGCTGCTCGTGCCGTTGTTCGGGTGGGTCGTGGCGCGGGTGAAGCGGAAAGCCATTGCCACCGCCACGTATGCCATCTGTGCGGTGTTGCTGCTGGCGACGTATGCCGGGTTGCAGGGGGCGAACGTCGTGACGTGGGGCGTGGCGTTGTTCATCGGGATCTCGGTGCTCAACCTCTTCATGGTGTCGGTCTTCTGGAGCCTGATGGCCGATTCGTTCGAGGAAGCCGAGGCGCGGAAGATGTACGGCATCATCGCCATCGGCGGGACGGCCGGGGCCATCGGCGGACCGATGATCACCGCCCTGCTGGCGCCCAGGATCGGGCCGATGAATCTCCTGCCCATCTCCGCGGTGTTCCTCGGGTTGGCGTCCCTGTTCTCGCTCTTCATCCGGCGGAGGGTCGATGCGCCGCCGCAGCAGAAGATCGGCGGGCACATCCTGTCAGGCATCAAGCTGGCGCTGGGGTCGCCGACGCTGCGGCGTATCGCGCTGATCGTCATCTGCTACACGACCGTGTCGACGCTGCTGTACTTCGAGCAGGCGGACATCGTGAAGCGAACCATCGCCGATTCCGGCGAGCGGACGCGCTACTTCGCGCTGCTCGACCTCGTGAACAACAGCATCACCGTGATCACGCAGGCGCTGATCACGTCCCGCGTCCTGACGCGCTTCGGACTCAAGTTCGCGCTCGCCGCCGCGCCGGCGCTGATCGGCACGGGTCTGGCGGCCCTGGCGTTCTTCCCGCGGCTGGGGCTCATCGCCGTGCTGCAGGTCATCCACCGCGTCGGCGAGCATGGCTTCACCCGGCCGGGCCGCGAGGTCCTGTTCACCGTCGTCACCCCGGAGGAGCGGTACAAGGCGAAGAACTTCATCGACACCTTCGTCTATCGCGGCAACGACGCCCTCGTCGGGTGGCTGATCGGCGCCGTCCACGCCGCCGGAGCCGGCATCGGCACCATCGCCGCCCTCGGCGTCGCCGTCACCGCCGGCTGGGCCGCGAACGGGTACACGGTGGGACGGAGGCATGATGAGCGGGAGGCGGTGAAGCGAGGGTGAGGCGGTTGGTGGTTGTTGGTTGTTGGCGCTTCGCTACGTCAGGGATGGTTCGCCGAGCGCAGCACCAACAACCAAAAACCAACAACCAAAAACCAGCTAAGCAAAACCCGACCACCGACCACCGACCACCGGCTATCAAAACGGTCCACCCTGGTACCCCACTTGCTACAGATAACCCTCGGAGGTTCTATCCATGGCAAGCGGAAACGAACATCAGATCAAAGGGAAGCTCGAGCAGGTCAAGGGTGCGGTCAAAGAAGGATTTGGCGCACTCGTCGGCGACCGCAGCACCGAAGTGGAAGGTAAGGCCGAACGCGCCAAGGGCTCGATTCGCGAAGGCTACGGCGAGTTGAAGAGCGACATCACCGGCGAGAACGACCCGAACCGCATCTAGCAACCAGCACCTTGGTGTGATGTAGGACAGACACTCTTGTCTGTCCGTGCACCAGGGGTGGACAGGCAGGAGTGCCTGTCCTACACATACGACGAGCGGCGGCCGCGAGGCCGCCGTTTTGCGTTGCCGGAATGAGTACACGAAATGCATGCGTTTCGGTGTTCATGCCGTCTCTTCAGATCCGAGACATGCCCGACGATCTCTACGCTGCCTTGGCGGAGCGGGCCAACCGGCAGCGGCGAAGTCTCGCGCAACAGGCTGTCGCCGATCTGGCCCGTATCCCTGAGTTGGAGTCACGGCGGACGCGCCAGGAGACGATCGAGCGCCTTCGGCGGGCGGCGCCGGCGCTGCCGGTCGATGCCCTCGATCCTGTGGAGGTCGTTCGCCAGGATCGCGAAGGTTGAAGGTTGCTCGACGCCTCGGCGGGCGCTGGCGGCCGTTCTCGGGCAACCGGCTGTCCCTGAAAACAAAAACGGCGGCCTTGCGGCCGCCGTCAGTTGTTCGCGTAGGTTGGTGGAGCTGAACGGGATCGAACCGATGACCTCCTGAATGCCATTCAGGCGCTCTCCCAACTGAGCTACAGCCCCACGCTTTTGGCACGAACCCTAACGCGACTCGGAGTACAAAATTCCTCGCCGGCTGGGGCGGGGCGCATTCTAGCGAGTGAGTTAGGATTAGGCAATGCGAAAACCTTCGATCGGTAAGCCGCGCGCCGGGACGTCCAGCCTCTCGCTCTCGCGCAAGCTGCCGAAGCTGTCGCTGCCGCCCTCCGCGGCGCCGGGATCGGGGGCGCCGGGCTCGCGCTCGGTCGCCCGGCCGAAGCCGCAGGTCGGGAAGCCACGCCAGACGACTCTGGCGGCCAGGGTCGGCCGGAAGGGCTGACCGAGCCCGGAAAGAAGCGACTTCAGGTCGGACTCAGGTGACTTCAGGTCAAACGTGTGTGACTCCAGGTCGGATTTTTGTGACTTCAAGTCAAACGTGTGTGACGTCGGGTCGCACTTGTGTGACTTCAGGTCGGATTTTTGTGACTTCGGGTCGAACTTGTGTGACTTCAAGTCGGACTTGTGTGACATTGAGTCGGACTTTTGTGACTTCAGGTCGAACGTGTGTGACTTCAAGTCGGACTTGTGTGACTTCAAGTCGGACTTGTGTGACTTCAGGTCGGACTTGTGTGATTTCGCGTCGGATTCTTCTGGCTTCAGGCCGGCAGCCTCGGCCTACGTGGTGCCGAATCGTTCGGCTGACCGGGCTTTGGCCCGTTCGGCTTCGATCTCGCGGTCTTTCGGCTCGGCGTTGGTGACGAGGGAGTCGAGGAGCTTCTGCGCGACGGCGGTGACCTGCTCGATGGCTTCGTCGAACGCCGCCTCGTTGGCTTTCGACGGCTTCGTGAACCCGGAGAGCTTCCGCACGAACTGGAGTGAGGCGGCGCGGATCTCCTCCTCGGTGGCCGGGGGCTCGAAATTGAAGAGCGTCTTGATGTTTCGGCACATGGGATGAGTAAAGTAGCAACCCTCAGGCCGTGCAGGGAAGCCCCTTTCCCGGGTGTGTGTTAGCCTCGGCCGTAATGGATTCCGATTCCGAGGAGTCGTTGCATCCGGCCATCCGCGGCCTCAAAACCGTTTGCCGGTGCAACAACATCAAGTACCGCACGATCGAAAAAGCGATCCGTGAGGGGGCGTGGTCGCTGAGCCAGGTGGCGACGCGGACCACCGCCACGCTCGGTCAGTGCGGCGGAAGCTGCACGCCGGACGTCCAGAAGATGATCGCCGAGCTCGCGCCGAAGCATGCGACTCAGCCGCCGCCGGCCGCGAAGGCCGATCCGAACGCCTGGTGGGTGAAGAAGAAATGACGAAAGCCGACATCTATCTGAAGCCGAGCTGAACGAGCTGCCGCAAAGCGGTCGCCGACCTGGAAGGTCGCGGAATCGAGCTCGTGAAACACGATCTGGCAAAACACCCCCCCGGCCGCGAGCTGCTCGAGCGGCTGATCGACGAAGAACATCTGGGGGACTTCGTCAACACGCGCAGCCCCGCGTACAAAGAGCGGAACCTGGACGTGACGAAGATGACCAAGCAGCAGGCCATCGCCCTGATGCTCGAGGAGCCGAACCTGATGAAGCGGCCGCTCGTCCTGACGAAGGGGAGCGCGGTGTTCGGTTACAAACCCGAGGAGTACGAAAAGCTCAAATGATCATGACGGCGCCAGGGATGGCGATTGCGGCGATCACGGTGATGCTCTGGATCATGTGGAGCGACACGATCCGTTCGAAACGTCCGCAGCCGATCCTCTATGCGGTGCGCATCGCGCTCTATCTCATCGTCGCCGGTGTGCTCACGGTGAACATGTTCCGGCGGCCCGACATCTACAGCGGAGGGTCGCGCGCGCTGACCATCGTGGCCGTGATGGTGGGCCTGGCAGGGGCCGGATATTTCGCGCGGAAACTGGTACGAAGAGTTTGATGGAACTTTTCCGCGTCATGACTTCCGGAAGGGTGGACACGGGTAAAAGTGTGCGGTATGATTCTCCTCGGGTCTGGTCAGGGTTGGCAGCTCTCCGAGCGGGAACTTGGATCTGACAACAGCAAAGTCGTGGGGCCTGCGAATCTCTCTCTCTCGATCTCTCACGGCTTTACAGACATGGAAGCCACTATCCATGTAAGCGTCGATCCTAGCCGGACCCATATTTAGATCGCCAAACGAGCCGCGGAAACGCGGCTCGAAGTGCGTTTGGGCGCTGCGAAAACGTCCGCCGCGCCGTCAGCCGCGCAACTCCCCCCACAGCTCATCGAAGCTCACCCCGACGGGCGGGCGCAGCGCGGGGCCGGCCATGAGATCGCGGATCTTGCGGGAGACGGAGGAGTCGAACCGGTAGGACGAGCCGCCCTGCGCGATCCAGACCGCCGACGCTTCGCGGGCCAGGGAGCGGGTGACGAAGAGTTTGCAGTCGCGGACGAGTTTCCGATACGCGCCGTCCGTCACCGGCGGCTCGGTCTCGACGCAGTGGCGGAGGAACGAGCGGCAGGCCTGCAGCGTGAGATGCAGGTCGACGGCGTTGGTGGCCTGGAGGATGCCGCTCTTCTGTTTCGTGACTTCTTCCAGGAGCGATTCGGCGATGCCGATGAAGATGGCGGTGAAGGAGAGGGTGGCCCAGTGGCGGTTGTTGATGCCGTCGAGGAGGCCGCGGCAGGCGAGGGGGCCGACGACCGGGGCGCCATCGAACTTCAGGGAGACGCTCTCGCTGCTGCGCATGCCGACGGCGTTCCAGGGTGTGTCGACCGTGACGCGCTCGTTGGCGACGAGCCAGTAATCGACGGTGCCGGCTTGATCGCGCGCGGCGAACATGAAGTAGTCGGCGTGCGTGCCCATGGAGCAGAAGCTTTTCGCGCCGAAGACGTGGCCGTCGCGGACCTCGGCTTTGGACTGCTTCACGTCCCCGGCAGCACCGGCCTCGGAGTTGGCGACGCCGAAGAGTTTGCCGGCGACGGCTTCGCCGTAGGCCCAGGCGCGCTGTTTCGGATCGGCGCTCTCGATGAGGTAGTGGGCGAGCGTGGAGGTGTGCATCGCCAGCATGAGCGCGGTGGACGGCGAGCCCTGGGCGAGAATGCGCAGGGTCTCGAGGGTGCCGCCGAGGCGTTCGCCGAGTCCGCCGTGCTCGCGCGGGACATTGAGCGTGAGGAGGCCGGCCTCGGCGAGCAGCCTGAGGTTATCGGCGGCGAGCACGCCTTTGCGGTCGTGCTCCGGCTCAGCCTCGGCGAGTCGCGGGACGAGCGACGTGGCGACGTCGGTTGCGCTTTGCATCAGCAGCTCTTTCGTTGGCAAGGATCTCCTCCAGGGTCGCCTCTTCGAGGATGGCGGCGATGGCGTCGCGCACTCTCCGGAAGAGGTGATGAAATGCGGCCGAGGCCTCGACGGGGCTCGGCTGGTAGAAGTTGGGACTGACACTGCGAGTCGGGGCGAGCGCGCCGTCGATGGTTCGGACGACGTCGGCGATGACGATCTCACCGGGCGGCTTGGCCAGGCGGAAGCCTCCGTCGGCGCCGCGCCGCGATACCACGAGCCCCGCGATCGCGAGCTTGCGCAGCACCTGCTCGAGGTAGTTCGTGGGGATGTCGAACCGCTCGACGATCTGCTGCCGCTTGCACCATTCGTCCCCCCGCTCGCCGATGGCGAGGAGGGCAAGACAGGCGTATTCGCTGGCCGCGGTCATGCGCACGGGGAGATTGTTGGGTTTGTTGAGTGAGTATGTCAACAATGGGAGGCGGTTGTTGGTTGTTGGTTTTTGGTTTTTGGTGCGGATAATCGAGGAACGTGACCGCTTTGCCACCAACAACCGAAAACCAGAAACCAAAAACCACCCAGCGCATCGCGCTGGTGATCCCCGCCCTCGACGAGGAAAGCGCCATCGGGGCGTTGCTGGCGCAGATCGACCGGGGGCTCGTGCGGGACGTGATCGTGGGGGACAACGGGAGCCGGGATGCAACCGCCGAGGTGGCGCGGGCGGGTGGGGCAGAGGTGGTCTCTGTCCCGGAGCGGGGGTATGGGGCTGCTTGTGCGGGGGCGCTGGCGGTGCTGGCGGACGATGTAGAGGTGGTGGTCTTCATGGATGCGGACGGGTCGGACGATCCGGGGGAGATGCGGGCGCTGCTGGAGCCGGTCCTGAGCGGGCGGGCGGATCTGGTGATCGGGTCGCGGGTGCGGGTGGAGCGGGGAGCGCTGACGCCGCAGCAGCGGTTCGGGAACTGGCTGGCGACGCATCTGATTGCGGTGATCTACCGGCACCGGTACACGGACCTGGGGCCGTTCCGGGCCATCCGGCGGGAGCTGCTGGACCGGATCGGGATGCGCGACCGGCGCTACGGCTGGACCGTGGAGATGCAGGTGCGGGCGCTGCAGCTCGGGGCGCGGGTGGCGGAAGTGCCGGTGAGCTACCGCAAGCGGGTGGGGAAATCGAAGATCAGCGGGACTGTTACGGGCGTCATCAAGGCGGGGTGGTGGATTGTGTACACCATTTTCAAGTACGCCCGGAAGTGACCGGGAACGATGGGACCTATAGGACTGATGAGATCCCATCTGTCCCATTGGTCCCATTGATGTTTGATCAACTATCCTGAGGTCCCATGCGTCGTTCCCTGCTGCTCGTGCTGTTTTTCCTGGCTCCGCTGGCTCGTGCGGCTACGTTTCTGGTGGCGCCCGACGAGACGCTCGTGCGGGCCTCCCGCGCAATTGTCGTGGCTACGGCCGGGGAGTCGTACTCGCGGCGGACGGCCTCCGGCTCCATCGAGACCGTCACGGCCATGCTGGTCGAGGAAGCGGTCAAAGGCTCGCCGCGGGCGGGGGAGACGCTGACGGTCGTGGCGCCGGGCGGGTTCGTGGACGGTGTCGGACTGGCCATCGCCGGGAGTCCGAGATACGCGTCCGGTGAGCGGCTGCTGCTGATGCTGGACGTGAACGGGCGTGGTGACTGGACTTCGCGCGATCTCGTCATCGGCGTGTTCCATCTGCAGCAGCAACTGGCGTTGCGGGCGGAGGTGTGCGGCTTCGCCCTCGACGGCGCCGTGCATCGCGAGCCGCGGCGGGCGGCGAATGCCTTTCTCGAGTACGTCCGCGCCGTTGCCCGCGGGGAAAACTCCACCATTGATTACATCGCGCGCGATCCGCGCCGGTTCGTTGCGGCGACCGAGGCCGCGAGTGCGACGAGTTACCTGATCCAGAGCGACGGCCAGGGGATCCGCTGGAATCGTTTCCCGGCGGGCGTCACGTTCCTCAGCAACGGCGTGCAGCCGGGCGCGGTGGGCGGCGGAGTCCCGGCCGCGCAGATCGGCATCTCGACCTGGACGTCCGATCCTTCGTCCAACATCGTCTACAGCTACGGCGGGACGACCACGCGGAACAGTGCTTTTCTCGCGTCGGACGGTGTGAACTCGATCCAGTTCAACGATCCGAGCGGCGAGGTGTCGGGGACGTTCAACCCGGCGACGGGCGGGACCCTGGCGATCGGCGGGGCCTGGTTCGGTAGCGCTACCCACACCTTCGCCGGCGAGACGTTCCGCACGATCGTCGAGGCCGACCTCGTCGTGCAGGACGGGCTGCGCACGCCGGGGGTTGCGGGGCTCGGTTTCGATCACGTGATGACGCACGAGCTCGGCCACACGCTCGGCCTGCGTCACTCGGATGAGCCGCCGGCCGGTGGCACGAGCACGTCGCTCGCGATCATGAGCTCCACCGTGGACTTCAACAACGACCGCCTCGGCGCGAACCTGCAGTCGTGGGACGTCGAGGCCATCGCCGCGGTCTATGGCGCCGGTCCGGCGTGCACCGCGCCGTCGATCGCGACGCAGCCGCAGTCCGTATCGCTGGCGAGCTCGGAGCCGATCACGCTCACCGTCGCGGCGACCGGCGACGGGCCGCTGTCGTTCCAGTGGTACCAGGGAGTGCGCGGCGATACGCGCGTGCCGATCGGCACCGGCGCCGTGATCACGGTGCAGCCGGCGTCGACGACGAGCTACTGGGTACGCGTGTCGAACGGCTGCGCGCCGGCGGCCGACAGCGAGACCGCCACGATCACGGTCGCGGGATGTCCGGCGGTGCGCATCGACGCGCAGTCGCCGGACCAGACGATCATCCAGGGCGCCGAGGTGGCGCTGACGGTGACGGCGACCGGAGGGGCGGTGGCGGTGCAGTGGTATCGCGGAGCGAGCGGCAATACGTCGTCACCGATCGGTGCTGGTCCGGCCATTCTGGTGAAACCATCGTCGACAACGAGCTATTGGGCGCAGGTGACGAACAGTTGCGGCGCGAGCGCGTCGACGCAGACCATCACGATCAGCGTGCAGCCCTGCTTCGTGCCGCGCATCGTGGTGCAGCCGGTCGGCGGGGACGTGGTGGTGGGGGAGACGACGATGCTCTCCGCGACGATCACCGGCACCGCGCCGCTGACGCTGCAGTGGTATCAGGGAGCGGCCGGCGACACGTCGCGGCCGGCAGGCATCGGGACGTCGATCACGACTCCGCCGCTGCTGGCACCGGCCTCCTTCTGGCTGCGGGCGACGAATCTCTGTGGCGCGGTGGACAGCGAGGCCGTGACGATCCGCGTCGTGACGAGCTGCGTGGCGCCGTCCATCGGCGTGCAGCCGCAGGACGTCGTCGTGACGCCCGGCGCGAACGCGCTGCTGAGCGTCTCGGCGAGCGGGACGTCGCTGGTTTATCGCTGGTACGAAGGGCCGGTGTTCGATTTCACCCGGCCGGTCGGCGGCAGCTCCCCGGTGCTGCTGACGCCCGCCATCGGTGGGGCCACGCAGTTCTGGGTGCGCGTGGAGAACGGGTGCGGCAGCGTGACCAGCGCGGCGGCGAGTGTGACGTCAGTCGTGACGCGGCGGCGGGCGGCGGGGCGGTAATCAATCTCGGAGTGCGGTGGCGAACGCCGGCGGGCTGCGGGGCGTAATCAATCTCGGAGTGCGGTGGCGAACGCCACCGCTCTGCTACACGTGTAAAAGAGCGGTGGCGTTCGCCAC
>DASWMP010000279.1:0-11721 GCA_036399695.1 Thermoanaerobaculia bacterium | reverse complement strand
GAGCGTCTGCGCGGCATCGAGCGACTCGTGGAGCTCCTTCGTCAGGTCGCCCGTACCGCAGCCGAGATCGGCCACGCGCATGTGCGGCTTCCGTTCGATCAGAGACAGCAGATCGACGAACGGCTGCCGGCGCTCGGCCTTGAACTTCTCGTACTGCGCGGGCGACCAGCTCATCGCAGCGCGTCCCAGTTCATGATCGCGTTCATCACCAGCGCGTACGACCCTTCCGTGTTCATGCGCCACATCGGGTTGTTGCTCATCAGGATGATGTTGCCCTTGCCGCGCGGGACGAGAATCACGGCCGGCTTGCCGGCGATCTCCTCGCCACCTTCGAGCATGCCGGACAGCAGGAGCTGATCCGCTTTCGCGGCGAAGGAGACGAGCACGCGCGGGCGGTCTTCCGGCCGGGGCATGATCGCTTCGGCCGACCAGGGAGCGTCTTCCGGCGGCTGGAAGCCTTCCTCGCCGGGCGCAGGTTTCGCCCGCTCCGGCAACGGCACGTACGGGCGGCCCTGCGGCACGTCGGGATCGCCGGTGCGCGTGCCGCGGCCGCTGGGGCGGGACTCCTGATCGCGCTCCTCGCGCGCGCCGACGCGGAAGATCGGCGAGCCGGCGAAGACGACCGGCAGCGTCTCGTCGTAGCCCGCCACGACGGGGCTCTTCCTGTCGACGACCGTGGCCAGGACGATCGTCCCGGGCGATTTCAGCTTCGACGACTCGACGACGCGTACCCAGCGGGCCAGGCCGTACTGCACCGCCAGCGCCGACGTATCGCGCGAGGTCAGCAGCAGGCCGCCGTCCTCGACGAAGCGCTGCAGGTTCGCGACGCCGGAGAGGCCGAGGCCGGGGCGCATGTCGTCGGTCTCATCGACGCCGCCGAGATTCGGCGTGAGGTCCGTCTTTTTCCAGGGCATCGGGGGGCCGGCGGGGAAGCCGTTCACGATGTCGGACGGCGCCAGCCCGGAGGGCGGAAAGAGGATCACGTCGTAGCGCTCGCGCAGCGCCGGCATCGCCGAGGCGTCCTGCGTCGAGATGTAATCGAACGGCACCCCCATCGATTCGAGGGCCAGGCGCCACCAGCCTTCATCCTGCGTGCGCTGCCAGGTGTGCATCAGCGCGATACGGGGGGCGCGCAGCTCGCGCGTCTTCACGTTCGGCAGCTTGTCGATGGGCGTGACGCTGAGATTCAGCCCGCCCGGCGCCGGGACGTTGTCGACCAGGATCGTGCCGGCCGGAAACTTCTGCTTGCCGGAGGTGAACTCCTCCTGAGTGACGAGGATGCGCGCGTCCTTCGCGGCGAAGCGGAGCCGCGCCAGCGACGTATCGGCGTTGTTGGCGATGGCCAGCGTGCCGCGCAGCGGCGAGGCCGAGGGCGTGCCCGCCCATTCCGTCATCTTCACCTTCAGCACGTCCGGATTGGCCACGCGCGCGAACGTCACGTTCTTCAGGTACCCGAGCGTCCAGCCGGTGTCGTCGTAAACGCGCTCGTCGCCGCGCACGAACTGCACGTCGAGCAGCGCGTCCGCGAGGCGGGAGTACGGCTGGTCCATGCGCACGACGAACGAGCCGCGCGGGAAGTCCACCGCCTTCTCGTCCTTCGCGTTCGGCGGCCAGTTCGTCTTCATCGTGAACGGCGCGTCGGCGACGTGCACTTCGATCTGGTGGCGCTTCAGCAGGGCCATGAGGTCGTGCAGTTGCCCCTGCCGTTTTTGCGAGCCGTCGAAGACGTACGCGGCCGGCCCTTCATTGGAGGCTTTCGCGATGGAGCGCTTGCCCAGCGTGTAGAAGCGGTCCAGCCAGCGCTCCCGGTTCGCGGCCATGTCCGTGAGGGCGAGCAGGACGCCCGACTGCTGGAGGTTGACGTTGTTGCGCAGCGACCACTTCACCGTCGGCAGCGGCGGATTCGGGCGGTACCAGGCGCGGTCGCTCGCGCCGCGCACCACGCGCGTCTCCGTCGTCGGCCAGCGGTTGCCGTACGTCTCGTAGAAGCGGCCGATGGAGTTGTGCCCCATGGCGATCCAGAACATGTAGTTCGGCGCCCAGCCGTCGTAGAAGCCATGCGTCCAGACGCCCGGCACGCCGCGGCGCGTCATCTCGTCGACCTCGTGGTAGGCCATGCGATGCCAGTCGTCGATCATCAGCGGATCGAGGGCCGGGTTGTACGGACCGGTGCCGGTCGAGATGTACATGAAGGGGACGGATTCGTGCAGGTCGTGCACGACCTGCGGATGAAAGTCGAAGTAGGTCCGCGCCAGGTTCTGGCTGAGCGACAGAGCCATGCCGATCTGGTCGCGGTTGTTGTCGTGCGCGACGTAGTGCCCCCAGTAGACGAGGGGCGGCGTCGGCACGCCGGGGTTGGCCTGGCGCCAGCGCCAGAGGTCGACCTGCCGGTTGCGGCCGTCGACCTCGATGACGGGCGTGAGCAGCGTGATCATGTTGTCGCGGATCGAGCGGATGGCCGGTGTCTCCTCGACGGCGAGGCGGTAGGCCAGCTCCATCAGCATCTCGGGGCTGCCGGTCTCCGGCGAGTGCATCGCGCCGGTGGCGTAGTAGATCGGCTTGCCTTCGGTGATGAGCCGCTTCGCTTCGTCGTCCGTGAGCTTGCGCGGGTCGGAGAGCCTGCGGGTGATCTCGCGGTAGCGGTCGAGGTTCGCGATCGTCTCCTCGTTCGCGATGATCACGACGATCATCTCCCGACCTTCCTCGCTCCTGCCGATCGACTGCACCAGCACGCGCGGCGACGCTTCATCGAGCGCGCGCATGTACCGGTACACGTCCTCCGCATACGTCAGCTTCCCCTCGGCGCCGGCGATGTAGCCGTGGAACTTCAGCGGCGTGGGGATGGTGGGGTGCGCGGGCAGGTGGTCGACGAGCTCCGTCATGAAGCGCGGCTCGGTCGTGAACTGACGGATCTGTTTCGTGTACTCGTCGTCGTTCGGCTGCTGGGCAAAGGCGGGAACGGCGAGGGACGCTGCGAGCAGCAGCAGGGCGAGGCCGAATTTCTTCAAATCTCCTCCGTGTTTATGGGCAGTTGGCGGTCGGCAGTAGGCAGTTGGCAGTGGCTGCAGCGGGCACGGTGGTGCGGGGTTACTGCCCAACCGCCAACTGCCAACCGCCCAACTTCTTCACTCGTCGCACATGCCGTTGCGAAGGATATCCGCAATCTCTTTGACGATCTCCCCCGAGTCTTTGCCGAAGGGCTGCGGGACGCCGAAGAGGATCTCCAGCGTGAAGTAGTTGAAGAAGATGCGCGTCGTCAGCAGGATCGCGGAGACGGGCGAGACGTTCGGCCGCAGCCGCGCGCGGACGGCGTCGAGGCCGCCATGCTGCTCGAAGATCGCCGCGAAGCGCTGCGGCATGTCAGTGTAGAAGGTGCGGATGTGCTCCCCCTCGAACTCGATGACGTCGACGTAGATCAGCGCCATGTACTGCCGGTACTGCCGCACGCTGTCGCGGGCCGCAAAGCCGAGCTGCTCGAGGTTGTCGGGAAAAGGGTCAGGCCCGAGGAGCGCGCGCAGGAAGGGGAAGACCTCGCTGAGCGTGGCGGTCCAGTATTCGTCGATGAGAGCGCGGAAGATCGATTCCTTGTCCGGAAAGTGATGGTAGACGTTCCCGGTCGAGACCTCCGCCCGCTCCGCGATGTCCCGCACGCTCGTGCCGCGGTAGCCCTGATGCGAGAAAAGGTAGAGCGCCGCATCCAGCAGTTGCCGCCGGCTCCGCTCCGACTTTTCCTCACGAGACATCCGGCCGCAGTGTAGCGCGGCGGTCGCGCGGGGTGGGAGCGCGCTTTGGACAAGTGTGGTAAGCACGTGAGTTTGTCCGCCCAAATTAGCAAATGAGTTGTCCGGTCATGACCCGACGGGCCGGATGAGATCAGATGCGCTCTGGGGGAGAGTGCATGGGTGTGTATCCGGCCCGGTCCGTGGAGCGGGGCAATGAAGTTCCAGGAAGCCCGGGGCTCAGGGCGCGGGCCCCGGTGGGGTGGCAGGCGCGAGGTCCGGGGGAGTGTCAGCCCGATCTCGAGCACGTGTCCCCCCCCAACCTCGGGCCTGACACCGACTGAGCCCCGGGCCCCGGGCCCCGAGCCCCGGGCCTGCCGCCCTATACTCCACTCTGTGATCCACGTGGAGCGGCTCTCGCGACGGTACGGCAGGCGCTGGGCGCTGGCCGACGTGTCGTTCACCGTTCGTGGCGGCTCCGTCCTCATGCTCGTCGGCCGCAATGGCTCCGGCAAATCGACGCTCCTGCGTGTCCTGGCCACGGCCATCCGTCCGGATCGCGGCACCGCCACCGTCGGCGGCTTCGACGTCGTCCGTCACAAGGAAGACGTCCGCCGTCTCTCCGCGATCCTCAGTCATTACAACTATCTGTACGAAGCGCTCACCGCCCGCGAGAACCTCGAAGTCGTCGCCGACCACCTCGGCCTGCCGCGCGCCGCCGTGCCGCCGGTCCTGGCGCGCGTCGGCCTCGAAGCCCGCGCAAACGACCTCATCTCCACCTTCTCCGCCGGCATGCGCAAGCGCCTCTCCTTCGCCCGGATCCTCCTCCAGGGCCCCCAAGTCGTCCTCCTCGACGAGCCCTACGGCGCCCTCGACCCCCAGGGCTTTACCCTCGTGGAGGACGTCGTCCGCGACCTCCGCACCCAGGGCGCCACCATCCTCATCGCCACCCACCAGTGGGACCGCGTGGGCGCCTACGCCGACGAGCGGCTCGAGCTGGAAGCAGGAAGGGTCGTCGCGTGAAACGGAACACGTTGTCCGTTGTCCGTTGTCCGGTGTCCGGTGGAGACTCGTTTTTGGTTGTTGGTTGTTGGTTTTTGGTGCTGCGCTCGGCGGAGCTCTCCGGCACCAAACCCCCAAAACCAACAACCCCAAACAACACCCCCCCCGCAGACCAACGGACAACGGACAACGGACAACGGACAACGCGCGTCCGGAGGCGCGCATGATCCCCTCCCTCCGCACCGAGCTCCTCCTCCAGTGGCGCACCAAAGCGCAACTCCTGGCCGTGTTCGTCTTCGGGGCGGCTTCGTTGCTGTTGTTCAGCTTTGCCATCGGGCCGAATGCGGTGGCGTTGCGGACGTTCTCCGGCGGCTTTCTCTGGCTGGCTCTGCTGCTCTCATCGACGCTCACGCTCAGCGAGAGCTTTCATGGGGAGATGGAGAACCGGGCTCTCGAGGGATTGCTGCTCCTGCCGGTCAATCCGCGGGTGCTCTATTACGCCAAGGCCATCGCCAACTGGCTGCAACTGATCGCGTTAGGCGTGATGCTCGTGCCCGTCATGGTCGTCCTGTACGACGCCGGCACCCGCGAGGTCCTGAAGCTGCTGCTGGTCATCATCCTGGGGACGGCGGGGCTCTCCGCGCCCGGGACGCTCTACGCCGCCATGACGGCGCAGGTCAGGGCGAAACAGACTCTGCTCCCTCTGCTGTTGTTCCCTTTGATCGTCCCGGCGCTGCTTGCCTCGGTCAAAGCGACCTCGCTCGTCATCCTCGGAGACCCGATGGGACAGGCGCGCTCGTGGATCATCCTGCTGGCCGCGTTCGACCTCATCTACTGGTCACTTTGCGGTCTGCTCTACGCGCGCGTCGTCGAAGAGTGAGAAACTAGAGTCAACAATGTCCGCCATCCCCCGGTCACGAGCTCCGTACGTCTGGCTGGCCCTCGGCGTCGCCTGCTTACTGTTCGGGTCGTATCAGGGCCTCTTCGTCGCCCCGGCCGAGCAGTACATGGGAGACGTGCAGCGCATCATGTACGTCCACGTCCCGACGGCCTGGAACTGGATGCTGGCCGTCATCTTCGCCTTCGTGACGGCGATCGTCTTCCTCTTCAACAACGACTTCAAATGGGACGCACGGCTCGAAGCAGGCCTCGAGGTCTCGGTCGTCCTGGCGTTCCTGCTCTGCTGCCAGGGAGCGATCTGGGCCAAGCCGACCTGGGGCGTCTGGTGGGACTGGGATCCGAGGCTGACCTCGACGGCCGTCCTGCTCTTCTCCATGCTCGGCATCCTGGCGCTGCGACGCTTCGTCGACGACCCGCCACGCCGCGCCACCTGGTCGGCCGTGGCGACGATCATCGCCTCCGTCGACCTGCCGATCGTCTACATGTCGGTCAAATGGTGGAACTCGCTGCACCAGCAACAGTCGACGCCGCAGACCGTCTCCTCCGATTTTCACCTGCCGCTGCGCGTCAACGCCTTCGGCATCCTCTTTCTCATGATCGGCTTCCTCATGCTTCGCTCCCGGATCGCGGCGCTGCGGCTCGAGAACGAGCTGGCCGCCCCGCCGGTGTTCGGCGGCGAGGAAGCAGGAGAGCTCGCATGACCACCGGAATCGTCGAGGGCGGGTGGGAGTTCGTCATCGCTGCATACGTTCTCACCGGCAGCGTGCTGACGATTTACGCCGTGTCCCTCTTCATGCGCCTACGCAAGGAATCCCGATGAGCAGCATCCCTCTCCCGACTGCATCCGACGCGATGCGCCGCAAGACCCGCCTGTTCATGATCGGGGCGATTGCCGTGGCCGCCATCGCCTTCGCGATCATCGCCGGCAGCGGCATCAACAAGAACCTCGTCTACTACTGGACCCCGAGCGACGTCTACAAGGCCGGGGACAAGGCCTACGGCGCGAACATCCGTCTCGGCGGCATGGTCGTGCCGGGCTCGATCGTGCGCCACCAGGGCTCCGGCCTCGAGTTCACCGTCAAGGACGCCACCCGCATGCTCCGCGTCAAATCCACCGGCGTCCCGCCGCAGATGTTCCGCGAGAACATCGGCGTGGTCGTGGAAGGGACGATGGTGCCGGGCGGCCACTTCGAATCGAGCCGCCTCATGGTCTCGCACAATAACGAGTACAAGGCCCCGGAGAAGGGGCATCCGGTCGACCGCAAAGAGCTCGAACGGATGATGAAGTCGGTCGAACAAGGAAACCCATGATCCCGCTCCTCGGTCGCATCCTCATTCTCGCGGCGCTGCTCGTCTCGGCAGGCGGCGCCCTGATCGGCTTCGTGGCCGGCCGTAAGCGCTGGGCCTACGGTCTGGTCCTGGCGCGACGCTTCGCCTACATCTTCGGCGGGCTCATGGTCGCGGCGACGCTGCTGATGGAGTACGCCCTTCTGGCGCACGACTTCTCCGTCTCTTACGTGGCGCAGGTCGGCTCGCGCTCGGTGCCGACGTGGGTCACGATCGTCAGCCTCTGGTCGTCGCTCGAAGGGTCGATCCTCTTCTGGGGGCTCGTCCTCGGCCTCTACATCGCCGGTGCCACCTGGTTCACCCGCAACGACAACGCCGACACGATGCCGGACGCCATCGGCGTCTGGCTCGCCACCGGGACGTTCTTCAGCCTCCTCATCGCCGGCCCCGCGAATCCGTTCCTCACCGTGCCGAACCCGCCGTTCGACGGCCCCGGCCCCAACGCGCTGCTCCAGAACCATGTCCTCATGGCCATCCACCCGCCGTTCCTCTACCTCGGGTACGTCGGCATGACCATCCCGTTCGGCTTCGCCTGCGCGGCGCTGCTGCGCGGACGCCTCGGTCCGTCGCTCGTCAAGCCGCTCCGTGCGTCGCTGCTGCTGCCCTGGTGCTTCCTCACCATCGCCATCATGCTCGGCGGCTGGTGGGCGTACGAGGTCCTGGGCTGGGGCGGTTACTGGGCGTGGGATCCGGTCGAGAACGCGTCGCTCCTGCCGTGGCTCACGGCCACCGCGGCCCTGCATTCGATCCTCGTCCTCGAACGGCGCGGCATCCTCAAAGGCTGGACCGTGACGCTCGTCCAGTCGACGTTCCTGCTCGTCCTCCTCGGGACGTTCATGACGCGCTCCGGCGTCTTCAACTCCGTCCACTCCTTCACGCAGAGCGAGATCGGCCCGACGATCCTCGGTTTCCTCGCCGCGTCGCTCATCTTCGTCATCGCCCTGCTGGCCACGCGCATCGACACGCTCGAATCCGAAGGGCGCCTCGACGCTCCGGTCAGCCGCGAGGGGATGTTCCTCGTCAACAACCTGATCTTCGTCCTGCTGACCTTCACGGTCCTGATCGGGACGGTCTTCCCGCTCATCGTTGAAGCGGTCAACGGCAAGCAGATGAGCGTCGGCCGCCCTTACTTTGACGCGATGGCCGTTCCGCTCGGCGCCGTGCTGCTGTTCCTTCTCGGCGTCGGTCCGGCGCTGCCGTGGGGACGCGCCAGCAAGGCGCAACTGCAGAAGAAGCTCGTCCCGCCGGTCATCGGCGCGGCCGTGCTGGCCATCAGCGGGTTCGCCGTCGGCATCCGCAGCCCCTGGACGCTCCTCACGCTCGCCTTCGGCGGCTACGCCGCCTGGGTCACGATCGGCGAGATGTTCCTGCCGATGTGGCAGCGCATGCGGAGCGGCGCGTCGTTCGGCAACGCGCTCGTCGAAGGGCAGCTCCGCCGCGGACGCCGCCGCACCGCCGCCTACATCGTCCACGCCGGCATGGTCGTGGTGATCATCTCCATCGCCGTCGGCACGACGCTCAAGACGCAGAGCGAGCACCAGCTCACCAAAGGGCAGACCATCGAAGCGCGCGGCTATACGCTGCGCTTCCTCGGGACCGAGATCAGGAACGAGCCGCACCGCGTCGCTACCATCGCCAACTTCGAAGTTTTCGAAAAGGGCAAGCGGATCGCCACGCTCGCCCCGCGCATGAACCAGTACGAGTCGATGCGCGAGCCGATCGGCACGCCTGACGTCTACACCACCGCGGGCGGCGATCTCTATCTTTCGCTGATGAACATCGATCCGGTCTCGCAGAGCGTCGGCATCCACGTCATCGCCACGCCGCTCGTCGTCTGGATCTGGCTGGCCGTGATCGTGATGGGGCTCGGCGGCCTGATGGCGCTCTTCCCGACGCGCCGCACGGTCGTCGTGAAGAGTGAAGCGCAGGAGGCGATCGGCGCCGCGCCGGAAACCGCATGAACCGTACCGTCCTGATCGTCGGAGCGCTGCTCGGCGTGACGCTCGTCGGCCTGCTCGCGCTCAGCCTCGGCCGCGATCCGCAAACCATCAACTCGCCCCTCATCGGCCGCTCCGCGCCGACCTTCGCCCTGCGCGAAGTCGGCTCCGGCCGCACCGTCGATCTCGCCCAGTTCCGCGGCAAGCCGGTCGTCATCAACTTCTGGGCGACCTGGTGCGCCCCCTGCTGGCAGGAGCATCCGGTGCTCGTCGCCAACGCCCGCCGCGTGCAGCCGAACGTGCAGTTCGTCGGCGTCGTCTTCCAGGACGCCGAAGACAAGATCCAGGGCTTCCTCGACGCCCGCGGTTCCAGCTACCCGACCCTCATCGACGAGAAGGGAAAGACCGCCATCGCCTACGGCGTCGGTGGCGTCCCGGAAACGTACTTTCTCGACGCCAGCGGCAGGATCGTGGCGAAGTACAACGGTCCGATGACCACCGACGTCCTTCAGGAGCATCTGCAGAAGGTGATGCAGTGAAACGCGCGCTCGCTGTTGTTCTCCTGCTCTTCACGCCATTCGCTGCCGCGATTTACTCGCAGGAAACGAAGGTGCCGGACGCCGAGCAGTTCGTCGGCAAGCCGCTCGGTACTCCTGTCCCACCGTCCGCGCTTTACGTGCGGACGAACGAAGTCGGCGCGCTGCTCCGCTGCCCCGTGTGTCAGGGGCTTTCGGTGGCCGACTCGCCGTCCGAAATGGCGGTCAACATGAAGGGCCAGGTGCGCGAGCTCCTCGCCCGCGGGTATACAGAAGAGCAGATCCTCCGCTACTTCGAGCTGTCCTATGGGCAGTTCGTGCTGCTCGAGCCGAAGTTCGAAGGGATGAACACGCTCGTCTGGCTGCTGCCGTTCGTGGCGCTGCTCGCGGGCGCGGTCGTCGTCTATTTCGCCCTCCGCAGACTCTCGGCCCCACGGGCCGCCGACGCATCACCGACCACAGCCGCCTCCGCCACTACGACGCCCGAAGATCCGTATCTCGCGCGCGTCCGGCAGATGGTCGGCGAAGGGAAACAATGACCGGATCGACAGACTGGATGAGTGTCATCGCCATCCTCGCGGGTGGCCTCATCCTCGGCGGGCTTTTCATCTACTTCTTCAGCAAAGGAAAGACGCGCACGCTCGGCAGTGACGTCGACGTCGAGCAGCGCGACCTCGAAGCGAAGCGCGATCTGCTCCTCCAGCAACTCCGCGATCCCGATACGGGCGCCGAAGAGCGGACGCGCCTCGAGATCGAGACGGCGCAGGTGCTGCGCGCCATCGACGAGCATGGCGCCCGCCGCCGTCCCGCCGCCAGTCACGCCACCGACCTCACGGCCGGACGCGCCGGCACCATGGACCCGACGTTCAAAGGCTTCCTCTGGGGCGTCGCTTCGACGAGCGCCCTCTTCTTCCTCGGCTGGTTCGTCATGCAGACGGCCAAGCCGCGCGCCGAAGGGGAGTCGATGGTCGGGGGCGGCCCGCCGATGGCCGCGGGGCAGCAACCGGCCCAGCAGCCGGCTGCGAACGATCCCGCCGTCCAGCAGCTCGAAGCAGCCGTGAAGAGCAACCCGAACGACCTTCGCCTTCGCAACCAGCTCGCGCAGGCGTACCTCGAGCGCGAGAACCTGATGGCCGTCTTCGAGCAGACGAAGTTCGTCCTCGAGCGGGCCCCGAACGACAGCACGGCGCTGACCTACCAGGCCCTCGTGCGCATGGCCATGGGGCAGACCGAAGAAGCGGGGACGATGCTCGAGAAGGCCACGAGCGGCGACGGCCAGAATCTCGACGCCTGGGTCGCCCTCGCCTGGCTCCGCACGCAGCAGGGGCAGTCCGACGCCGCTGCTGCCGCGATCGCCGAGGCCATCAAGACCCACCCCGAGCAGAAGGCCCGCCTCGACCAGGTTCTCGTCGAGATGCGCAAAGCCGCCGCCGCGCAGGCCCAGACCGCCGAGCAGCAGCCCGGCGGCAACCAGCTTCCTCCCGACCACCCGCCCCTTGGCACTCCCACCGGCGGCGCTCCCGCCGTATCCCCCGCACCGGCCGCCGGCCCGTCGATCAAAGTCACGATCCAGCTCGACCCCTCCGCGAGAGCCCGCGTCGCCGCCGGTGGCGTCGTCTACCTGATCGCCCGCGCCGCCGGCGTCTCCGCCGGTCCGCCCGTCGCCGTCAAACGCATCCCCGCCAGCTCCCTCCCCCTGACGGTCGACCTCAGCAGCGCCGACAGCATGATGGGCCAGCCCCTCCCGGCGAGAGTGCGCATCGAAGCCCGCCTCGACAACGACGGAGACGCCGCCTCCCGCAACCCGACGGATCCGATTGCCGTCCAGGACGGCGTAGCCCCCGGCGCGACGGTGACCCTAGCCCTCAAATAGCTTCGTCGCGGAGCAATCTCGGAGTGCGGTGGCGGAGGAGGAGGCCTTTTGCCTCCGTAGCTACCGCTCTGCGACACGTGTAACAGAGCGGTACCTGCGGAGGCAAAACCCGCCTCCTCCGCCGGTACACCACGAGCGCGCGCCGGTACACCACGAGCACGCGCCGGTACACCACGAGCGCGCGCCGGTACACCGCGAGTGCGCGCCGGTACACCACGAGCACGCGCCGGCACACCGCGAGTGCGCGCCGGTACACCGCGAGTGCGCGCCGGTACACCACGAGCGCGCGCCGGCACACCACGAGCGCGCGCCGGTACACCGCGAGTGCGCACCGGCACACCACGAGCGCGCGCCGGTACACCGCGAGTGCGCGCCGGTACACCGCGAGTGCGCACCGGTACACCGCG
>DASWMP010000278.1:0-9813 GCA_036399695.1 Thermoanaerobaculia bacterium | reverse complement strand
GGCAGCTGATGAGGCGTCGCTGCCGCACTCCAAACTCCGCGTCGGTGTCCGGCGAATCGATCATTCTCGGTTAGCCGGGGTGATTAGCCGTTGACTCTGCCTGTGTGGCGTGCGTACCCTCACGCGCCATGGAAATCCCGTCGAAAGTATCGATCTTCAACCGGACCCTCGAAGTCAAAGGGAAGGCTGCGACTCTGATCGCCATCAACGAGGAGAGCGGCTACTACGAGGTCGTCCTCGAGGTGCAGTCGCGCAACCACACGGTGCTCTTCCCCATCTCGGAGACGGTGGTGATCTTCAACGAAGCGCTGCCGTCGATTGCCGCGGATTTCGAGATCGAGCGCTAGCGCGCTGCGCGCGTATGCTGGTTTTTGGTTGTTGGTTTTTGGTTGTTGGTTGAACCGAAACCCAAAAAACCGGAAACCAAAAACGCCTCTCCCAGAAACAACAAAGGCCGGCTTTCGCCGGCCTTTGTGCTGGTTGCAAGACTGTGACTTACGGTCTCGGCTGCGAGGCTGGCTGCACCTGCTGCTCGGTGCCCTGGGCCGGGGTGGCGGCGGGCTCGCCGAAGTAAGCGGTGTTGAACGTCGGGTTGGCCGTGGTCTTCATGGCGTCGAGGGCGGCCTGAAGCTTCTTCTGGCGCTCCTGGCCGAGGAGGGTTTCCTTCACGTCCGCGAACGGGGTGAACTCGTGCTTCTCGACCTTGATGACGTGGAAGCCGTACTGCGTGCGGACGACCGGAACGACGTCGCCGACTTTGCCTTCGAAGGCAGCCTTCTCGAACTCCGGAACCATCTGGCCGCGGCTGAACGCGCCCAGCTCTCCGCCGCGCGAGCCGGAACCGAGGTCATCGGATTCCTTCTTCGCGAGCTCTTCGAAGTTCGCGCCGCCGACGAGCTGCTTGCGCAGGTCTTCAGCCTTCGCCTTGGCCTGCTCTTCGGTCAGTTCCGGCTTGCCGGGCTGGGCGGCCGGGCTGCCCTTGAACGCGACCAGGATGTGACGGGCCGTCACCTGCTCGTACTCGTTCTTCTTGTCGTTGTAGAGCTTCTGCAGATCGGCGTCAGGGACAGTGATCGCCTTCTCCATCCGGCTGAGCTGGGCATTGGCGACGAGGTTCGCGCGCATCAGCTCGAGCTGGGACGTGACTTCCGGATCCTTGTCGAGGCCGTTCTTCATCCCCTGCGCGGCGAGCATCTTCATGCGCAGGAAGTCCTCGGCGAACTGCTTCTTGCCCGGGCCCATCGCGTACTGCTGGTACTCGGCCGGGAGGGTCTTGAGGGCGTTCTCGAACTCCGACTTGCGGATCGAAACGTCGCCCGCCGCCACGATGATCGGGTCACCCGTGGCAGTAGTCTGGGCCGACGCCGCAGCAGTCTGGGCCGCCGGAGCGGCCGGCTTCGCGGCGGGAGTGGTCGTCTGAGCGGACACTACCGTCGCGGTTGCCAGCGCAAGCGCCAGCATGGTTTGAGTGGTCTTCTTCACGGAATCTCCTTGCAGTTGTCTGTTGGATGCGGAACGGGAGGCTTCGAGGGGTAATTTCCGTCACTCACAGTCGGGCGAGCGCGGCGCGGATGCGGGCGAGGCCTTCCCGGAGACGTTCCATCGACGTGGCGTAGCTGATCCGTACGTATTCGTCGGCCCCGAACGCCGCCCCCGGCACGACGGCGACCGCCGCCTCGTCGAGCAGATAGTTGGCGAACGACTGCGAGTCGGTGATGCCCGCCTTCCCGAAGAAGGCGCTGACGTCGGGGAAGACGTAGAACGCGCCGTCCGGATCCGTGCAGCAGACGCCCGGTACGTCGTTCAGCTCGGGCACGAGCCACTCACGCCGCTCGCAGTAGGCGTCGTACATCCGCTGCACGTCTTCGTCGACGCCGTTGAGGGCCTCGATGGCGGCAGCCTGGGCGATGGAGCTCGGATTCGAGGTCGAGTGCCCCTGGATCTTACCCAGAGCCTTCACGATCTCCGGATGGGCGACCGCGTAGCCGAGACGCCAACCGGTCATGGCGAACGTCTTGGACATCGAGTTCACGACGACGACGGTCTCGGGATACTGCTCGAAGTACTTCATCGCCGAGGCATGGCGGGCGCCCCGATAGACGAAGAGCTCGTACGTCTCGTCGAAGACGAGAAACAGCTCGTGAGCGGCGCACCACTCGACGATCTTCGCCAGCTCCGTTTCGGTGATGACGGCCCCGGTGGGATTGCACGGCGAATTGAGGATGAGGCCACGGGTGCGGCTGGTGAGCAGTGGCTCGATATCGGACAGGCGCGGACGGAAGCCGTTGTCCGGATCGAGCGTGGCAAAGATCGGACGGCCGCCGGCGAAGATGACCTGGTCGGGGAAGCTGACCCAGTAGGGCGCCGGGACGATCACTTCGTCCCCGTCGCCGATGAGGGCCATCATCAGGTTGAAGAGCTCCTGCTTGCCGCCGTTGCCGGCGATGACGTGGTCGGCGCCAAGGGATGTGGCGTAGCGGCGGTTGTAGCGACCGGCGATGGCGTCGCGAAGGGCTTTGGTGCCGCTGGCGTTCGTGTATTTCGTGAAGCCGCGGTCGATGGCGCGCTTGCCGGCTTCGGCAACGGCGCGAGGCGTGGCAAAGTCGGGCTCACCGGGACCAAAGTCGACGACGTCGACGCCGCGCTGGATCAGCGCGGTGGCGCGGTTCAGGACTGCCAGCGTCGGCGATTCCGTCACCGCCATGACGCGCTCGGAGAAGCGCAGTCGCGGTCGCGTGGTCGTGGTCAATGCACTTCTCCGGTCAAATCGCCCCCCGCGCAGCCTATCATCGGCACAGCATTGTAATGAAGATCATCTCCAGCCGTCAGAACGCCTGGGTCAAGCGACTCAGGGAAGCAATTCGCGAGCACAACGACGAGATCGTCATCGAGGGACCGAAACCGGTCGCCGATGCGGTGGCCGGCGGCTGGAAGCCGATCGCCATCATCATCCCGACCGGCCAGAGCCTGCTCACCATCCCCCGCCCCGAGGCAGCGCCCGGCGCGATGTTCCTGCAGTTCTACCCCGAGGTGTACGACGCCGTCGCTGAAACGCGCTCGCCACAGGGGGTGATCGGCCTGTTCGAACGGCCACGCTCGACGATGGAGGAAGTGCTGGCCCGTCGCGACAGCATCGCCGTGGCGCTGGATGGCGTGCAGGACCCGGGCAACGTCGGCACGATCGTCCGGCTGGCGGCGGCGTTCGATGCCTCGGGCGTGCTGCTGCTGCCAGGCTGCGCCGATCCGTTCGCACCGAAGGCGATCCGCGCTTCTGCCGGGGCGATTCTCGGCGTGCGCGTGGCCGAGGTGACGGCGCAGGAGCTCATCGGCGCTGGCCGGCCGCTGTATGCGGCTGATGCCGGCGCAGCGCCTGCGGATCCGCCCGCACACGATGCCGTGCTGGTATTTGGCAACGAGGGCAATGGTGTCTCAGCCGAGATTGCCGCACACGCGCGGCCGCTGGCGATCGGCATGTCCGGCCGGGTGGAGTCGCTGAATGTGGCCTCCAGTGCCGCGATCCTGCTGGCGCGCTCGTTTGCGCTGCGTGGCTGATCTCACAGCGCGGTGGCTGTTCGCGGCCGCACTCCGAGATACAAAATCGCGTTACCCTCCCGCCCTATGGGCAAGCTCCTGATCGTCGGCACTCCGATCGGCAACCTTGGTGACTTTCCGCCGCGGGCGGTGGAGGCGCTGAAATCGGCCGATCTGATTCTCTGCGAAGACACGCGTCACACGCGGAAGCTGCTCACGCACTTTGGCATCGACCGCCCCACCGACAGCTATCACGAGCACAACGAGGACGCCAAAGCCGCTGCGCTGATCGGCCGCGTGGAGCAAGGCGAGACGCTGGCGCTGGTGAGCGATGCGGGCATGCCCGTCGTCTCCGACCCGGGCTACCGCATCGTCCGGCTGGCCCGTGAGCGCGGCGTGACCGTCGAGCCGGTGCCCGGACCGTTTGCCGGCGTCGTGGCCCTCGCCGCCTCCGGTATCGCCCCGATGCCGTTCACCTTCGCCGGCTTCACGCCGCACCGCCAGGGCGAGCGGCTCGACTTCTACCGCCACCTGGCCACGCTCGGACACACGGCGATCGTCTATGAATCACCGGAGCGCGTCGTCGCCTCACTGGAGGACGCACTGACGGTCCTCGGCAACACCGAGGTCACGATGGCCCGCGAACTGACGAAGATGCACGAGGAACTGCTGCATGGCTCCGTCGAGGAAGTCATGCTCGAGTTGCGGGACCGCCCTCGCGTCCACGGCGAGATCACCCTCGTCTTCGCCGCCCCGGTCAAAGTCACCGACACCATCTCCCCCGATCAGGTCCGCGAAGAATTCAACCGCCTCCGCGAAACCGGCATGCGCCGCAACGACGCCGTGAAAGCGGTCGCCGAGAGCTTCGGGATGCGGAAGAATGATGTGTATAAGTTGCTGATCGAGTAGAGGCAGGAGAAGCGTTTTGAGTTGGTTTTTGGTTGTTGGTTTTCGATGCGGCGCGATGCCACGAGCACAGCGCAGCACCAAAAACCAACAACCGGCAACCAAAAACGCTTCTACTACTCCCTCGTCTCCGGCTCCATCAGAATCGCCCGGGTGAACTTGATGAAGTAGTCGACTCCTGAGGCGAGGGCGAAGAGCATGACGGCCCAGAGGGCGATGGTGCCGGTGCGGCGGAGCTCGCCGAGCTCGTAGCCGAGGATCAGCAGGGAGATGGCGACGACCTGGGAGATCATCTTGCCTTTGCCGAGGGGGGAGGCGGCGATCGTGACGCCCTGCTGGGCGGCGATCGAGCGGAGGCCGGAGACGGCGAACTCGCGGCCGATCACGATGACGACCATCCAGGCGGGGACGTGCTTGGGGTCCATCTCCACCAGGGAGATGAACGCGGCCGACATCAGCAGCTTGTCGGCGATGGGATCGAGGAGCGCTCCCATGCGCGTCGTCTTGTTGAAGCGGCGGGCGAACCAGCCGTCGAAGAAATCGGTCACGGCGGCGACGAGGAAGATCGTCAGGCCGACGAACTCACGGCCGTTGAACTTCGTCAGCAGCACGACCACGAGGAACGGGACGAGGAAGATGCGAAAGAGAGTCAGAGAGTTCGGGACGTTCCAGATCTCTTTCGTTACGTTCTCTTTTTCGGATTTGGGCCGCTCCAGGAGAACATCGGACGCGCCCGGACGGGGGGTAGACATTCGTGAATCTCGGTCTTTCTCAGGATAGCCGTTTCGGTCGGAGGAGGGAAGCATGTCAGGAATATCACTCAGGCAATTGACATTCCTTTCGCAGCAACTAAAATCGCCCTCCCTGAAGCGATCCTGACCATTGCGAAAGTGGCGGAATTGGTAGACGCGCTAGTCTCAGGAGCTAGTGGCCGAAAGGCTGTGGGGGTTCGAGTCCCCCCTTTCGCACCAACATTTCTCTCCCCTGGCCTGCGATTCGCAGACAATCATCAGTAATGCAGCGTTTGGCTCTTCTGATCCTCGTCAGCTCGCTCGTCGCCTGTCATCAGGCTCCTGCGTCACAGAACGCCGCCCCGGCGGCCGCGGAGCTCCGTACGATTGAATCCGTATCGCAGCAGCCGGTCCCCCTCGACCCGCCGCCGATGCTCGTCGACGAGATGCCCCCTCCGAAACCGAAGGTGATGCCCTGGCAGACCGCAACGCCGATCGTCTTCACCGCCGAGGACGACAAGGTGCGCTCGTCACTCCCTTTCACGCCGGCCATCGCCATGGACCCGCTCGACGGCAGCAAGATCTCGATCCGCGCCGCCACCCCGACGTTCGACTACAAGGGGAAGATCTATTACTTCTCCTCGGAGGAGAACAAGCGGGTCTTCACCGCCAACCCCGAAGCGGCAATCAAGTCGGGGAACACCTTCACGAAGCTGTAGCGATGTGATCCCTGCGGCGGTGGCTATCGCCCCACTCCGAGGTTGTCGAACGCACGCATCACCTCTTCATCGACGCGCACCGGCTTCCGGCTCTCTCGATCCAGCCAGAAATGTTTCGTGTAGCCATCCGCGCGCAGCGTCGTGCCGGTGGCGTCGTACAACTCGTAGGCGAAGGTGATGGAGCGGCTTCCCGCCTCCGAGACGTGCGTCCGGATCACCACCTCGTCGTCATAGCGGAACGCCTCCCGGTAGCGGCAGTGCACCTCGACGACCACCAGCAGGTATCCGCGCGCTTCGAGGTCGGAGTAAGGGAAGCCCGTCTGCCGGCAGAGATCCGTCCGCCCGATCTCGAACCAGACGATGTGGTTCGAGTGATGGGCGATCGCCATCTGGTCCGTCTCCTTGTATCGCACGCGCAGACGCGACTCCACCGTTTTCATGCGCGGGACTGTAGCCGAAACGGGGAGACGTTGCCGGTTGCCGGTTGTCCGTGCTCCGCTGCGCGTCGGTGGAGAGTTCCATAGGTCCCTTCGGTCCTATTGGTCCCATTCGTCGCTCAACGCCGAAACTCCGACCGAGCGGAGCACGGACAACGGACAACGAGGCACGGACCACGCCCGTCAGGCCCTACTCTTGCTCAGTTGGAACTGCGATGCGACGCAAATCATGGCTGTTTGCCGCGCTCGCCGTCGCGGCGGCCGATATCGGACGGCGCGTGTACACGCATCGGCAGCTCTTCCTCCCCTCGCCCGATCCCGTCAAATCGTGGGATCCGGCTGCTTACGGCATCCCTGCCGGCGCGGTCGAAGAGGTCTGGATCGACACGCCGGATGGTGAACGGCTGCATGGCTGGTACTGCCGCGCAGAGAACGCCGTCGCCTCGGCGCTTTTCTGCCACGGGAACACCGGCAACCTCACGATCAGCGCCGACATCATTCCTCATCTGCTCGCGGCGCGGCTGAGCGTCCTCTTCTTCGATTACCGCGGCTACGGCCGGAGCAGCGGCTTCCCCACCGTGCGCGGAGTCATCAGCGACGCCGTGACGGCCGCCCGCTTCCACGACCGTATCCGTCCGAAGCAACTACCCTCGATCCTCTACGGCTTCTCCCTCGGAGGCGCGGTCGCGGCGCAGGTGATCGAACGCCATCCGTTCGACGCGCTGATCCTGCAGTCGACTTTCACCAGCATCGCCCAGATCACCCGCACGCTGCACCCTCGCCTGCCGCTGCATCTGCTCGCCGGAAAGCTGTTCGATACGCTCAACGTCGTCCGCCGTCTGCAGGTGCCGCTGCTGCTCATGCACGGCACCGAAGACGAAGTCGCCCCCTGCTGGATGGCGCACGCGCTTCACGAGGCCTGTCCGACGCCGAAGCGGATTCACACGATTCCCGGAGGGCTGCACAAGGACCTCTACATCCGCGACGCCGATTCGCTCGTCTGGGCCATCTCCCAGTTCCTGGCGGAGGTGCCGCAAACGCACCGCGCCCTGGCCGTAGACAAAGCGCCGTCGGCGTTTCAATCGATGCGCCGCTACTTCAAACGGCGCAATACGCACCGCACGCAACACGCGTGATAGGCTCTCGCGCCGCTATGAAAGCCGTCGTCAAAACTGCTCCGGCCGGCGGGCCCGGTGGCACCGAAGTCCGCGACTGTCCCGTCCCCACTCCCGGCCCGGACGAGATCCTCATCCGCGTCGCCGCCGCCGCCATCTGCGGCACCGACAAGCACATCTACAAGTGGGATCCGTCGATCCAGGACTCGGTGAAGCCGCCGCGCATCTACGGTCACGAGTTCTGCGGCTTCGTGGAGGCGATCGGCGAGCGCGCACACCGCGAGAACCTCAGCCTCGGCGATTACGTCTCGGCGGAGATGCACGTCATCTGCAACGAGTGCCCGCAGTGCCGCAGCGGGAACGGCCACATCTGCATCAAGACGCGCATCTACGGTCTGCACGAGGACGGCGCCTACGCCGACTTCGTGAAGGTGCCGGCCTCGAATGTCATCAAGCTCGGCCCGTACGTCCCGCCGCACGTCGGCGCGTTCCTCGACGCGCTCGGCAACGCGGTGCACACGACTCAGGTGCAGGACCTGGCCGGCAAGTCGGTGGCGATCACCGGCTTCGGTCCGATCGGCGCGATGGCCGCGGCGATCGCTGAGCACAGCGGCGCGGCGACGGTCATCGTGACGGACATCAACGACCATGCGCTCGAAACGGCACGCCGCTGGGCCGCCTCGCGCGAGTTCGCCAACCTGCACACGTTCAACGTGCGCACGGCGCCGCCGGCCGAGGTGAAGAAAGCGATCGACGCGATCACCGATGGCGTCGGTGTGGACATGGTCTGCGAGATGTCGGGCTCGTCGGCGGCGATCAACTTCGCCCTCGACATCGTCCGCATGGGCGGCTATCTCTCGCTGCTCGGCCTGCCGGCCGGCCACTCCGTGACGATCGACGACTACACGCGCAACGTCATCTTCAAGGGCGTGACGCTGCAGGGGATCATCGGACGGCGCATGTACTCGACGTGGCAGCGGATGCTCGCGCTGCTGCAGTCAGGGCTGGACGTCGACTGGATCGTGCAGGCGCAGTACGACTCGCTCGAGGATTTTCACGACGGGATGGCGCGGTTCGATCGACAGGAGGCGCTGAAGGTCGTCTTCTTCCCCGAAGGGAGGGAGAAGGCGAACGAACGGTTCAGAGCGGCGACTGGACGGCGATGACGAAAAGGATCGGGATTCTCACCGGCGGCGGAGACGTGCCGGGACTCAATGCAGCCATCAAGGCATTCGTCTGGCGGCTGCTCGATGAGAATCACGAGATCCTCGGCCTCCGCCGCGGCTGGGCCGCGCTGCTGAACATCATCCCGGAGCGCGAGGCCGACAACTCCGCCTGGGTGACGAACCTCAACCGGACAAACACGCGCGCGATCGACCGCACCGGCGGTACCGTCCTGCATACGTCGCGCATCAACCCGTCGATCCTCAGGCCGGAGCACGTCCCGGCGCACCTCGAATCGTCCAAAGGGGCGCCCGACGAGCGGGGCCGCTACGACCTGACGCAAGCCACACTACGCGTCATCCAGTACCTCGGCCTCGACGCTCTCATCGCCCTCGGCGGCGACGGCACGCTGACCTTCGCCCGCCGGCTCCAAGCCGAGGGGGTGCCGGTGATCGGCATCCCGAAGACGATGGACAACGACGTCTGGGGCACCGACTACTGCCTCGGCTTCTCGACTGCCGTGACGCGCTCCGTCACGTTCATCAACGACCTCCGCACCAGCGCCGGTTCACATGAGCGCTTCCTCGTCGTCGAGCTGTTCGGCCGCTACTCGGGCGAGACCTGCCTGCTGGCGTCCTATCTCGCCGGCGTCGACCGTGCGCTGCTCGCCGAGGTGCCGTTCGAGCCGGAGCGGCTCTACCAGATGCTCCTCCGCGACCGCGGCGAGAACCCGAGCAACTACGCCGTCGTGGCGATCTCAGAGGGCGCGAAGACCGTCGGCGGCACGACCATCGAGACCGGCGAAGCCGACGCCTTCGGCAACCGCAAGCTGGGCGGCATCGGCGGCGTGCTCTCCGAGTACCTCGAGAAACGCCACCGCGACAAAGTGATCTACCAGCGCCTCGCCTACCTGATGCGCTCCGGCACCCCCGACTCGCTCGACCAGCTCGTCGCGAACAACTTCGGCAGCATGGCCGCCGACCTGATCCGCCGCGGCGAGACCGGCCGCATGGTGGCGGTAGTCGACGGCCGCTACAACGCCGTCCCTCTCAGCCTCAGCGGCCACGCCCGCAAGCGCGTAGACGTCGCGCGCTTCTACGACGCGGAGAACTACCGCCCCCAGATCGCGCAGGTCATGGGCATGCCGATGTTCCTGCACTAGGAATCTCGGAGTGCGGTGGCGCACGCCACCGCTCTGCTACACGTGTAA
>DASWMP010000277.1:0-58107 GCA_036399695.1 Thermoanaerobaculia bacterium | reverse complement strand
GGAATCCTCGAGCGTCCGGCCGGAATCCTCGAGCGTCCGACCGGAATCCTCGAGCGTCCGACCGGAATCCTCGAGCGTCCGACCGGACGCCTCGAGCGCCCGACCGGACTCCTCGAGCGCCCGCCGGGACACCGCGGGCGCCCGCGCGGATCCTCCCGGCGCCCGCTTCCACGCTCGCGGCGCCTGGCCGGACGCTCGATGGTTCCTGCGCGGCGCTCCCGGTGTCCGGGCGGTACCTCTCGGCGTCCGGTGTGCCGCTCGCGGGTGGGTCGGCAGGGTCAGACCCTCGCAGTTGCGTCAGCGTGGAACGAAACCTGGACTCGAAAAGGCGTGCCGGACTCTCGGCGCTACACTTGATACAAGAATGACCAGACGGAACTGGGTGCTCGTGCTCGTCATCGTCGGCGCCGTCGTGATCGCCGGCGTGCTCGTCATCGGCGGTCTCGCAGTGATCGGCTGGCGGATCGCTCAACAAGGGAAGACCACCCCGGATCAGACGCCGGTGAGCGAGGCCGACAAACGGCTCGTCGTCACGGCGGCCGATGTGGCGAGGCTCGGCGGACCGGCGGTCGATCCCGGAGCCGATGACTGGAGCTCGCTCCGGCAGGGGAACGGCAGCCGGTTCATTCTCTACCTTTACGAACCGAAGAGTGAGCCACGCGTCTCCCTCTACTCACGTGTCGTGATCTTCCCGGATCCGGCCGGTGCGCGCCAGATGTACCAGATGGACAAGGTCACGATGAAGCTCGGGGCACGGGGTGAGTCCTATGTTCCGGCGCCCGAACTGTTACCTGAAGGAGGCAGCGACCGCAGTGCCTGGTTCATCGAGAAGGACGGCGAGAAGATCGGCAACTTCTTTCTCATTCGTGAGGGACGTTTCCTCCAGAGTGCGAAGCTGACAGGCCTCACGCTGGACAAGCCCGCCGACGTCCAGGACCTTCTCGCGCCGATGCTCAGCGAATCGAGGCGCAGAACCAGTGCAGATGGAGGATCGAAGCGTTGAGGCAGGGGGATCTGCCCCTACCCCACCGGCAGCCGAATCTCCACCTTCGCCCCTCCCCCCTCCCGGTTTGTCGCGACTCCGCGCTGCTCTGAGTCAACGCGCGCGCCGGTAGTGCATCGCGACCGCACCGCTGCGGAGCGGCTTCGCCGACACCAGCTCGAGCCGTCGCGTGCCGGGCAGCCCGCTCTGGTACAGGGTCGGGCCGTGGCCGGCGATCCTCGGGTGGACGAGGAACTTGTACTCGTCGATCAGATCCAGCCGGTCCAGCTCGGTCGCGAGCTTGCCGCTACCGAGGAGCACGCCGGCCGGGGTCGCGTCCTTGAGCTTCTGTACGCCCGTGCGCAGGTCGCCGGCGAGGTGGTGGCTGTTGGTCCACGGGAAGTCCTGTCGCGTCGACGACACCACGTACTTTGGCTTGGCCTCCAGCTTGGCCGCCCACTCGCGCATCGCCGGCGGAGCCTCCACGTCGCCGCGGGCGACCGCCGGCCAGTAGCTCTCCATCATCTCGTAGGTGACGCGGCCCCACAGCATCGCGCCGCCCTCGTCCATGAGGCGGGTGAAGAAGGCGTGTGTCTCGTCGTCGGCGATTCCCTCCTGATGGTGGACGCAGCCGTCCAGGGTGACGTTGATGCTGAAGGTCAAGAGTCCCATGCGGCGAGTCTAAGGACTCCATTCGCTGAGGTCGAGTACAGAGCGCATGAGCGCGGCGGCGTCGGATGCGAGGCGCCGCGACGCGATCTGTGCTCGACCTTTGCGAATGGAGTACTTGCAAGGGATTCGCACTCTGGAAGTGTGCCGTACGCGACCCCTCCGGGGCCGGAGATGTGACGTGACGACCGGCGCACACCGCGCGAGGCGGCAGCGCGTCACGCCAGCGACTCCCGAACTTTGGCCGTGGCGTCCTGCGAGCAAGCGTGCGGCGTAAGGGTTGTCATCAACTCATATGTGGCGCGAGCGCCATCCAAGCTCGCTCAGGACGACGGCGGGCTATACTCGCCACCATGCCGCAGACCGACGCGATCGACGACGCCGAAGCCGTCGCACACCACCTGCTGCGGCGTCAGGTCGGTGAGTTTCGGACGGTGCACAATGCCTTTCCAGCGCGGTACGAGATCGTCGAGCACGAGCATGCGCAGGCGAACGCGTACCTGGTCGTACGCGGCAGTCACGTCGAGCGCAGCCGCAGTGGTGACATCGATTGCGCGGCTGGCTCCGTCGTCTTCTCCCCCGCCGGTGCGCGGCACTCGGATCGCTACGGGAACACGGGCGGGGAGGCGTTTCTCGTGGCCATGCCGCAGCGGCTGCTCGAGCATGCACTCGATGCCGGCATTCGTCTCGACGAGCCTCGCTATGCGGCGTTCGGCGTTGCGCCCGAACTCATGCAGCGGATGCGTGAAGAGCTGCTGCGCGACGATGCGGTGACGCCATTCGCGTTCGAGGCGCTGGCGATGCAACTGCTGGCAGCGCTCCATCGCGAGGAGCCGTGCACGTCGCCGCGTGCGCCGCGCTGGCTGGTGCAAGTGCGCGAGCTGCTCACCGACCGCTTCGCCGAACCGTTGTCGCTCGTGGACTTAGCAGAGGTCGCCGGTGTCCACCCGATCCACCTCGCGACCACGTTCCGCCGCTGCTACGGCACCACCGTCGGTGCCTACGTCCGTGCCGTACGCGTCGAGCGCGCCCGGCAGGCGCTGCAGACCAGCGCCCACTCCATCGCTGAAATCGCACTTGCCTGCGGCTTCGCCGACCAAAGCCACTTCAGCCGCGTCTTCCGAGAAGCGACAGGGACGACGCCGGGCCGGTATAGGCGCACAACCCGGCTATCATCCTGAACGTGGTGGTGGCAGGGCGGGAGCCAAGGACCCTGCGGTGCAGGATGAGCGAGCTGTCCGAAAGGGGTCTTTCGCTCCCGCACACGCTCCCCCTCGCTCCGGATTGAGAGCTGAATCCTGAGCAACTCCGCTTAATCCCGTTCAAGACACACCCCCGCATCGCGGTGTCTCCTCCACCCATGCTCACCGTCCTCTTCCTGCTCGCCGCCATGAACGGAGTGGTGCTTGTCGCCGACAAGGGAAAGATCGTCGAACACACCGCCTCCGGCTTCGCCGACTTTGCGAAGCAAATCCCGAACACGACCGACACGCGCTTCCAGACCGCGTCCATCTCCAAGACGCTCACCTCCACGGCGGTCCTGCAGTTGCGCGACAAGCGTTCGTTGCGCCTGGACGATCCGGTCGCGCGGCACCTCCGCGACTTCCCTTTTCCCCACATCACCATCCGGCAATTGCTGTCGCACACCTCCGGACTTCCCGATCTCGAACTGTTCGAGCCGCTCATCGCCGAGAAGCCACAGCACGTCGTCTCGAACGCCG
This sequence comes from Thermoanaerobaculia bacterium, assembly GCA_036399695.1. GTDB lineage: Bacteria > Acidobacteriota > Thermoanaerobaculia > Gp7-AA8 > Gp7-AA8 > DASVEE01. Next base: position 54,735 of record DASWMP010000277.1, on the reverse strand, counting down.
ACGTCATCCCCGCGCTGCGCAACTGGAAGCACCCGCTCGCATTCGCACCGGGGGCACAGTTCCGGTACAGCAACACGAACTACATGCTGCTCTCCCTCCTGATCGAGAAAGTCAGCGGGATGCCGTACGCGCGCTACCTGGAACGCTTCATCTTCAAACCCGCGGGCATGCGCGATAGCTACGTCCTCACCGGCGGGCCGGACGATCCGAAGCTGGCGAAAAACCACATGCTGGCCACGATGTACAAGACCACGCCGGAAAACGTGGCCACGCTGTCCCTGAAAGACGAGCGGAAGATGCGCCGCATCCACTATGAGACCCGCACGATGGGCAGCACGCTCGGCGACCAGAACGTGATCAGCACGACCGGAGATCTGTTCCGCTTCGACCGCGCGCTCAGCAACGGCACCCTACTGAAGCAGTCGACGATGGAGGAAGCGGCGACGCCGGTGAAGCTCAACGACGGCACCACGTATGCCGACGCAGAGCCGACGATTGCATACGGCGGCCTCCCCTGCTCCTACGCCCTCGGCTGGGAGGTCTGTGGCGACGCCGCCACCGGGAAGATCGTGAGCCACGGCGGCTACAACCGCGGCATCGCCACGGTGTTCTATCGCAACGTCACCAAGGACCAGACCGTGATCGCGTTTGACAACGCCGATGGCGACAGCTTCGCTCAGCGCGTCGGATCGCTCGTCAACGCGCTGAACGGCAAGCCGCCGCTGGAGATGGAAACCCGCAAATCGCTGACGCGCGAATACGGCGAGACGCTCCTCCGGAAGGGCGCCGCCGCGGCACTCGTCCGCTACAACGAAATGCGGGCGGACGCGACGAACTATGTTGGTACGCAGCGGGGCCTGAACGTCCTTGGCTACGACCTGCTGTTCAACGGCTACACCGCCGAGGCTCTCGAGCCGTTCCGCATCAACGTCATCCTCCACCCCGAGGACTTCAACGTCTACGACAGCTACGCCGAGGCCCTTGCCGCGAATGGGAGGAAAAGCGATGCGGTGCTGATGTACAGGAAGTCACTCGCGCTGAATCCGAAGAACGAAGACGGGAGGCGGAAGCTGGAGGAGCTCGAGAAGAACTGACTCGGCGTGACGCTCGCACCAGCGAGCATGCCTGGGTCGCCCGGCGGAGCATGCGGCGACCGCGCTCGTGAGAAGCATCCTCACGGTCCCAACCCAGCGCTCGACCCCGCGGCTCGATTCGCAATCGCATGTGTTACGTGCCGTAAGGCGGCTTTCGTTTTTTCAGCGAGTCGCGTAGAAAGTCACCTGTGCGCAAAGTGACATCCGTCGTGCGTCGGTTCATCGGAGGGCGCGCCGAAGGCTCGCTCGACCGGGGTAGCGGACCGAGCGCCATCGTATTGCCGTCGCTGAGAGCGCGCGTTCCCGAGATCGACGGGCTGCGGGGAGTGGCGATACTGCTCGTCATTGCGTTTCATTACCTCGAGCCGGTGCACAGACCGGCAGAGGGGTGGCTGCGCAATGCGCTCGCGCCGGCGCGGATGGGGTGGATCGGCGTCAACCTGTTCTTCGTGTTGTCGGGATATCTCATCGGCTCCATCCTGATGGCGAATCGCCACTCGCCGACGTACTTCAGCGCGTTCTACATCCGCCGGTTCTGCCGCATCCTGCCGCTCTACCTCGTGGTCGTGATCGGTTGCTATGCCGTGCATCACCTGTTCGTGCGTACACCCGGACCGCCGCTGTATCAGTATCTGACGTTCACGCAGAACTTCTGGATGGCGGCGAAAGGCCACTTCGGCATCGGACTGCTGGCCATCACCTGGTCGCTCGCCGTGGAGGAACAGTTCTACGCGTTGCTGCCGCCGCTCGTGCGGTTCAACCCTTCGAAGCGGTTACTCGTACTCGTGGTCGGCTGCCTCCTGCTCGCGCCGGTGCTCCGTTACTTCTTCATCGGCGAGGCGGGCCGGGACGGCATCTTCGCGGCGCAGGTGCTGCTGTTCACGCACCTCGACGCGTTGATGCTCGGCGTTCTCTTCGCCTGGATGCGCGCGCGTGATTTCGTCATTCCACGCCGGATCGTGCGCATCGTCTGGATCATCTCGGCCGCGCTGACTACGATGTCCGCGTTGCACACGCCGACACCGGCACCGGTATCGCCGCTGCTGGCTACGTTCTTCCACGAGGTCATCATCGTGATGTGTGGGGCGACGCTCCTGATCGCGCTCGAGGGCGGGTTGCCTTTCCTGCGGTGGAAAGCGCTCACCTACACCGGTCTGATTTCGTACGGCCTGTACCTGATGCACCATCCGCTGAACTGGGCGATGCATGCGGCCTTTCGCTGGAACGACGCGAAGGACGTGCGGCTGGCGGCCGTGTCGTTTGCCGTCGTCTACCTCATCGCCGCGGTGTCATGGGAGTGGTTCGAGAAACCGTTCGTCCGGTTTGGCCACCACTTCCGATATGAGGATGACCAGGGCGCGGCGTTCGCTGCCCCCGAAAATTCTCCGAAACAATCGTAAAAACGGAAAAGTGAACACACACGGTCGTCACTGCAAACTTCCATATGTCCGCTACGTAGTATGAGGTGAGAAGGCGCATCCCAGCCTTCGCCGCATCGTGGTTGACAGGAGGAGCGCGCGTGCCCGCCTTGCACTGCCGTCGATGGATTCCGCTCCTTGCCGCGGTCGTGGTGGCGCTCCCCTCGTTTGCGCTCGACCCGAACCGGCTGGTGACGCAGTACGTACGGCGATCGTGGAGCGTGCGGCAGGGCCTTCCGCAGGACTCGATTCAGGCGCTCGCGCAAACCGCGGACGGGTACATGTGGATCGGTACCGCGGAAGGGCTGGCGCGCTACGACGGCACCCGCTTCGAGATCTTCAACACCGCGACGACGCCGCAGTTGAAAGCGAACAACATCGTGGCGCTCCACACCGACCGGAGCGGTACGCTCTGGATCGGCACGGCGCGCGGCGTCACGATGCTTCGCGAGGGACGGTTCGAATTCGTGCGCGGCACCGACGCACTCCGCGGTGTGTTCGGAATCGCGAGCGACGAGAAAACCGGCACGATGTGGTTCGGTGCCTCGCTGGGCGGCGTCCAGCGCTACGAAAACGGGCGGCTGAACTCGTATGCGAAAGGTCCGAGCGCCGTCTACAAGCTCGCACGGACGAACGGCGTCGTCTGGGCCGGCGCGGCGGAAGGTCTCTATCGCATCGACGGCTCGCAGATCGCGCGCGTCGATGCGGTGCCCGCGCCTGTCGTTTCCATCGTCGCCGAAGGCGATCGCCTCTGGCTCGGAACGATGTCCCGCGGATTGTTGTGCCTGCGCAACGGCCGGCTCGTGAATCCCAACCCCATCCCGCTCTTCGACGGGCAAGACGTGTGGGCGCTGCACGTCGACCGCCAGGGCAATCTCTGGATCGGCGCGCGTACGGGGCTCTGGCGCCGCACCGCGGATGGACAGTTGTCCCGGCTCGGGACCGCGGAAGGACTGTCTCACGATTACGTCGACTCGATTCATGAGGACGACGAGGGCTCGCTGTGGGTCGGCACGCATGTGGCCGGCCTGAATCACCTTCGCGACGGCTTCATCCTCCCGGAGACGAAGCTCGAAGGACTCTCGAGCTCGACGGTATGGACCGTCACGCAGGACCGGCAGGGCACGATGTGGGCCGGGACGGAAGGCGGATTGAACCGGCTGGACGGCAAGTCTGCCAAGGCGCGCTGGACGAGCGTCGCAGCGTCGACGGGCCTCCACCAGACCCTCATCACCTCTGCAATCCCGGCGCGCGCCGGAAATGGAATCTGGGTCGGAACCTACGGGCAAGGCGTTCATCTGATGGAAGGAGATCGCGTCGTCCGGACCTTCACGCAGAAAGACGGTTTGCCCAGTCCATTCGTGGTCGCGCTCTTCGTCGACCGGCAGGGCTCTTTGTGGGTCGGGACCATGGGCGGCGTGGCGCGGCAGGTGGACGGACGCTTCATCGCGTATGGACCGAAGGACGGCGTGCGCGGTGACATCGTGCCCATCATCACCGAAGACAAAGATGGACGGGTCTGGGTCTCGAGCGGCGGCGGATCGGGTGGGCCGGCCGTATTCGACGGAACGCGTTTCAGCGACATGTACCGCGGACGGAAACTTCCATCCGAGTCGGCCGGTGCGATCGCGATCACCGACGACGGCGATCTCTGGCTCAGCACACTCTCCGGGTTGATGCGCATTCATGGCGCGAAGACTTTCAGCTACACCGCGGCGCACGGGCTTCCCGCCCCTGCAATCGTGCAGATCGTGGAGGACCGCGGCTCGTTCTGGCTGGCCTCCGCGGCCGGCCTTTGCCATGTGTCGAGGCAGGAGCTCGATGCCGTGATGAACGGCACGGCACGAACGGTGTCGGCCACCGTCTACGGCGCCGAGGACGGCATGCCAGGACAGGCCGTCCTCGGCATCACCCCGGGCGCATGGAAGAGCTCCGACGGCCGGATCTGGTTCGCCACCTCGGGCGGGCTCGCGGTCGTCGATCCACGCGCCGCTGCTTCGGCGCCACGCCTGCGTCCGCGCGTCGAGGACGTGCGCGTCAATGGCAGGCCCTTCGAGCCGCGGGCGCGCGTGGAGCTGAAGGACGCGCGCGATCGCCTCGAGTTTCGCTACACGGCGCCGAGCTTTGCGGACCCGCGGGAAGTCCGTTTCCGGCACCGCCTCGTCGGATTCGATCGCGGTTGGGTCGACGCGGGCGACCGGCGCATTGCCGAGTACACGAACCTTCCGGCGGGCGATTACGAGTTTCGTGTCCGGGCGTCGTCCGATGGGAAATCATGGACTCCCTCCTCCACCGGCGCCGTCGTGCGGCGCCTGCCCGCGATTCATGAGACGTGGTGGTTCGTCGCCTTGTGCACGGCCGCCGTCACGGCGCTGATCTGGTTCGTGGACCATCGGCGGATGCGCGCGCTGCAGCTCCGCCACGAGGCCATCGTGGAGGAGCGAAAACGGATCGCACTCGAGATTCACGACACCTTCGCGCAAGGGCTCAGCGCCACGATCATGCGCATCGACAGCGCGTTGGGCAGTCCGAGCCCGGAACGGGCAGCGGAACATCTGCAGATCGGGAAGAGTCTGGTGCGCGCGACGCTCGCCGACGCACGGCGCGCGCTCGACAATCTCCGCTCCGCGAGCCTGGAGAACGGGGATCTCGCTGAGGCGCTGGGCACGATGATCGAGTCGCTCACGAAAGGCCTTCCGGTGACCGCCGGCGTGGAGGTCATCGGGACTCGCCGGCGGCTGCGCAGTGCCGGCATGGAGAACCATCTCCTGAGGATCGGGCAGGAGGCGATCACGAATGCGCTCCGGCATGCGAACGCCAGCTCGGTCAGTGTCACTGTCGAGTACCGGCCCGAATCCGTCCTGCTGCAGGTGCGCGACGACGGTCGCGGCGTCACGCTAACCGAGGCCGGAGAGGCGGCGTCCAATGGACATGGTCTCCGCGGCATGCGCGAGCGCGCCGAACGGATCGGGGCGACGATGACGGCGCGCCGCCATCCGGAAGGCGGCTTCGAGATCGCCGTCGAGGCACCAGGATGACGTCAGGGCGTGCCTGAGAGGCGCACTGCTATACTCGCTCTACTCAAATAACAATCGCCCCGGGAGAGCAGCCATGACTGTTGCTGGACTATCGAGCGGTCGCATTCGACTCCTGATCGTCGACGACCATGCCGTGATCCGCCAGGGACTTCGTGCGCTCTTCGAGCAACACCGCGACATCGCGATCATCGGCGAGGCTTCCGGCGAGCAGTCCGCGTTGACGTTGTCCCGCGACGGTTGTGACGTCGCGCTGGTCGACGTGCGACTCGGGTCCGGCTCCGGCATCGAGGTGGTGCGCATGCTCAGAAAAGCGGCGCCATTCTGCCGCGCCGTCATGCTGACGGGATACGGCACCGAGAACGAGGTGCACGACGCCGTCAAAGCAGGCGCCGTCGGTTGTGTGTTGAAGAGCGCGGATTCGGCCGAGATCGTGGCCGCCGTACGCGCCGCCCACGCCGGCCGCCGCTATTTCTCGGCCGCCGCAGCCGAGCTGCTCGAGGACTCGCAGATGGCCGCCCGCCTGACGGACCGCGAGCAACAGGTGCTCGAGCTCCTGGTCCCCGGCCACCGCAACCGCCGGATCGCCCAGACGCTCGGCGTCTCCGAGGAGACGGTCAAGGGTCATGTGAAGAACATCCTCGACAAGCTGGGCGTCCGCGACCGCACCGAAGCAGCAACGAAGGCCATCCGGCAAGGCCTGGTGCGGGTGGACTGACGGCGATCTCGCTCGGCTGATCGACCTCCTCCGAAGGCGCTTCCAACGACGAGGCCAATCTCCCGAGCACCTAATCGACAGTGACAAAGCAGAATTAGTTGCTCACCAGCCGCCGAAAAGCGGCGTCGTGTTTTCAGCGCGTCATCAGTACGTGCGTTGGAGCCAGAATTGGCAGGGCCGTCGCGCTGCTCGCGCCCGCAGGTGGCGGTGAGCAAGACGACCTCCAAAAATCGGCGGTTACGGGGCGGTTAGACGGATCGTGTACGAAGCCAGGGGAACAGGCTTCTCGTCGATGCCGTAGAGCACCAGGCGGTAGCGGCCCTCGCCCAGTCCGTGCGTGGAGAGCTCGACCGGGAATGAGCCGTCGGGGACGCGCTCGATGCCGCGCCAAGCACGGATCGAGCGGGGCGTGGCGTCTGAGAGGTCGAATAACTCGAGTTGATAGGCGCGGTAAGGCTGGGCGGGGCGGAATGCCGGTTTGAGGAGGTAGTCGGTCTCGGTCGACAGTTGATGCGGCGTCTGGCCGGCGGAACGGCTTGGCGCGGCGAGTTGACCGTCGGCAGAGAGCAGCACGGGCACGCCGTCGAAGCGGTTCACCATTCTGTAAGCCAGCGCGGCGCCGCCGACCAGCACCACGACCGCCGCCGCACGCGCGAGGATGCGGCGGACCGGGCGGCGCGTCTCGACGCGTACCGGAGGCTGTATCCCCTCGGCTTCGCGATGGACACGTTCCTTCAGTCTGGCCATGCCGGCTGCGACTTCTTCATCGGTCACGAGCCCCGCGCCGTCGCGCGGGAACGGCGCAGTAAGCGCGCGCACGAGGTCGGGGTAATGCGCGAGCATCTCGCGAACGCGCTCCGCCTCGTCTTCCTGCAACTTGCCGTCGCGAAGAGCTTCGATCTTTTCAACGGTGGGGGGCGGACCCAGACGCGCGCGGCCATCCTCGATGATGTCATCGTACGCAGTCTGCCAGTCGGATTTCGTAATCATCACATCCTCACAGACCCGGATCTTCGCCGAGCAGGGCCTTCAGCCGGTTGCGCGCGGCGTTGAGCCGCGACTTCACTGCGGACAGCGAGATCCCCAGTGCAGAGACCATGTCGTCATAGGAGCGTCCTGCGAGGTGCAACAGCAGAACCGTCCGGTCCTCCGGCTTCAGTTTCGCGACCGCGTCGCGCAGCCGTTTCGACGTCTCCTTCGTTTCCATGGCCGCCTCGGGTGACGGTGTCTTCGTATCACGAACGCCGACGAGCAGTTCGTCAGAGACGGTCTGTCCGTCCCGCTTTGCCGTGTGCCGCGCCCGTATTTCGTTCATGGCGACGTTGCGCACCGTTTGCTTCACGTAGGCCCATCGCGCCTCGCCGCGATATCGGTCAATACCTTTAAGGACACGAACGAAGGCGTCCTGGGCGAGGTCGTTCGCCTGTTCGGCTGAAAATCCGAAATTCCGCAGGAACGCCACCGCGCCGGGGTAATACTCGTACAGCTCTTCGAACCGCCTGTCCTTCTCGTCCGCCATTCGGGCTTCCTATATCATGCCCTAACTCTCTCATTCGATAATCATTGTTGCCGCCTGGAGCCGCCATTGCGGAATTCGGTCCCCGTTGCCCGATCGTGGATATCGCTTTTTCTTTTCGCACTTGTCGTGGCCGCCTGCAGGCGCGAAGCGCGCTCACCTGAGTCGCCGCCGGCCGTTCGCCGTGACCCAGGACCACGCGTCGTCGAGCCGTGGCTGACCGGATTCGAGCAATGGCACCGTTGCGAGTCACAAAGCGTCAGCGGGAGCACACATCAGGAGATCCGCTGCGCGATCGCAACCCCGCCTGCCCGTTTCGTGTCCATTGACCTCGGTAGCTGTGACCTGATGATGCCGACTCACGAAGACGCAGTCGAATTGCTGGCTTGGGCGCCGGTCTGCACGGACGCGGTGGTGAAAACACTGGACGCGCGGGCCCGGGGACGGCGCGACCCCGCAGTCCTGAGCGACCTTGCGGCCGCGCATCTCGTGCGTGCAGGGCGGCAGGACCGGCCCTCGGATTACGTGCACGCCCTGGCCGCCGCCGAAGCGGCATTGCAGCTCGACCGCAGCCTCGTGCCGGCTCGCTTCAATGCCGCTCTCGCGGCCGAGGGCCTTGGCTTCCTCGACGAAGCACTCGCGCTCTGGACATCTCTCGGCAGAGAAGCGCCTGCTGGATGGCGAGACGAAGCGGAGACGCATGCGAAACGCCTTCGCGCCGAACAGGCGCGCGGACGCGCCGTGCAGTGGCGCCTCAATGCAGGGCGGCTGCGGGATGCGATCGCATCGTCCCACGGCGACCCGAAGGCGCTCGCGGACCTGATCGATCCCTTTCGCGCATCGGCGCAGAACCATATCGAAGAAGAGCTCCTGCGCGACTGGTCACGCGCCGCGGCTGAAGGAAATCGGCACGAAGCGGAAGAAAAGCTGCTCGTTGCGGAGGCGATCGCCTCGGTCCTCAGCTCGTTGAACAAAGATCGTTATATTGCCGACGCGGTCGCGCGCATTCGCAATGAGCGGGACGCCAAGACCATCGCCGCATTGCAGGAAGGTCATCGCGAGCTGGCGAATGCCCGCAAACGTCAACGCGACCTCGGAGAAGAGCGGCCACAGCTTCAATATGAGCGCGCCGAGCGCGCGTTCACCCGCGCCCGGAGTCCCCTCCGTTTCGGCGCGGCGCTCGGCCGGATCACCGCACTCACGCAGGCCCGTCAGTTCGACGCCGCGTGGGACGGGCTGCGCACGATCGAGCGCGAGGCACGACGCAGCTCTTACCACTATCTCCTCGCACGCGTGCACACCGCGCGCGGCTACTACTTCGTGGTCAAAGGAAGCCATCTCCAGTCGCTCGCTGAGTACGACACGGCACGCGCAATCTACGAGGCCTCGCACGACGTGGAGAACCTCGCGAACGTGCACTCGCGCACGATCGGGCTCTACCTCGAGATCGGCGATCTGGAAGGGGCGTGGCGGCAGATCGGCCGGACGGGCCAGTACGCATCCTCGGCCGACACCACGACACGCCACGTCATCCTGGGTGAATCGGCACGTGCGGCCGTCGAGGCCGAGGAGGCCGGCATCGGACTCCGTTACCAGGACGCGGCCGTCCGCATGCTTCAGGACGAGCTGCCGCATACGGCGGAACAGTTCGTCCCGCAAGTGCGCCGCCATCTCGGGATTGCATTGCGGGCGCGTGCGAGCATCCGCGCACATGCCGGCGACGTGCGGGGAGCGAGCGTCGACCTCGCCGAGGCGACGCGGCTCATCGGCGACTTCCCCGGACTGTCGAGCAGCGTCATCACGAACGGCTATCAGGCGCGGCTCGCCGAGGCGCGCGCGCACATCGTCGCGCCGAAGAATCGCCCGGAGGCGATCAGGTTGCTGACCCTCGCGATCGAGCGGGCGGCACAAACGCACTACCGCACGCTGCTCGCCTCCTTGCTGCTGCAGCGCGCTGAACTGTATCGCCGCGACCGCAACGGCGCGGCGGAGCTAAGTGACGTACAGGAGGCGGTGGCCGCGTTGCGGGCGGAAGCTGGTGAGATACTGAAGAGTCGCACATCCGTGCAGGTGCCGCTCGACGTCCGTCTCTGGTCTGCGTATCTGTCGCGACCGCAGGAGCCCTATCGTCGTCTGGTCCGGCTGCTGGCAGAGCGCGGCGACATGGCCGCGGCCTTCGATCGCGCCGAGGAAGCACGCGTGTACGAGCCCGCCCACGTCGTGTTGCAGCGGGCCGACCTGCCAAGCGCCTTTACGGAATGGCTGAAGGATCGGACGCCGCTCACTCTCGATCTGGTCAAGCAAACGCTTCCCGAAGGAACGTATCTGCTCCAATACGCGGTTCTCGACGATCGCACGATTTTGTGGATCGTCCGGCGCGGAGCGGCGGAGTGGCACACGCTCCCGGTCGGCAACGAACAGATCGCAGCCTGGACTTCGGCATTACAGCAGCACGCCGACCGCCGCGATGATGAGCGGTTCAGGGCCGCGCTGGCCGCTCCGTACGCCGCCCTTTTCGAGCGCGCTCTCGAGCGCGTCGCCGAGGTGCATCCGCCAGGGTCGCTGCCGCGCATCGTCATCGTGCCTGACCGTGCGATGCACGGTCTGCCTTTCTCGGCACTAGGCCGCGGGAACGCCGTGATGATCGAACGGCATCGCCTCTCCGTCGCCGGAAGCGCCACGTTCTACGCGTTCTCCCTCGACCGCGACCGCGAGCTCGCGACGCGCGCACCGGAATCGGTGCTGATCGTCGGAGATCCAGCGTTCGCCGGCGACCCGGAGCTCACACGCGGACTGCAGCAGTCAGTGCCGGGCCTTTCCATCGGCCGCATCCGGCAGATCTATGCGCGATTGCTGCCCGTCCAACCGCTCGTCCGCGGAGATGCCACCGTACCGAAATTTCTCGATCTCGCCGCGCGCAGCACTGTGATTCACCTTGCTGCGCATGGCGTTGCCAATCCCGAGGTTCCGTCCCGCTCGTTCTTCATGCTGGCGCCGGCTGAAAACGACAGGGGTGCGCTCGACGCCGAGCGCCTGTTGCGCGAGCTGCGGCTGCAAAACGCACGGCTCGCTGTGTTGGCGGCATGCAGCAGCGCCGGCGGCACGTCGGTCGGACCAGAAGGGCTCGCGCCGCTCGTGAGGCCTCTCGTCATTGCCGGTGTGCCGGGTGTGATCGGCACGTTGTGGAACGTCAGCGCACAGCAGGAGACCGAGGAACTGCTCGTCCGATTTCATCGCCACTACAGCGCCGGTACTGAAGCCGGCGACGCCTTGCGGCTCGCGCAGCTCGAGATGCGGAGCGACCCGGATGCATCGCGGAACACCCCTCGCGCATGGGGAGCCTTCCAGATGATCGGACATGCCTCATCGCCCTTCCACGCTTCGACGAAACAGACAAGGAGATAAAGACAACATGACGGAATTCATCCTCCGTATATTTTTCAGTGGACTGATTGCCTTCGTGCCGAACAGTGACGGCACGGAGATCTCGGTGGTGCTGGTCAACACGCCCCACGAATACACGCTCGCAGGCGGCGACACGCTGCCGCATCACCGTCCCATGCTGCTCGCAAGGGCCGCCAGTTGCGAAGGGTCGTGCGTCACGTCCGACCACGGCTCGATGGCGTCGTTCATGTTTGCGAACAAGACGCCCGCGGAGGCACAGGCGGCGCTCAACAGCGCACTGACGGGCGGCGGTGCGTGGGAGCTTTCGGGGTCCGATCTTACGATCGGCGATGCGTCAGGCCCGCTGACGGTCCGCAGCGGCCTCCGGACTCGTGACGCGAACGGGGTGCTCAGCGTCGTGCCGGCCACGCCGGCGGAGCGCGGAGACTTCAGTTGGGTCGCGGACATGAGCGAGCTCGCGCCAGGCACCGGCGGCTTCAAGACCGCGCTGACGCTAGCGGAGCCACCGTCCGGCTGCGTTGTTGCCGCGCGGCTGAAGCTGCGCAGCGGCGAGCTGTACACGTACTCCCTGGTGAAGATCGATGCGAAGGCACGCGCGGTTCATTTCCGTAAACCATCCGGCAGCAGTCCCGAGGCGCCGTACGCGCAGGCCGTTGCCAACTGGGTAGCTGTGGACATCCACATTCCAGGCGACTCGATGGAGATCGTCGAGCAGAGTTTCAGCGACAGCACGAAGCGCCGTACGATGCGGTTGCGTCCGCAGAACGGGATCGTCGAGCTGGCCTTGCTCAATCTGCCGCCGTTCGTCGCCCCCGACCCGAACGCCCCCGCGCCGTCGCCGGCTCCCGGTCAGCACTTCCAACTGTTCTATGACCTCGTCAAGAGACCGCCCGCGCCCAGCGAACGGCTCGTCCCTCACCAGGCGCTCTCCCCTTCCGCCTCCGATCCCCAGGCCGACTGGAGCCTGCTGCATCCGCGGCAGGCTCTCTGGTCCGATCTCCTCGAGAGCCTCGGCATGAGCCCACGCGGTAAATCGCCGTACGACCTCACGATCTGCCCAATCATCAAAGACTGACGATTACGCCCTGTGTCCGGCGACGGTTCGAGAAAACTCGGGCCGTCGCTCACGCGCGCCTTCCCTCCCACCACTGGGCGCGAATTTAAATACATCACGGCAACAACCATCGGCACTCGTCTCGTGTCCCTACAGGCACATGCGAGCTTCAGTAGTCGTCGTCATGGCAATGGCCGCGCTCCTGGCCACCTCCGCTGACGCGCAGCCGGTGCGCAGGCGCGCGTTGCTGATCGGGATCAACGACTACACCGCGTCGAAGCTGAACGCAGAGCGGTCCGCGACCGCGGCTGGTCGCGATGTCTCGAATCTCGACGGCACGATCAACGACGTCGAGCTGATGCGCGATCTGCTCGAGTCTGTCTACGGCTTTGAACGCGGCAACATCGTCGCGCTGAAGAACGAGCAGGCCACGCGGCGCGGCATCCTCGACGCTCTGGCCGAGCTCGCGGCCGAAGCGCGAAAGAACGACACGATCTTCTTTTACTACTCCGGCCACGGCTCTCAGGTACGCAATTCGTCTTCACGCGAGCAGGACAAGCTGGACGAGTCTCTGGTGCCGGCAGACGCGCGGCATGGTGCGCCGGACGTCCGCGACAAAGAACTGCGCCGCGCCTTCAACGCGATGCTCACGCGCGGTGCGCGGCTGACGGTCGTCATTGACGCGTGCCACAGCGGCTCGGGGGCGCGCGGACTGGAGGGTGGCTTGCGGGTGCGCGCCGTGAAGCCCGATGAGCGCGACGTTGCCGACGCGTCAGACGGGCCGCGTCCGGAGGACCAGGGCGCACTGATCTTGTCGGCGGCCCGCGATTTCGAGCCGGCGTTCGAGATGATCGATTCGAACGGCACGATCCGGGGCGCGTTCACGTGGGCTCTGGCCCGCGCGATCGCCGACGCCAGTCGTGACGAGCCGGTGAGCCAGACGTTCCAACGCGCTGAAGCACGGCTTGGCGCCGAGCGGCCGGGGCAGGTCCCGGTGATGGCCGGGCTGGCCGAGGTGCGCCTTCGCCCGTTCCTGGGTGCGCGGGCTGACCGCCGGGCGCGGCGGCCGGTGATCGCCGTGGAGCAGGTCGCGCCGAACGGAAACTACATCGTGCAGGGTGGGTGGACGAGCGGTGTCACCGTGGGCACCGAGCTGCGTGTACCTGGCCGCAACGGTCTGCGTCTCGAGGTCAAGTCGCTCCTCGGCGTGGCACGCGCCGAGGCGCGACTGGTCGGCGTCACAACGCGCAACACGGCACGACTGCACGCCGGGGCGTTGCTCGAGATCGCGGCCTGGGCACCACCGCCGGGGCGGCCGCTACGCGTCTGGGCCCCGCACGGCAACGACCGCGCGCTCGTGCTGGCAAAACGGCTTCGCGACGCGGCCGCGGAGCGCGGCATCCGCTGGATCGACGATCCGACGGACCAGCCGCCGACGCATGTCATCCGTTGGCGCGACGGCATGCCGGAGCTCGTCGCCGGCGGACGGACGACACGCGGCACGAGCCCGCTCGACGGTGTGAAACGAGGGGCGTCGCTGTTCGTTCAGCTTCCCGTCTCGCCGAAGCTGGTGCATGAGATCTCCGGCGTGGAAGGTGTCGAGCTGACGCGAAGCCCTGATGCGGCCGACTACATCCTCGCCGGCCGTCTTACTTCGGCGGGCGTCCAGTATGCGTTCGTCCGCCCGGGGGTCTCGACCCATACCGCCGGCGGTGCGTCGCTTCCGTTGCGGACGGAGTGGACGCCGGAACGACCGCACCTCCTGCGCGAGGTGCTCGATCGTCTGCAGCGCGTACACGGATGGCACGAGCTGCAGTCGCCGCCGGGAGCGGAGGCGTACTACACGCTCGGCATCCGCCGCGCCGCCGATCGCATGCTCGTCGAAGACGGCATCCTGACGGGCGAGCGGCCGTATTTCCTCGTCCTGCGTGCGAAAGCGCCACCGGCCGTACCGGTATTCACGCGCTATCTCTACGTGTTCGTCATCGACAACGCCGGCTCGAGCGTGCTGCTCTTCCCGCGCGTGGACAGCGGCTCGGTCGAGAACCGGCTGCCAATCACGGACGAGGCCACGAAGCCGGTTGAAAACGTGCCGCCGGAGATTTCGCTCGACGATGAGGCGCCGTTCACCGTCACCGCACCCTACGGCACCGACACATACTTTCTGCTGTCGACCAACGAGCCGCTGACGGCGCTATCGAGCCTCGAGTGGAAAGGCGGACGCGAAGCAGTGCGCGCACCGGGTGGCGGCAGGCCACAGAGTCCGTTGGAGCGGCTCCTCGCCAGCAAGTTGTCCGGCAAGCGCGGCGCTTCGGCGGGCGAGCCGATCCGCACGCCTCCCGATTGGTCGCTCGAGAAATGGACGTTCCGATCCACACCACCGAGGAGAAGTCAGCCATGAACTCATGTCGCATTGCGCTGTTTGTCGCACTCTTCTTTTGCTCCGCCCCGATGCTCGCGCAGAGCGATCCGCTGGCGGGGTTGGGGCAACTTGTGATCTCCGGCCGCTCGCAGGAAGCGCGGACGCGGCTGCTGGAGGCCCGCGAGCGGTACATCGCGCAGAAAAACGCGTCGGGTGAAGCAGCGATCTGGCTGCTCCTGGGAATGACGGACATCACGGCGCATGACGCCGAGGGCGCGCGCCGGAACCTGATGGAGGCCGAAGCGAGGTTCACCGCTGGCGGCGATCACTTCGGTGCCTGGATGACGCTCTGGATGGCCTCCGAGCTCGACAAACTCGAGGGCCGGCACGACGACGCGATCGTGTTGCACGAACGGGCACGGAAGCTCCTCCGCGAGGCCGCCGATCCGACTTCGCGCTTCTCGATCGAAAGTTTCATGGTCCTCGGGTCGGTGTTCGGCGCACCTACCGATTCGCTCGCACCATTCGCACAATATCCCCAGGTAATCAAACCGGTGTTCCTCAAGTTCGCCGGAATCACTGGAGACGTCGCGTATGCGAATGTGCTCGTGGAAGCGGGAGGCGATCTCGATAAGGCGGACGCACTCCTCGCGTCGGCTGCACGGGAAGCGCCGCTCTTCGGCGGGTTCTTCGATTTCCAGATCGCGTCGTGTCTCGGCGACCTGCGGAGACAGCAGTGGCGGCTCGACGAAACACGGGAAAGCTATTTAAAGGCCCTCAACGCCTCGAAAGTCCTGCAGGGAATGGTGAAATCCGGGCCGATTCTGGAGCTCGAGTTGCTCGCCAAGCTTGCCGAGCTGGAGCTCCTCTCAGGCCGGACGGACGAGGCGCTGGCCTGGAACGACCGTGCGCTCGCGCTCGTGCGGGCAGCCGGCGACGCGAAACAGGAGACCAGCCTGCTGCACGCGCGCGCCGACCTGCTGCAGAAGGGAGGCCGTAGTGACGAGGCGCTCGCATTGTACGAGCAGTCGCTGAAAGTGGCGAAGGCGAACGGTAACGTCAAGCGTCAGGCCATGCTCAACGCCGACATGGGAACGCTGTACATGTTCAAAGGCGCGTATGGCAGGGCCGTCAAGCACCTGGAAGACGCCATCGGTTTGTACCAGTCGCTGAATGAGCCGCTGCTCGAGTCGACGGTCTGGACGATCCTGGCCGAGGTGCACCTCCTGCTCGACGTCGACGATAGCGCGGCGCTGGCGCTCGAGAATGCGCACGCGCTGGCAAAGAAAAGCGGCTACAAGCTGGCGGAGAAGACGATCGAACTGGTCTCGTCGCTGCGAGGACCGAATCGCGCAACGGCGGAAGCGGCGCTCAAAACGTGGTCGGAACTGCCGGAAGCCAAGACGCTCATGCTCGGCGAAGACATGCAGGAGTTGCTGCGCGAGACATTGCGCTCGACTCGGGGCGAGCCGGTCACACGAGTCCCTAAGGTCGGTGCACACCTGCCGGCAGTCACACGCTGGATGCCTCTTTTTCTTCGGGGGAAGATGGAGCTCGAGCGCGGCGACTACGTCGCGGCCCGCCAGACGCTGACTGAGGCACTCGCGGCCGATCCTGGCGGCGACCTCCGTGCTGGCGTCCTCGCAGCGATCGGAGCCACGCACTGGCGGACCGGCAATCGCGACGAAGCGATCCGCTTCTTTCAGGACGGCGCGAAGGCGCTGGAGGCGAGCGCCGGCGATGTAAAAGTGGAGGAGCTGCTCACCGGCTACCTCGGCAGCGAACGTCGTGTCTACTTCGAGGTTCTCGTCGAGATCCTGGCGCGCAGCAGCCGTAGCGACGAAGCGTTGGCGCAGGCGGAGCGGGCGCGCGCGCGCGCCTTTCTGCAACTGATCGGTAATCACCGCTTCAACGCTGAGCGCGGTGCCGACCCGCATGTCGTCCGCGAGGCCGAGATCCTGCGCACGGAAATCATCGACCGCGAGCGCGCGCTGAAAGGCGCGGCCGGGGAGCAGGCGAAGAAGCTTGCCGCCGATGTCGGACGGGCGCGGGAGCGCTACAGGACCGTGATGACGCGCGTTAAGGTGACGAATCCGGAATATGCCGCACTTACGACGGTCGAGCCGCTCGACGTCGCCGCCATCCGTAAGGAGATTCCGGAGGAAGCCACAATGATCAACTACTTCGTCACGCCGTATGGCGTGCACGTGTGGGTGATCGATCGTAACGAGACGCATTACGCGACGCTGCCGGTGGACAAGACAGCGTTGCACCGCATCGTCTGCTGGGCCGATCAGTTCGGGCCGAGGCAGGACGCGCGCGGCGTGGCCCTTCCGAACACGTGCGGAGATGCCGCAACGGCCGACGAAGTCTTCGAGAAACTGTTCGCACCGATTGCAAAGACGATCAAGACGCGACAGCTCGTCCTTGTTCCGCACGGCGTGCTGCACTACGTGCCGTTCGCCGCGCTGCAGGATCGCAAGACCGGCCGTTACCTCATTGATGACTACGTCCTGACCTACGCACCGAGCGCGAGCGCTCTCCGGTTCCTCAGGGCCAAGGAAACACCGGTCGACGGGACGGCGCTGATCCTCGGCAATCCCGCCAGCCCACTTCCCGCGCTCCAGAAGCTACCCTGGGCCGAGCAGGAGGCGACCGCGATCGCGCGCACGCTCGGCGCGCGGCCGCAGCTCGGCGTGAACGCCCGCGAGGCTCTTCTATACGGTCTCGGTGGCAAGATCGACCTTGTCCATCTCGCCGCGCATGGCATGTACGACGCGGCCAATCCTCTCTTCAGCCGCATCGCGCTCGCGGCAGGCGACTCGCACGACGGCAGCCTCACGGTGCACGAAATCCTCTCGTCGGTCGACCTCACCGGCGTCAACCTGGTCGTCCTCTCCGCCTGTCGAACGGCAGTCGGCGCGCGCAGCGGCGGCGACGAGGTCGTGGGGCTGACGCGCGCGCTGCTCTACGCCGGCACTCCAGGAGTGCTGTCGACGCTGTGGAACATCGACGACGCCGCGTCGGCCGGCCTCATGGAGGAGTTCTACCGACGCCTCGCCGGGGGCTCGCCCGCGGCGGAAGCGCTGCGCGAAGCGCAACTCGCCATCAAGAAAAGCGAATGCTTCAGCGACCCGCGCTATTGGGCGGCGTTCACGCTGCACGGACAGCCCCAGGGCCTGTGGAAGAACGGCGCCGAATGAATGAGAGGAAGCGGCGCGGCGCGCGCTCTCTTGGCCCTGGCGCTGCTGCTGTCCGGCAGCCGCGCCGCCAGAGCAGAGGCAGGACTCGACCTCGTCGTACTGGTCGACCGCTCGACGAGCATGACTCACCATCGCGAGCTGTTGCCGCTCATTCTGACGATGACGACGT
This sequence comes from Thermoanaerobaculia bacterium, assembly GCA_036399695.1. Lineage (GTDB taxonomy): Bacteria > Acidobacteriota > Thermoanaerobaculia > Gp7-AA8 > Gp7-AA8 > DASVEE01. Next base: position 36,761 of record DASWMP010000277.1, on the reverse strand, counting down.
CGCTCATCGCCCGTAATGCGGCGGCCAACCGCGTGGAGCATCGCATCGCCGTCATCAGCTTCGGCGCGGGAACACGCGTCGACCTGCCTTTCGCCGCCTGTCGTCTTGAAGCGTTGCCCGCCTTGCGAGCCAGGATTGCGGAGATACCGCGGGACGATCTCGGTGGCACGGACGTTCTCGCCGCGTTTCGCGGGGCGAAGCAGTTGTTCGACGGACTCCCGCCCGATCCGGAGCGGCGACGTGCGGCGTTCGTGCTGACCGATGGTGTGCCCTACGTCCGCGGCGTCGACATGACCGCCTATCGACAGAACCTGGAGCGCTTCGCGTCCGCATTCACGCGGACTGAGCGGCTGCCGATGCATGCGCTTCTGCTCGACGCGCGCGACGCTTCGCTGTGGCGGTCGTTCGCCTCGACCGTACACACGACGAGAGGCGCAACCAACGAGGTCCTTGCGCGAGCGCACGGCGCCGTGACAGCTTTGCTCGGGACGCGAACGATTGAAGCGACCCGGGGGAACGATCGAGCGGTCGACGTGCTGGTCGTCGCCCCTTACCTGGAGATGATCGTGCTCGACGTCTTCCGCGGCTCGGCCGATGCGGCGGTGGAGGTCTTTCCGCCGTCGAGCCGCACGCCGCTTCGCGAGGGGATTGACGGCGTGGAGACGGTACGCGTCGGTGATGCGCTGGCGACGTACGTGGTGCCACGTCCGTCGCCAGGACAATGGCGGATCCGCAAGTCACGAGATGACAGTCGCGTGCGTATCGTGTCCCAGCAGTTTTTCCCGCGCGGTCTGCTCGTGCGCCCCTCCGCCGGCGACACGCAGCGGCAACACGATCGTGTTGACCTCGCATACCGGCTGCTCGATTCCGGAGGCCAGCCGCTGCGCGCGCTGCCGCGCTACGCGCTCTCGGTCGACGTCGCCCTCGACACTCCCGCCGGTGCGAGTACGCCGATGGCGATGCGTGCCGCTCCCGACCTCGGGCCGGCCCTCTTCCGCGGCACCACCGCCATCGAGTGCTCGCTCGCCGGCCGCTACTGGACTGACGTGAAGGTGACGACGGTCGATGCGTCGGGACAGCGCCTCGAGATCTTTCGCGATCGCTGGTCGGGTTTCTCGGTCGAGCCCGTACAACGTCGGCTGCAGCTCGCCGCCAACGACCGTGCGGACCGTTCCTCATACGACGTCTACTTTCTTCTCCTAACGCTGCTGCTTCTGCTGCTCGAGCGACGACGACGCCGAATGCGATGAGGCAAAGCAAACTTCGGCGCCAAAAGCGTGTCCTTTCTCGCGGGAGAGGAACGTTCATGTCGGAAATCCACGCGACGCAGGCGGCCAGCGAGCCCAAGGCCACGTTGAACAAAGCGGCGCTGTTCATGCTCATAGCTCCACTCATCACGGGGACGTGGGCGTTCTCCTGCGTCGCCCAAGCGTCCGCGGGCCACGGCTGGCTCGCGGCGGTGCTGCTCGTCCTGCCGTCAGCGCTCATCTGTCTCAGCGCGATAGGTCTACTGACGATTCACGGACAGCCCGAGTTGCTCACGCTCGGCATCACGGTGTCGGACATCGTCAAAAATCTGCTCGTCGGCGTCTACGTTTACTGCTCGCGGGGCGTGAGCGCGGTAGATCTGAAGGTCTTTTCGTGGCTCTCACTGTCGATCGCGTGCGCGCTCGTGATCGGCGTCTACGGAATGGTGTCGTGGATCATGAACACGCAGACCGAGTCGCCGCAAACGCTGGTGGCGCGCCGACAGTGGCAACGCGGTGTCATCGATCAGTTGCTGCAGCATCGCTTCATCAGCATCTGCGGGTTGCTGATCGCGTACCTCCACCTGCTCCTCTTTCTCAGTCTTGCGCTCGCGTTTCATGACCGTGCCGCAGGCGGAGGCAGCATCGAGCGGCAGGTCCGCCGGCGGGACCTCCCGCCAGCGGACACCGCACCATCTCCAGTCGCGGCGGCGTCCGCACCCGTGACCTTGGGCCGGGTTCGCACCTTCGCCTTCCCGATGGGCTCGACGAGCCTCCGTTGCACGGCGGCCGCAAGCGAACGGCACTTGGACCGCGATTTCTTCGAGGAGCGGTACACGAACGGTTGGCGGATAGAGCGGTTGCAGGCGGCCGATCTCGCCGCGGGCGCGTGCGCGAAAGATCTGCGCGAGACGGCCTGGAATATCGCCGAGTTGCACGGCCTGAAGGCAGACCTTTCCGCGCTGTACGCGAACGGCCCGTTCGAGCGCTACCGCCTGGCGATCGTCGCGCACGCCACCGACCATAAGGCGAATCCCGGCTTCTCGTCGAACTACGAGATGTCACGCGCCCGCGCCGAGCAGGCGCAGGCATTGATCGAAACGCTGCTTGCGAAGCTGCGCGATGAAGACAAGGAACGGCCACCACTAAACGTCGAGTGGCAGATCACGCCTTCCGGAACGGCCGATATCTACGTGACAACCGCCGAGGCGCCGGACGCCCAGCGACTCGAGGCCGCGGGACTGGAGCGCCCGCTGACCGCGGAGGTGCAGCTCACGCGGATCCCCGAGCATCTGACTGCGCTGCAGCGCGAGTCGCTCGAGCCACGCAAAGGCAAAGGAGGCGCGTCCGAGCTGCAGTTGCTCGACTACTTCTACTTCATGACGTCGATGGGCTCTGCCAACGATCTTGCGCCGGCCAGCGGCTTCGTTCAATTCGTCGCGTCGGCGGGACAGATCGCGCAGGTTTTCCTGCTGGTGATCGTCATCAACGTCATCCTCGCGTTCCGCAAGCCGCGGCTCGAGGGCGAAGAGTAGGACCGCCGATGCTGCATGTCGTCAGTGCACCAGCCGCGCGTTTCGGGCGCGCTATCTTCCTCGTCACGCTGCTCGCCTTCTCGGCGGCCGGTTTGACGCAGGAGCGCCAGACCGCCATGGCCGACGTGGTGGTCGTAGTCGACACGTCGACCAGCATGCGCCAGGAGGGGATGGACCCTACGCGGACGTCGCTCCTCGTCACGAAGCTGCTGGCCGACATCATCCCGGGCGAACTGGCGGTCGTACGGCTGCTCGACATCGACGACGACAAGGCGGTTATCCCGAGCAGTCCGACCGGCGCTTCCGTGCCGTGTCAGGAAGACCCCTCGCGGACCTGTCATGCGGTCGAGGCGGCGAGCGATTGGGAGACTGACGCACGCGAGAAGAAACTCGGCTCGCTCGCCCGCCCGGCGCGCGGCGACGCCGGCTACAAACAGGCGCTGGAGCAGCACCTCGAGCAGCGCATCAACAACAGCATGTTCCACCTGGCGTTCAGGGCCGCGCAGGGAACGTTCGATGAGCACCGGAAGAAACCGGCTCGCGCGGCCGACACCTCGCGGACCGTGATCTGGTTGTCGGACGGACGCTCGGATGGTCCCGACGTCGTGCGGCAGGCGATCGAGGAATTGACCGCTGACGGCGTGACGGTGGAGGCGATCGTCTTCGGTCGCGGCGACACGAACCTCGCCACCGCCGCCGGACTGACGCCACGCCGCGTCTCGTCTCCCGCCGAGATCATGAAGGCATTCGCCGGCGCGTTCCGGCGCATCGTCCAGGCGCCGTACGAGATCGACAACCTCGTATCCGTGCAGCCCGGCTTCGAGATGAAGCCCAACGTCGACGAGGCTTGGATCGTCACGTACGGCGACGATTCGCTCGGTGACGTCGACATCGCCGGGCCGCAGCAGACGGTGCGGGCCGACTACGCGGCCGATCTCTGGACCGGCGCCGGCGCGTATAGGGTCGCGTATCTGCAGCGTCCGGCGCCGGGACGGTGGACGGTGCATGCATCCGGCGGCGGGCCGGGTGTCGCATACGCAGTGGTGCAACGGTCGGCGCTCGCGCCGGTGCTGCTCGAGCCGAAACGCGTGCTGTCCGGAGCGAGGGTGCGGCTCGTGGCGGGCGTCAGCGCCGGCAAGGGGGAGCTCGTCGCCGATCCCGAGGTGCTGCGCGACCTGACGATGACTGCGGAGTTTCAGGGGCAGACTGTCACGCTGACTGATGGCGGAGCGGCGCCCGACGCGGCTGCCGGCGACGGCCGGTTCAGCACAGCCATGGCTTTTCGCGGGTCAGGGAAAGTGCCGGTCCGGCTGCGCATCCACAGTCCGCTCGTCGACAGAACCGTCGACGCCTGGGTCGACGTGTCGGGTAGTTTTTCCTACAGCGGTGGTCCGGTCGACATTGATCTCGGCACTCTGCGCGCCGGCACCGAGTCGTGCCGGCCGCTCGTCCTCTCGGCCCAGCACCAGGGCAGCGTCCCGTTCGAGTTGCGGGAGCTCCGACGATTGCCAGCGGGGCACCGGCTCGAAGTGCGGCTGCCCGCCGGGAAGCTCGCCGCCGGTAGCGCGGCGATCGCAGCAAACGCCGGCGACCGGCTCCAGGTCTGCCTGGCCGCGACGCGTCTCGCCCCCTCCTCCACCGCGACCGATGAGCCGTGGCTCGAGCTGCGCGTCGCCGGCAGCGACGTAAAGAAGCACATCGTCCCGATCCGGCTCCGCTGGCAGGTTCGTGCCCTTTCTTTCTGGGAACGGTGGGGCTGGCTGATTCTCGCGCTCCTCAGCCTGATGCTCGTCGCGTTCGTGATCGGCGGCTTCGCCCTGCCGCGCCGATTCCAGGGGGCGCTCGCGGTTGTCTTCGTGCCCGACCGGAGTGAGCTCGACGAACAGACGCCGCAGCCGGTCCGGCAATGGAAGGGGGTCGGTATCGGCTTCTACCGCCATGCCCGCGCGTTCCTCCATCCCGACTTTCGCCTGTCGGGGCACGCGCAGGGAGCGTTGGCGTCGCTGCACGCGGCGCCGTCGGGTACGCGCGTGACCCCGGGCCGCGGCCTCTCGTTGTACCGGGAGACGCTGGACAGCGACTGGGAAAACGTGCCGGCGCAGGGACGCCGTGCGCGTGCGGGCGACGTCTACCGCGTCGGGGAGCGTGGTCCGTACTTTCGTATCGCGACGCGAGGGCGGGCATGAAGCGTCCGCTGCTCATCATTGTTGTTCTCACGCTGCTCGCCGTCCCTGCGCAAGCCGCGCGTGACATTCGAGTCGTCCTCGACCTCTCGAAGTCGATGAAGGCAAACGATCCCGGGAGGCTGGCGATCCTCTCGACGATTCTGCTGCATGACCTCGCACGACCGAACACCACGACCGGCGACAGTTTCGAAGTCATCCCGTTCGACCTCGACTGGCACTGGTCCGATCCTGCCGCGCCGCCGCCCGTGAGCGCACATCCGCGCATCGCGGCGCAGAGCGGCCGCCGGAGCACCTTCGTCACGTCCGTTGCCAACCTGCCGTACGAGGCGAAGATGACGTACTTCTATCCCGGCATCGCCGCGGCGCTGGCCGATCTCGAGGGATCGCCGGCCGGGACATACGACACCCGCGCGATCGTGCTGGTCACCGACGGCGTGCCGGAGGCGATGACGCGCGACGCGGAGCTGAGACGGATCCGCGAAGAGCTCGCGCCGCGGCTCGAACAACACCGGATCCGTCTGTACGTCCTCGCCTTCGGCAGCGAGGCAGCGAAACATCGCGATTTCTTCTCGAAGGTCGTCAGCTCACCGCAAGGGACGTCGCTGGGCGAGCTCTTCATCGACCCTAACGGGACGCAGCTCCTCGCGTACATGCTGCAGATCTTTTCGCGCAGCTTCGGCTACACGTCCGACGCGGCGCTGCCGCTCGGGTCGGCCGCGAGCCTCGACCTCGATGCCGGCTCCACGCCTGAACGAGTGGCAGTCGCCGTGCTCTCGCCGCGGCCGAACGCGCCGCCGGCATTGCGGCTCACCGCGCCTCCAGGTGGAGCACTCAATGCCCCAGAGGGCGTGCAGAGCGCGAGCGTGCCGGCGGGGAGCTACTCGCTCGTCTGGGTGCTGTCGCCGAGTATGGGCGCCTATCGCTTCGCCTCTGATGCGACGTCCGGAACGGTGGCCATCCTGCGGCCGGCGCGGCTCGTCCTCGAGTTGCTGCCCGCCCCGCCACTGAAGCAGGTCGAACGTACGCTCGCCGCCACACCTTTTCCGTTGCGCGTGCTCGTTCGCCCAGCGAGCGGGGCGCAAGGCGATCCGGGTCACGTGGACCTGTCGTTTCGCACGTTCGGCGAACGGGTCCGCGCCGCAGGTGGCCCCGACGCGTACGCGTGGGCGAGCGATCACCAGCCCCCTGCCGGCGCGGGAACGCCTTCGCCGCGCGGCCGCATCTACGACCTCGTGGCCGAGTTTCGCGAGGACCCGGAGAAGGCGGGATCGGTTTACGCCGGTCACCTCGAGGTCGAGGCGCGCCGTGGCGAGGCGGTGGTCGGCGCGCTCTCGGGCACGCATGCGCATCGCGTCGAAGTGCACCCGCTGCTGGCGCTTGCACCCTTCCCACTGACCGCGTACGCGTCGAAAGCGGCGCTGGAACGGCGCGAAGAAGCGTGTACGACGTTCTCTTTCCGCGAGGTCGCCGGCTCGCTCCCCCACCCCGACCGTCCGAGCTATCCGGTGCGTGCCGTCCTGTCGCCGCGCGATCCGGCAGCTCTCAAACGCGAGCTGCGCCAAGCAGCGTTCACGCTCGACGGGCTGCCGCTCGAGCTCGACGGGCAGCCGGCATCTCAGCCGTCTGTCTGGTCGAAAGGGCGGCAGCTCACACGCGAACAGCTCCTCGGCGATCACAGCGTGTGTGTGCGCATCGGCAAGCCGTCCGGAAGCAACTACGGCCGCGCGGTGGAGCTCGACCTCGCGACGATGCTGCTCGACGATCCGTACGACGACTTCAACGTCGTCAAGCCGTTTCATCTGAAGGTGCTGGTCGCGCCGCCGGCGTTATTCGAGCGCTGGCGCTTCGTCGTCCTTCCGACGCTGCTGCTGGTCGGCCTCCTCGCGCTGCTCTGGTACACGCGCGACCGGCCAGTCGTTCCGTCTGACCTGCAGTACGCGATCGCGCACGAGGCGCCGGAAACCCGGCTCACCGGGCGCGAGCTCGATGCGTCGCCGGCCGCGGACCTGCTCGGTTGGGTCGGCGAAAGCGCGGTGTTCGCGCCGGGTGAAGACCGGCTGCTCGGCCGCGTCCGGCCGGCCGACAAAGAGCTGTTCCAGTTCCGTCCCGCCAGCGGCGTGCGCGTCGAGGCCCTCCGTCCCGGCGAGGAGACGCCGCTGCGGCGCGGACTGGCCACGCTGGCCGTACACCGCACCTACCGCCTCTGCAGTGATCGCGGCTCGTATCTCTTCCGCCTGGAGTACCGATGACGGCGCGCGCTCGCTCGGCCGTCCTGCCGCTGCTGGCCGCGCTCGCCGTCGCGCCGCCCGCGGTCGCCGCGAAGCGGCAGCTCGCCATCGTGGTCGACACGTCCGGCTCGATGCAGAGCGCCGATCCGCAGCGCTACACGATGCAGGTCTCGCAGGTGCTTTCGGATCTGCTCGACGACGGTGACGAGGTCTCGGTGATCCGCATGCCACCGGGAGTGTTCGCCTCGTGCTCCGCAGGGGCGTCCTCGTCGCTGGTCCTGCAGCTCGACGCGTTGAATCGCGCCGACTTCAAGCGAAGACTCGATGGCGTCATCACATTCGACACCGGAACGCACTTCGCCGCGCCGATCCGCACCGCCGTCTCGCTGCTGCAGCGCGACGGGAGCGCGCAGCGGATGCTGCTCGTCATTGCCGACTCCGGCGGACTTGGAGTCTGCGAGGACGTGCTGACGCAGGAGCTGCTCGGCCTCAAACGCGGCGGCGTGACGGTCGCGGCGATCAATATCGGAAGCAGCAGTGGCGCGTTCGACGGCAATCCGGCCTTCGACTTCACCACTGCCGCACTCCATGCGCAGGGCCTCATCGAGGCCGTGGCCCTCGTTTACCAGCGCTTCCTCGGCGCTAAGCAGGTGCAGACCGGAGAGGTGGCCGGAGAGATCGAAGTCGAGATCGCACCTTATGTGGACGAGGCCTTTCTCGTTGTCGCAGCCGATGGACCGATCACAGCGATCGAGCCGCTCGCGGGGAATCCGGGCGCGGTGGCAATCGATGCGAATCACCGTGGCGGCGGCCAGACCCTGGGGCTCGACCGCGTCCTTCGCGGGTACCGAATCGTGCGGCTGCAGCGGCCGTCGCCGGGGCGTTGGCGCTTCCGCACGGCCGGCGTCGCGCATCGCGGCGGGTGGATGCTGCTGCAGGATTCGGCAGTCGGCGCGCGGCTCGTCTCCCCGCCTGTCGTACCGCGCGGCGCCGCCGTGCCGCTCGAGGTCGAGCTCTTCGACCAGCGCACCGGCGCGAGGATAGCCGACAGCTCCAGAATCCCGGGCCTGCAGACCGAGCTCGAGATTGACGGGCGCAGAGTCGCTTTACGCGACGACGGCACGGGCGGCGATCGCCAGGCGGGCGACGGCATCCTGACGGCAACGACGATCTTCGACCGGACAGGCGACCAGCCGCTGGCGGTTCATCTCCAGAGCAACTTTCTCGACCGCCGGATCGCGCTGCGCACGAACGTCGTCGACGCGACGTGGCGTCTCGACGTCCGCACGCCGCAGCGTGCCGAGATCGATCGGCCGATCGTCGTGGCGGTCGCGCTGCAACCGGTCGGCGCTGCGGAGATGCTCCGTCCACCGGAGCGGATCGACGTTCTCACCGGCGGCGCCGCGATCGAGCTTCGTGACGACGGAAAGAGCGGCGATCGGCAGGCCGGAGATCGCATCTTCGCACGCGAATGGACGCCGCCGAAAACCGGGAGGATTCACCTCGATTACAAGTCATTCGGCGGCAGCACGGCCGTCCCGGCCCGTGGAGCGATCGACGTCGTGGGACGGCTTCGCTTCGGCGCGCCGGTGCCGGTACGCCTGGGGCGGCTCGGCAGCGAGGCGATTGGCGACGGGCGGCTCGATCTGTCGTCGGCCGACGTCCGCGGAGAGGTTGAGATCGCAGTGAGCACCTCGTTCGAGCGCGCACGCTCGGTTTTCGAAATCGACTTCGGCAGCGGCTGGGTCGCGCTCGGTCGCGACGCGCAGACGCTGCGGCTCGTCGACGGCGGATCTCGCGCGTGGCCGTTGCGTCTGCGGGTCGGCGAGTGTCCGGAGGGACATCCGCCGAACGCGCGATTCGACATCGTCGTCTCCGCCAGCGCACCGGATGGGCGGCTGATGCGGACGACCGTACCGGTCACTGTCGAGATCGTCCCCGATCCGTGGCTGCACTGCTGGTGGCCGGTGCTCGCCGCCGCAGCCGGCGCGATCGTAGCCGGCATCGCCGTACACGGGTACTGGTCGCCATCGCGTTTCCCTCCCCGCCTCGGCGTCATGCTCTCGCCCGAGGAGGACATTGGCGAGGGCTTCTTACACCCCATTTGCGCGCAGCGCGGCTCGTCGAGCGGCTTCTATCGCGATGCGCGGATCTACGTCTGCGACGACTTCCGCCTGGCGGGCAAAGCACGCAACGCGGTGGCGCGGCTACGGGCCGAGCGCCGGCAGGTGCGCATCGCTCCGGCGGGCAGCAACGCGGTCTGGCGGCGTACCAGCGAAGGCGCTTGGGAGCAGATCCCTCCCGGCGAGTCGACCGCGCGATTCGGCGACCTCTATCGCAACGATCACAGCAGCCTTTTCTTCGAGCTACGGAACACCTGAACGATCAGGAACGCAGGAGGCGTAATGAGTGAAGAGTACAGAAGCGGTCAGGGAACCATCATTCCGTCGATCTTCATCGGCATGGGCGGCATCGGCTCGCGCATCGTCGACCGGATCGCCGGCCGGGCGGCCATTCTGCCGAACTGGGAAAGCCAGCTCCGCCCGCTGACGAGCTTCGTCACAGTCGATACGAACGAGCTCGATCAGCACGGTCTGCACAATATCCCGACCGGCAATCGCCTCAACATCGCCTCCTTCGACAAGGCCAAGGCGGTCGACCACTTCCGCCGGTCGAAAGATCCGCAGGCGTTGCAATGGATCGACTCCGGATACGAGCCTCGTCCCGGCATCAAGCCGGGCGCCGGCCAGATCCGCGTCGAGTCGCGCCTCGGTTTTTTCTACAACTCGCTCGAGATCAAGAAGCGGCTCAAGGAGCTGGTGTCCGAGAGCCTCCGTCCTGGCATCACCTGGCGGCAGTCGAATCCTCGTAAGTTCAACGTCTATCTCTTCTGCAGCGTCGCGGGCGGGACCGGCTCCGGCAGCTTTCTTTCGATGGCGTATCTGATCGATGCCGTCCTCCGCGAACAGAACTGGCAGCCACGCGTCATCGCGAACCTGCTGCTGTCGACGCTCCTTGTCGATGACGTTGGCCCGGAGCTCCACCCCGACATTCACGCCAATACGTACGCCGCGCTCAAGGAGCTCGAGCATCTGACGAAACTCGACTACGCGCAGGTGCAGCAGGAGGGGCGCCATTACGAAGAGTTCGTCTACTGCCGGGACGAGAACAACAGGACCGTGCAGCAGGTCCACACGCGTCCCTGCTTCGTCGCTTTCATCCTCGATCGTCCCGCACATCTCGGTCTTCCTGACCCCGAGGCGGCCATTGCCGATGCGGCGTACCTGCAGATCTTCACCCCGATCATCGACAGCATGGCCGGAGAGCTTGACAACTACGAGAAGAACCTCACCGAGCTGACGCACTTCCCGGGCGATCTGAAGAACCTGGGCCAGGGCTACACCAAAAACTTTGGCACGTTCGGCGCCGCCGCGATGGTGCTGCCGGCGGCGGAGCTGCTCGAATACTCGGCCACGCGCTTCGCGGCGCAGGCCATCCGCACCCAGATCACGTTCAGCGTCGATCCTGCCAACGCGGCGGACGACCGTGCGCGGGCGCTGGCAAAGCTCGCGATCGACTACTCCGATCCGAAGTTCCTCAACATGGCGGACGACCGGCGGGAACACGCAATCCAGCAGTCGTTCGTCCGGTCGGTGCAGGAGATGGCGCGGCAGGACAAGGTGCAGGACCTGCTCGACGGCTTCTGGTACCAGCTCGCCGAGTCCATCGACGAAGGACATCAGACCGGTGTCGACGAAGCAGGAGAGCCGATCCGTTCCGAATCGTTGATGCGGCGCGTGGAGCGAAAGCTCGAAGAGGCTCGGCGCGAGTTGCTGAACCGCGTATCGATCAAGGAGCGCGCCCTCGTCTTCCATCGCGAGGGGGTCAATCAGTACGTAGAGGTGGTGAGCCGGCTGCTCGACGACGTCCGAGCCGCGCGCCAGATCGTTGACGAAGGCGTCCGCGGCCTCGAAGCAGCCGCCGCGGAGGGCGAGCTGATCGCCGGCCTCAAACTCGATCCCATCGCCGAGCGGTACCTCGCCATCCGCCTGCTCGACCATTGCGAGAAAATTCTCATCCCCGACGCGCAGCAGCAGCTCGACAAAGCCGCTGTACGCGACATCGGGAACTCGAAAGTGCGCGAACGGGTCGACCAGCAGTTCGAGACGCTCAAGACCGCGGCGGCGACGCGACGGCTCTTCAAGGGAGACCAGGAGTTTCTCAGCGCGCGCGACGAGGCGCAGGAGCTGCTCTGGGGCGTGGCCCGCGCGGCGCGTGCGACCTTCGACGCCGAGATCCGTCTGCGGCAGCTCCGCGCGCTGCGCGATTACCTCCAGCGACGCTCGCGCCAGTACGCGCGTCTGGCCACGCAGATGGACTCGGTCGTGCAGGACCTGGAGCGCCAGGCCGAGCGGTTGCGGCGCGGCGAGACCGCGAGCGTTCCGCCGCTGGCACTGCGGGTCGAGGTCTTCGAGACGCTAGACGAGCCGCGCCAGCGCATCTGGGACCGTGTCTATCGCGCAGTGTTCATCGACGGCGGGCGTTATCTCGCGACATTCGATCGCCAACAACTGGCCTCTACCATCGCGCAGGAGTTGAAGCCGGTCGTCCGCCCCGACGGCACCGTCGCGGAGAAGTCGCTCGACGAGACCGTCTCCGACCTCAAGAAGGCGTTGAGCGATCTCGGGCGCGCCCGCATGAGGCCAGCCATCTTCGGGCAGGTCGGACAGCCGGGCCTCGACATCATGCGTGGACTCGAGCTCGAGGCGGAACTGGTGCTGGGACCGGGTAAGCGGCCGGGCGAGCGGGTGACCGAAGCCGACGTGATCGGCTACCGGGAGAAGAAGTTCCGCGCGCTGGCGCAGCTCGCCGACGTCCTTGCGCGCGTCAGCTCCACCGAGTCGAAAGCACTCGACGACGGCGTGGTGACGAGCCGCACACGACTGCTCGTCGTCGGTGTCGAGGCAGGCCAGGCGCAGGCGTCCGACCGCTTCGTCGCGCACCTCAAGAACGTCCTCGCCACGAGCGGACGACAGGTGAAAGAAGAGACGTGGTACGACCCGCGAACGATCATCGTTCACGACGTCGAGCTACCCATCCCGCTCTACTACTTCGAGGCGGTCACGAGCGAGATCGAGGATGCGTATCTCCGCAAGGCAGCGGACCGGCGGCGCGGCTATCAACTGCACACCAGCTTCCGATGGGAACAGGCGTTGCCGAACCTCAATCCGCGCCGGTCCGAGATCACCGTGGGCTGGGCGCTGCAGATGCTGGCGGACGGACTGCTGACGCGCATCATCACTCGCGTCCCGCCAGGACGATGGACGTGGCATCGTGGCGGTCATGCCGAGCCGCGGGTACTCGGGAACAGCCTCAACACCACGCTCTACAAGCTCGGTCAAATTCATCAGATGGAGAATCTCCCCGAGATGCTCGTGCGCGATCTCGAGGAGGCGCACGCCGGAGCGACGCGCGAGGCGGAGATGGCGCGCCGCGACAAATCGCTCGCACTCATAGACGATCTGCTCTCGGCGATGGAGAGCCGGAAGCTGGACAGCCAGACGACACCGGATGACGTGCTCGACGAGCCGATCCTCCGCGCGATTCGCGAGGAGATGGTGCGCCGGACTGCGGGGCTGGAGCAAGCCGTCTCGAACGCGGACAAAATCTTCGAGCGGTACAACGCGGACCCGTCATGACACCGACGGCGACACCACATCGCGCGACGATCCTCGTCGGCTACGGCGCGTTCGGACTCGACGTGCTCCGGCGTCTGCTGGCGAGCACGGCTCCGCGGGGCGTGCTCACGTGGGAGGAGTCTCGGGGCGGCGCAGCGCCGAGCGAGCGCCACCTGCAGGATCTCGCGCTGCTCTGGCTGCCGGATCCGCTCGCCGCAGGGCCAGCGCGGGTCGACCACGAGAATGCCCGCGAAGGAGGCGCTCTCGAAATGATGCGCGACCTCTATCGCCAGATCCGCCCGGTCGGCGACGGATCACATGCTGACGACACGCTCGCGGCCGCGCTCCTCGAGTCGTCGCAGACGCTGCTCTCCGCGGCCGGGCGCGCCGGACGCGGAGACGCGCTACCGCTCGGTCTGGACGTCATCGTGCTCGCGCGCCCAACCAGCCGCGACGTCATAGGCACGCTCGACCGTCTGCTGTTGCCGGGCATCGAGCTGCTGGCGAACAACGCGAACCTCCGGCGTGCGGTACAAGGCGCCGAGGCGCTCAATTTTCTCGCGCTCTTCGACTTCGACAACTACTGGGACGAGTCGGAGCACGGACGCGGCGTGCGCCGCGCCCTCCACGCCTCGGTCGAGCAGTGGCAGAAGCGGCGCAACGCAGCGAAGCCGGGATTCGGACGGTTCTATCTCGTCGACGGGCGGACCGACGACGGCATTCGCGATCCGTTCCATCGCGTTGACGAGATCAGCCTGTTTCTCGAGTTCCTGCTGTTCGAGGGGCAGCGGAACGGTGAGGTGCGGCGCCTGTATCAGCCCGCGGGGCAGCACGACTCGGCAGTGGCAACGTTCGGCATCCGGCTGGTCGAGCGCAGCGCCGGCCTCCTCGCCCACCTTGCCGCAGCGCGGTTCGGCATCGGCTGGCTCGAGTACCTCGCCGGCACCGGCCCGATCCGGAGTACCGCCGAACCGGTGCAGTTGCGCGCGCGGCTGGCGCCCTTCGGTCCGGAGGCGCTCGACACGATGCTCGACGCCGGAACGCTCCGTGCGGAAGCAGACGAGCAGTTTGCGCGGCTCGAACGCGAGCTGACGTCGTTCCCGGCCGACTCCTCCGACTGGCCGCGGCGCGTCCGCGAGCGGTACGACGAGGCGGTGCGCGAGCTCGAGCTGCGCGTTTCGGCCAAAGCGCAGGCGCTGATGTCCGACGTCTCGCGAGACGAGCTGGCGCGCCTGCCGGCCGAGTTGCACGGAGGCGTCGACGCCGACCTGCACGACGGGCGCGATCCGGTCGCCGTGGGCACGGTCATCGAAGAGCTCGAGCGGCTGCTGGAGCAGCTCGATGAGCTGCAGGAGATCGACTCCCCGGCCGACAGCGCGCCGGAACTGCTCCGCGAGCTCGAGCAGCTTCATCAGCAGTACGACACGTTCCGGCAGGAGCGCATCAATGCGGAGGGGCTGCGCCGCTGGTGGCCGCTGCTCGCGCTGGCGCTGGCCGCTGGCCTGACGCCTCTCGTGCACGAGCTCCTCGGCGACATTCCGCCTCCCGATCCGACGCGCTTTCTTCCCGGCCGTGCGTTCGCCGCACTGCAGCGGATCAACAATCCACTCGTGCTCGGGGTCGTGCTGTTCCTCGCGGCGTGGGGAGCCGGAGCGATGGCATTTCAACGCGCCATAGCGGCGCGCATCGACCGCGCGCGCCGCTTCTACAGCGACGCTGAGCGAGGCCGCTTCGTCGACCGGCTACGCCGCGGCCTGGGGTCCGGCGGGGCATTGCGCGCGCCGGTCGAGCACCTGATCGAGCGGCTGCTCTTCACGATGAATCTGAGCGTGCGGGGCGAGGTGACACGCGAGGTCGGCCGCGTGCTGGTGCGCCTTCGCGAGCGCCGACGCGAGATGCTATGGCTGAGCCATCAACTGCGCGAGCTCCTCCGCATGCATGGCTTCACCGGCGACGATCCGCGCATCGACGCCGGCCGGCTCACGCGCAGCGACGGCGGCATCCGCCACGCAATGGAGCGCGGCGAAGACTTCGAGGTGATGCTCAGCAGCAACCCGCCGGTCGCCGACCGCTTCCGGTCGACGCAGGCAGGCGACGCGCCGTTCGACGGCTGGGATGAGCGCTACAGCCGATCCTTCCTCGTGCCGCTCGAGTTTCTCGAACGCCTCAGCCGCATCTATAAAGATCCGTTTCAGCAGGAGCTCGCCCGCCCCGGCAAAGGACCACAGCAGGAAAGGATCGGGCGCGAGCTGCGGGAGTACCTCCGGGAACGGGGCCAGTTCGGTCTCGCCTTTCGTTTCGAGGCGCAGCAAGGCGTCCCCCCCGATCAGCGCTTCTGCCTGCTGCCACCGCTCTGGAAACGTCTCGACGGGGTCGAGCCGGCGCTGGCGGACCTCCGGATCGGTGAGCGGGCCGTGCTCACCGGCGCGGACAACGGCCGCTGCTACCTGTTGCGCCAGCAGGCCGGCATCGACCCGGCCTGCCTGCTGGAGCACGCATGAGAACCTTCGATCAGTACGTGCTCCCGGTGGTTGTGCTGCTCCTCGCGGCGGCGGCGGCGGTGGCGATGGATCGTGCCGCGCGTCTCCGCCGGCGGCCCGGGGGAGATCGGGGCGACTTCTGGGCGCGTGCGGTCCTGCGGGTCTGCCTCTTCCTGGCGCTGCCGGTGCTCCTCTCCGGCGCGCTCGCCGTCGCACCGTCGTTGTGGAACACCGGCCGTCACCTGCAATTTGACCTGACCGGCATCTTCGGCTGGCCGGTCGCTCGCGCATATCGTGTGGCGCTGGTGATACCGGTCGGCGTCTGGATGCTGCTGTTGCTGATCGGCATCGCCGATAAACCGGGCGGACGCGAGGCAGGACGCTGGCTGGCCGGTGCGATCGGCTTCGGCGGGTCGCGTCTGTGGGTGCTGGTCTGGACGCTGCCGCTCGCGGCGATCCTCATCACGGCCGCTTCCGGTCTTGGCGGCGGACCGGGCGCCTACCCAGCCGCAGCCTGGACGACGGTGGCCGTCCTGCTGGTGTCGCTGGTGGGCGTGGCACTGAGCAGCGGTGAGTCGCCGCCCTCGAACCAGCAGGCGATTGACGTCGCGACGGAAGCCCCGCCCGCGCTGACTCCCTGGCCCGAAGCGCTGCGCGCGCGCGGCCTGGAACTGCGGCCGGTGACGGCGTGGACCGCCAGCGGACCGCCGCGCGAGCTGCGGCAGGCAACGGCGCGCGAGCTTCTTCACCGGCTCCGCGTCCGCGGCGCGCGCGGGGTCGCTCCCGAACTCATCGAAGCACTCGACGGCTTGCTCAGTACGACCGAGGTGGACGGCAGGAGCCGCCTGATCTTCGCTCCTGACGACTGTGGTCAGACGGAGATCACAGCGCTCGCGGCCGAGCTGCTCGACCAGCGCTTTCACGCCGCGACGCTCGTCGTCACGGCCGGCGACGCGGACGCGCTGGTCGCCGAGCTGGCGCGATGGGTGCCGGACCCTGCTCGCGTCGTCGTGGCCGGCACGACCGGCGACGTGCCGCGTCACGCGCTCATCGTCGTGGCAACTGCCCAGACACTATCCGACCGCCTCCTGCCGCAGCTCAAGAATCCGCTGCTGCTCAAGCGTTTCGGCCTCGTCGTCTGGTGGCACGTCGAGGCCTACACCGGCGTGCTCGCGGCCAACCTCTGGGCTATCTCGCGCCGCCTGCATCGGCTGTTCGAGGCGGTGGGGCGTCACGACGTCCGCACGCTCGCATTCGTGCGTGGCACGCCGCACGGCGCGGCGCAGCTCGCCGCCTTCGTCCGCCGCCTGCTGCCACACGCGCTGCCAGTCGAGTGCGAGGTGCACGTGGAGCCGCGGTTCGCCCGCGACGTGCACCTGCACGTGCTCGATTCGCACCGGAACCTTTTCGCCCGAGGCGAGGGGCGGAACATCGGTGAGCGTTACCGCCACCTGCCGCTCATCGCCAGCAGAGTGTCGGTCGAGGAGGGATGGCACACGGTGCTCGAAAAGCCGGCCGGAGTCGCCGACTCGGAGCTCGAGGCTTTCCTGCAGCTCGCCGTCGGAAACGACCGGCTTCGCGAGCGCCTCGAACCGAACGCGGCCCGAGCCTCGGCGCGCATTCGCTCGATCCACGACGCCGAGGTGCTCTCGATCGAGGAGATCGTCCGTCACGGCGGACGCGCCACCAGCGACGGACTGCCGCATCACGTGGGGCTGACGTTGCCGCCGAATCCGTACGTCGCGCACCTCCTCTCCACGCTTGTGGCCGGCCACGGCTTCATCACGTCGCGACGGCTCGTCTCCGCCGCTGCGCAGCCGCAGGTCGTCCGCCGGCATCTGCTCCTCGCGCTCGACGAGTTGCCCGACACCCGCACCGGACTGCTGAAAAATTTCCTCTGGGACGAGGAGACGATCCACCGAACACTCGACGAGATCGCGCACGAAGGGAAGCTGACGAAACGTGAGGTGCGCTTCCTCGATTCGAACGGCGACTTGCAACGCGAGCACGAGTACAAAAGCCGGCGTGCCGGCTCGGACGAGCGGCGGCCGCTCGACACCGTCGGCACGCATCTCATTGACGTGCGCGATCCGGCCGCGGGCCACGAAGCCGACCAGGGCGTGCGGATGCGCGTCGACCCCGAGCGGCTCTCCGTACAGGCCTACCCGCATCGCGTTTTCATGCACGGCGGGCAGCGCTACCGCATCACCGACTGGAGCGCATCGGCGGAGCACGTCGCGCGCGACAACTGGGTGGCGTGCACGCGCGAGGACGTCGCTAGCGTCACCTGGCGCATTCGCAATGCTGCGGTTTATGGCGTCGAGTCGCACGACGCACCGGTCGGTGTCGGACGGAGCGGCAGACTGCTCTCGCGTCTCGCCGCGTCACTCATCTATCAGGAGGACGTCGTCGGCTGGCTCCGCATCACACCCAACCTGACCGCCGGCGTCGAGCCGCCACCAGAAACGCACCGCCTTGCACGCGCCGTCTCCGGCAGCTTCACCACCCGCGCGCTCATCCTCCGCTTTCCTGACGAGCCGGACCCGATCGCGCTCGCGTCCGTCGCACAGACGCTGCGTCACCTCCTCCCTGTGCATCTCGGCGTCGAGGAAGACGCGCTCGAGGTCGTCCCTCTCACCGGCGAGTTCGTGCAGAACCGCGCCACGTTCGGCCTCGCCATCGTCGATCTCTACCCGGGCGGCATCGGCCTGGTCGACGCCATCCGCGACGACAACTCCTTCCTGCTGCAACTGCTTGAATGGGGGCGTGACTGGCTCGCCGCCTGCGCGTGCAGAAGTGATCAGGGCTGCCCCCGCTGTCTCCGTTCGCCCGCGGCACTCGCCGCCAACATGGATCTGCCGCCGATGCGCTCGGCGGCTCTCAACCTGCTGCGGCAGGTCGTATGAGGTTCTGATGCGAAGTACCGCCGCACGCGCCCGGCTCGATCGTCTCGTCATGCAGTTGAAGCAGTGGGAAGTGGACGTGCCGCCGCGTGCGCGCCGCTTCCACGAGGTCCGCGGCGAGTTGGAGCGGGATATTCACGCGGCCATTCCGTTCTGGTCGTTCTGGATTGCTGACGACGTCGTGCAGAGATTTCGCGATCGCGTCGGCCGGCTCGATGCCGTCGCTGATCGGCTCGTCGCATTGCTCCGCGAGAGCGACTCTCTCGAGGCGGAAGTGCGCCGTCTGGCCGATACGTCCCTCCCCGTCGATGCCGAGCTCGCGGCGTGGCTGCGCACCCGCTGCCGTGACTGGCTGGCGCTCCTCGGCCGCCTCGGCGCGAACTGCGAGCGTGAAGCCGATGTCTCCTCCGACCAGGCGCTCTATGACGACACTGAATCGGCCGTGCGGCTGCATCACGAAGCAGTGCACGAACTCGGTGAGGCCGACCGGATCCTCGCGGCGCTCGGCACCAGCGTGCATGCCGCCGAGCTGACCGCGCATCTCCCCGTCTTCCGTCGGCGGCTCTACACCGACGGCTCGACCACCGAGTGGCTCGACGAGATTCGCGGTTTGATTCAGCCGCTCCGCAGCGTCGCCCACCGCGTCCAGGATCCGCCGCGCGAGCTGGGGGAGGTGGGCGTGATCCTTTCCGAGGCCCGCAACTGGGTCGCTCTTCTCGGCAGCAGCGAGGACGTCGGCCGCGCGATCGAACGGCTCGAGGAGCGCCGCTTTCGAGTCGCCGACTGGCAGCCCGCCGAGGCGAATGAATTCGTCGACGAGGCCCAGCGGCTGCGCGCGAGCCTGCTCGAGCAGGTGCAGCGGATGCGTGACACGATGCAGCATGATCTCGAAGAAGGGGTGAGCCTGCTGCGGCAGGCCTGTGGCGACCAGCCCGAACTCGACGTCGGGCTGACGGAACTGTCGTCGCGGCAGTCGAATCGCCCGCAACTGTTCCGCGACTGGCGCGCGCAGTTCGAAAAAGTCCGCCATACGTTCCGATCGTCCGCGCAGACGCACATCGCCACCCTCGAGACACGCCTCGCCGAGGCACGTGAGCGATTGAGGGGGAAGCTCGAGTCACTCGACCAGCGACCACTCTCCGATGAGGCGCGAAAAGAGGTGGTGCTGTACGGGCAGGACCTCGCCGCGGCCGGCAACGCGGACGGCATCGACGCGATCCTCCGCGAACTGCGGACCGTCAACGACATCGCCCGCGGCGTCGATGCGCTCGAGCGCCGCGTCGCGCACGAGGTCGAGGAGCTCGAGGCGCAGCAACGCGAGCTCGCCACACGGCACGCCGCGCTCGAAGCCGAACAGAGCCGGGTCAAGGGGGTCGAGATCGACCTCACCGGAATTCCGGCAAAGATCGCGATGCTCGGCGGTGGTGCCGTGACGGGCTCGCTCGAGCAGCGCCGGATGCAGGCGTCCACGCTCGCGGCCGAGCTCACGGCAATCGAGTCGGACTTCGTCGATCGCTGCCGCGCACGTTTGGACGAGCAACTCCGCGCGATCGGCCGCGCCATCGACGTGCTGCGCCGCGCCGGCGCAGCACCGCAGGAATCCGAGCTGCCGTCGATCGAGGCCGGGGCGACAGCGCGTGCGGCGGCCGAGGCGCTGTTGGAGGGACGCAGAGCTCAGAATGTGCTGCTGCGCCTCGCGCGAACGGCGAAAGCGGAGCTCGAGGTCCGGCGCACGCGCGCCCTCGCCGAGCTCGACACGCTCCGCGCCGACGATCTCGGGCCCGCGGAACGGCAGCGCGCCGAACAGCTCCGTCGCGACCTCACCGTCATGCCGGAGGTGCGAGGCGGGCCGGTGCTCGACGCGATCGAATCGACGGCCATGCTGCTCGAACAGTGCGGCCACTTCTTCGACGCTCTGCAGCAGGAGCAGCGTAGTGCGCGCGAGCGGCTCGGCGAGCTGCTGGCGCGTTTCCGCGAGTTCAGCGACGAGCACCTCTACCGCTTCTGTCCCGAGCTGTCGGACCGTGTGGCAGCGCTGCTCTATGGCATACCCGAGCACCCGATGCACTGGCAAGCAGTGCATCGGCAGCTCGACCGGGCGGCCGAGCTCTTCGGCCGTGTGGAGACTCAGGCGCGGCGGCTCGCGGCCGCGGACGCGGATCGCGCGGCGGAGACGCTGCGACTCCGCATCCGGAGCGGTGCCGACGGCCCGCTGCACGACGATGCACGCCGCCTGCTCGCGGAGCTCGACGCGTGCGGCCCGGAGACCCTCGTGCCGGCGCTGTTGCGCCAGCGTCTACTCAATGCTTCACAACGGCGGATATGACCATGGGAATCGAACAACACGCACTCTCCTGGCCGGCCCTCGACCTCACGGCGAACGATCTGCCGTCAACGATCTCATGCGAGCGCGGGATCTGGGGGAAAGTGGATGGCGCGCCGTCGGACTTCCGATGGATCGCCACGACCCCCGGCCTGGCCGCGCCGCATCGGAAACTGGAGCGAGAGCTGGCGCTCGGGCTCGAGGACGCTCCCGAGCACGCCACGCTCTGGCTCACCACCGGCGACACGTCATACGCCATCGCGCTTTATCGCAGTCTCGCGCACGACGCGGCCGGCCGCTCCGGGTTCCTCGAGAAACAACTGCTCGAATGGAAACGGCCGGCCGGAGTGCCCGCCGCGCTTGGCGCGCTGCTGCTCCTCCCCGCCGTGGCGGCGCTCGACACGCGCGACGTGTTCGACCAGCACGCAACGACCCGGTGGTCGGATGACGATCCGATGGATGTCGCGCCCGTAGCGCCGCTTCCGGTGTCGCTCGCGGTACTCGAGGAGGCGATCGCGGAGGGCATCCGTGCGCTCGCCGTGGCGACGACCGAAGATGCCCTGACGTCGATCTATGCGGACCTCCTTGCCGGCAGCCGAGGCGTGACGCTGCAGGGCATCACGACACCACTGCCGCCGGCAGCCGTCGCGGCGCTGCTGCTGCCCCTCCCGCGTGAGGTCGCCGAGCGCCTCTCACTTGCGGGCTGGCTACCGTCGACACGCCTCGCCGGCAGCGCGCTGGAAGAAGTTCGACGCACGTGGGACGTGATCCTCGGCAGCGCCACCACCATCGCACCGGGTGACGCTCCCCTGCCGACCGACGAGCAACTGCGCGAGGCGCGTGCGATGGCGCGGTCGCTCCTTGCGGCCCATCGGCCAACGCGAGCCGTTCCTGCGCGGGAAGCGACGGCCGGCCCGGTGACGAAGCCGGTGCAGCTCGCGTTGTGGGGACCGTCGGCGGCCGGAAAGACGGCGCTGCTGGCCAAACTCTTTCTCGACGCGAATGACGAGCATTGGGAGGTCTATCCGACACAACGGTCGCTCGAGTTCATCCACGGCATGCGCACGCGGATGAAGAACGAGAACCAGTTCCCCGCCGCCACGGCGTTTGCGGTCCTGGAAGCAATCGAATACCGGTTTCGCCACCGCACTCGCGGCTTCCTCGCATCACTGCAACTCGAGGACCGCGCCGGTGCCCACTCGGAAAAGCTCGCCGACGAGCCGGATACGAGCCTTCAAATCGATTTCAAGGCGCGGCTCGGAACGGCCGACGGCATCGTCCTGCTGTTCGACCCCTGGTCCGATCAGGCCCTCCTCGAGAGCCGCGTCACGCGAACGCTCGAGCTGCTTTACGTCGCGAGCGAGCGGGCCGGCAAAGACACGCGGCCGATCGCGGTCTGCGTCTCGAAAGCCGACATCCTGATCGAAACAGCGGCCGACTTCCGGCAGGCCCTCGATAGTCCCGACGCCTTCGTGCGCCAGAGAGTGGCGCCGGTGCTCGTCCGGGCCCTCGATCGCTACTGCGCCAACTATCGTTTGTTCCCGATCTCCGCGGCCGGCATCCGGCTGCGTCATGGCATTGTCGAGCCAGCCGTGTTCATCGACGAGGCGCTCGAGCCTCGCATCTGTCCGGGCGGTACGGCCTTCAATCTGATGGCTCCGTTTTCGTGGCTCCTGGACGAGCTGACGGTGCTGTCATGACGAGCGAGCAGACCTGGCCCGCCCTCCAACTCGATGAGCCGCTGCCCGCTCTCGTCGACTATGAGCGCGGCATCTGGGGCAAAGTCCACGGCGCACCCACCGATTTTCGCTGGATGGCGCGCAGTCGTCAGTTCACCCACAAAGGTGATGACCTGCAGATGCAGCTCAGCCTCGGTGGTGAAGACGCGCCGGAGCGCTTCATCGCCTGGCGTAACCTCGGCCGGCACTGTTACGCCGTGGCCGGCTATGCTAGCCGCGCCACCGATGCCGCTGGACGCCGTGGCTTCGTCGAGAAACAGATCCTCGAATGGCACCGGCCCGCGGGCATTCCGGCTGCGGTCGGAGCGCTCCTCCTGCTGCCTCATGCGGCTGCACTCGCGGATGCATGTTGGTGGGAACGCCACCCCGGCGAGATCTGGCAGCCGTCCGGAGCGTTCCTTTCGATGGACGCCAGCGAGCACGAGCCGCTCGTCCTCGATCGCGACCGGATCGACGCCGCGATCGAGCGTGGCCGTACGCTGTTGCGCGAAAGTATCTCGCAGGACTCCCTCGAGCGACTGTACGAGCAACTGCTCACTGCACGGCGGCCGTCGCTGCTGACCGGGGTGCCACAACCGCTCGCGCCGGAAGCGCTGGCCGCGCTCCTGCTGCCGCTCCCGCGCGAGGTGGCCGATCGACTCTCGCTGGCAGGCTGGATTCCCTCTACCCGCCCGTCGCTCGCCGATCTCGGCAGTCGCTGGGACGTGCTCGTCAGCGCGCATGCGCAGGCGATCGAGCCGGTAGGTTCGGAGACGGCGGCGCAGATGGCGAGCGCACTGTTTTCGACCGTCGCCACATCATGGAGCCTCAGCACCGTAACAACGGACGACGTGCCCGCGGCCGTACCGGCGCCGACGATCTCGCTCCGCCCCGGCGTGCGGCTCGCGCTGACGCCGCCGCAGCGGGACGACGCCCCGGTTCTCTCGGAGCTATACGAGTTCGCGGCCGCCGCGGACAGGCGCTGGCTCGCGCCTGAGGCACTGCGGCAGACGTCGCGGATGCCAAAGCCCGGCGGGGCCGCGGCGCGGCTGATCGCGTCGTGGATCGATAATCTCCGGAAGCCGGACCACGCCGATGACGAGCAATGGACTGTGAAGATCGACCTGTTGCGCAGCGCCGCCATCGTGCTGGTACCGGAGCCCGCGACGGTGCAACGAGTCGGGCTTCCCAGCCGCGTGCCCGCGCTGTTTTACGGGCTTTCCTTCGATAGGCCGCAACAGTGGAACAGCCTCGCCACACTTGGCGAGCACGGACTCCGGGAAGTGCTCGCTCAGTCGGCGAGTTGCGGTGCACCGCGAACGTTGTCGGAGCCGCTGCGTCAGGCGCTACTCGACTGGCGCGCCACGATGCCGCACGACCTCAACGTGCGCGTGCTGCTCTCGAACGCTTTGGAGACGTGGCCGCGCCCGTGATGCGCGCGAGCTCGCCGAGCGCGGCACCGCGGGCGATGCTGCCGGCGGCGCGTTGAAAACGCTCCGCGGCCGCGGCCGAATCGAACGACGTCTCGTCGAGCGCAAATTCAGGCAGTGACGCCAGACGGCCGTACTGCGCTCGCGCACCGGCGAGCAGCGCGCGCTGGAACGGGAGACTGTGGAGCGGCGAGTTACGCGGCGCATGATGGATCGTCAACACCTC
Organism: Thermoanaerobaculia bacterium; assembly: GCA_036399695.1. Classification (GTDB taxonomy): domain Bacteria; phylum Acidobacteriota; class Thermoanaerobaculia; order Gp7-AA8; family Gp7-AA8; genus DASVEE01. The sequence goes on along the minus strand of DASWMP010000277.1, from coordinate 12,807 downwards.
GACGCCGAGGCGGTGCAGCGCAAGCACGCGCGTATCGACATCGAGCTCGCGCACGCAGAGGTCCGCTCCTCTCGGCAGCGGGTAGAGCAGCGAGGCGCCGGGCGAATCGCCCGTCAGTACCACCAGCTTCCGCGCCTCCTCGCGCCAGTGCAGCCGCGCGCAGGCGTCGAGCGCATCGGCGGTGGCGTCGACAAAGTCTGCACCGTTCGAGGCGGCCAATGACAGCAGCGCGTCCCGCAGCCGTTCGCCGATGAACGGCTGCAACACGCGCTGCTCCTCGGACGGATGAAGCACGTATCGTGGCTGCAGATCGGGGGCGGTGACAGCCGGAGGCTGTTGATCGCCGAATGCAATCATCGCTATCCGCGCGTCGCGACCTTCGCCGGCACGCGTGGCGAATTCGACCAGCTTCTCGACGTGTGCAGACCACAGCTCGTGCGCGTCGAGCAGACGTCGCGCCGGTGGTGACGGCAGCCAGACACGCGTCGTGGCATCGACTACGATCGTCACGTCGAGCGGCGCCGGCGAAGCGGCCGGACGGATCGGAGGCAGCGGGTCGTAACGAGCGTCACACGGCAGATGCACCACGTCGCGGCCTTGGCTCCACAATGAGTACGTACCGCTGCCGTCTCGCTCGAAGTGGAGCGGCACGGTCTCGCCCGGCTCCGCCGTCACCTCCGCGCGCAACTTCACACCGTCGTCATCGGACAACACCACGTGCACGTGCGACGCGCCGGCGAGACATCGCAATTCGAGCGCCGCCTCGCTCGCGGAAAACGGCAGCGCCACCTCCGCCGGCCGATGCTCCGCGGAATCCCATGTACGCACGCGAAGCTCCGTCATAGCCCTCGCTCCACGAACGTAATCAGTTCACGCAGGCCGGCTTCGAGGTCGTCGGCCGACATTGTCGTGCAGTCGCCGCCGAAGGGCGGCGCGGCACCGTCGCCTAGGCGGCACGCGAGTTCCGTCAGAAAGCGTGCTCCGGCCGGGTCGTCTTCGACTGCCCGCCGCGGTATGGTTTTGTACAGCGCCGCCGCACGGTCAGGCGTCTGTACCGACGCTCCGAATGGGCGCTGCTTCGGATCGGCACCGAGCTTCAGCAACTGCAACTTGACGAGACCCCAAAGCACTGGGGCTTCGCCGCTTTCCTGCAAGGCTGTGGTGATGCGCTGTTCCGTGAGCGATTCATCGCGGAGCGACGCGAAATGGATGTCGTCGATCTTCGCCAGCATGGCGTCCTTCGCCCGCTTCGCGCGAATCAGTTCGAACAGCGTTCTGGCCTCGTCGACGTACGGCTCCGGATCAGGGGTGCCGGTGTCCAGGTCCTCGCCCGCCATCGCGGGCCGTTCGGCGGCCGGTTCTGTCGCACCGGGAACAGACGCCCCGACGACCGGCGTGTCCGGTGTTCGCCGCGATCTGAATCGGAAGAATCCAAATCCGCCCGCCGCCAGGAGCAGCACCAGCAGGACCATGGCCGCGCGGCGACCCGTGAACACAGCGGCGGTCTTTCTCGTCAGATGCGCTATCCATGACTCGCTCGATGGCGCCAGCGCCTCGTCCGAGGTCCGGCCGAGCATCTTCGTTTCGAGGATGTTCAGCCGATGGTCGAGACTGGGCCGGCGGATCGCGCTCAGGACGAGCGCCTCCATGTCGGGCGAGAGCCACGTCAGATAGGAGATGAAATCCTGCAACTTCTCGTCCGCCTCTTCGTCGACGGGGACGAGAATGTGCGACCCGGCCGGAAAGTCGTAGTTGTTGCCGTCGGCCTTGAACACCGCCGAGAGCCGGCCCGGCGTGAGGACGACGCATCGCTCCGGCGCGTCATACCCGTTCGCGTTCACGCGCGTCACCGCTAGCTTCCGCACCGGACCCAGTCCCGAGGCGGTGACGATGAGGCCGCCGCCGGCTTGTGTGACCGCGCTGCGCAGCTCTTTCGGCACGGCCTCCGGCTCTTTGTGATTCTTAGTGCCGAGAGCCGGCTGCCACTCGATCCGACGTTGCGCGTAGACGGCTACGTCCTGCGTCGCCTTCGCGCCCTCGATCGAGAAGTAACTCGTCTCGCCCACGTTCTTTTCGCGGTTCCGGAAAAACGTCGCGACATTGCTCATGAGGTCCCCTCTCCGAATTCCACCGCCACCGGCCAGCGCGTTTCCGACAACGCGCGCGTCAACGCGCTCCGGTCCGGCTCGTCGATGTACGCGTAGATCACTGCGAGCGCGGCGTCCGCGCGATCGTCCGCACTCTGGCCGGTGCCGTTACGCTTCCACGATTGCAGAGCCGCCACGAGCCGCTCCCACCATCGTGCGTCCAGGTGTCCCGAGTGCTTCGATGCGGCCGCGAGTTGCAGCGCCGCAAGACCGAGAGACCCCGGCGGGAGCATGGCCGCGGCGAGGCCGAAAGCCGCCTTGCATCCGCGTCCGTCATTCAGCCCACTGAGGAGGACGTCGTGGTCTCTCGCCGCCGCTTGGAACGTTCGCCACCCTTGGACGGCGAGATTCTGCCGTTCACGGGGCAGCAGCGTGCGCGCGCGCAGACGCATCACGATGGCATCCAGTGCCTCCGCCACGCCGGCGCCCCGCATGTACGCCGCGAGGTCTGCCCAGCAGCCGTGCTTCACCTGCGCGTTGATCAGCGCGGTGATCACTTTGTCGCTCAGCGTCTCGTTCTGCAGGCGATTCGACAGGGCCGGGTCGACCAACCGCGCCGCATTCCGCAAACCGGTCGTGATGAGATCTCGGACGAGCGACTGGGATGGATTGCGCGGCGTCGACTCCGGCTCGCCATCCGCCCGCTCATCGATCCACTTCGCCGCCCCCGTCGTCATCGCCGCGAGCGACGGCCGGCCGTTCATCCACTCCGCCACACGCGTCAGGAAGCGTCCGTCGCTCCAGAGGTCGGGATCGCCGGCCGCACGAAAGGCCGCCGTCCAGTCGCGCTGGAGCATGTCACCAATAGCGTCGATGCGCGCGGCCAATGCCCGCTCGTGACGGTGTCCGGCATACGTCAGGAGAGCCGTCGCTTCAGGTAGCGTCAATGACGGACGTGCGCCGCCATATCGCTCGTCGAGCAGCAACCCGAGAGCGTCAGCCGGAATCAGGTCCTTCCATGCCGATCTTGCGAGCAGTTGTCGAGCGCTCCAGTTCATCCCGGTTATCGCCCGGTCCACAGCCAGTGCCTCCGCGAGCTCCGCCAGCACTCCCACGTCGGTCACGCCGTCGACCAGATCCTGAAGCTGCTGCTCCTGGAACGGAGGAATCCACGGCCATCGTCGCTTGCCATGCCCGGCACGCAACACCGCCGCGTCACGCGCGTCGATTGTCCGCACATCGGCCAGCGCGGCCTGCCACGCTTCGAGCGTCGCCTCCGTCCCTGCGGTCCAGACACTCGAGCCGAGCCAGGCGAGCGCGGAGCGGCGGAGTACGGCCGCTTCTTGGGCTTCGTCAGCGCGTAAACGCGAACGGCGTCGCCAGAAGTACCACCAGCCGGCACGGACGAGCGGCTCGGTCGTCGTCTCGGGATCGAGCCGCATCCGCCGGTCGATCTCTTCGCAGATGGCATCGACGCTCTCCTCGTGGTGAAACCGATCGGCGAGGGCGAGCAGCGTCTTCACGTCGAGCCGCGATGGCAGCATGCAACGCCATGCGGCGTCGAAGGCGATCCGCTCCACCGTCTCGAGCTCCGCCTCGTCGAGCCGCGGCAACGCCGTCCACAGCGCCGTCATCAGCGGGTTTTCCTTCTCGCTGCCCTCCGCCTCCTGGACGCGAGTCAGCACGTCAGCTAGCCGCAGGTAGCGCGCGAGCCCTCCGGCTGGCCGCAGGCGCAGTCCCGCGTTTGTCACCACCGGTATGAGTGCCGCAGGCGGACGCGCGCGTGAGCGGAGGCGGTCGAGCAGCAGCTCGGGAATGTCGCCCCACGGTGCGCGAAAGAACGTCTCGTCGTCGAGCCACCGCAACGCCGCCCGTTCGAGCTCGTCGCCGCGCGCCCCGTCGATGAATGCGTGTGCCCACTCCGGACTGAGGACACCCCCGGATACCGCACGCGCGAGCACTCCGAACACCTTTTCATTCGATGCCGCGCGTGCGAGCTGTTCGAGCGGAAGCTCATTCAACCGCTCCGCTGCGGCGCCGTCTGAGACGAGCGGCGGGTCGTGCGCGAGCAGTTCGATGACACGCGCGATTTTTCCGGGGTGCTTCGGATCCCACCACCCCTCCAGCCGTCCGTCGACGCGCATGCCGAGCCGCGCCGCGCCGTCCTCCACGACTCGCAGCAGCTCGCGACGGCCGGCAGAAAGCGCGGCAGTCTCGGTCAGGAGCTCGTCGAGGAGCGTCTCGGGCGGGAACTCGCGCCACTCGTCACAACCGATCAGGTCGTTCCACGGAACGGCCGGACCAAGCTTCTCCGCTGTGCGCGGCAGGTAGCGGCGCAGCACGTCGGCCCGACGGTCGACGTCTCCCGCGAATGCGAAGGCGAGGTTGTAGGTGATCTGAATCGCCCGTGAATCGGCGAGCGCTTTTTCGCCGATCCGGGCGGTGAATGCCGGGAGGCCCTCGGGAATGGCGATCATTCGCTCGATGACCGTCGAGGCATAGCCGAGCGCTCGCTCGCCGGCCTCTTTGCCGGCGACCTTCCGCCCCTGCCGATCGATCAGCGTGGCCGCCGGCCGCGCCGTGAGCGCCGCGCTGGCGGCGTCCTCCGGAACGACGAGGAGACTGACGCCCAGGTGCCGCAGGAAGAGCTCCGGGAATCGCGAATAGACGCGGATCCGGCAGCCTCGCTGCAGGTTCGACGGCAGCCCGGCGCGCGCGGCGCCGACGAGAGCATGCAGCGCGGCCCCAGTCGCGAAATCGGCGACGGGCGCCGCGATGATCAACGGGTACTTTTCGAGTGAAGCCTGCAGCAGGTGCGCGAGAAAACGGGCCGCCGTCTGCGACTCGGCATTCACCTGCTCGATCCGCACGACCGATGGCGTCTCGTCGGCGAACGATGTGGGAGTACCGTCGTCGCGCCACGGAGCGGCGAACGTCTCCGAGCGTCCGAGGTGCAGGCCGGGATCGAAGCCGCGCGGAAGAGCGTCGCGGCGCCACGCACGGCCATGTGCGAAGTACGCCGCACGGCGGTCGTAGACGCCGGCCGAGACGAGACGGACGACGAAGACGAAGCTGCCGGACGGAAACAGCGACCAGGCCTCGAGGCGGTCATCGAGCCGCTGGTGATCGGCGGGGTCGGAGTCGAGCGTGAGCCAGGGACGTATCTCGTCAAGCAGCTCCGTGTTGAACAGCGGCGGATCGACGCGAATGTATTGCTCGCCGTGCAGCACCGTTTTTCCCGGACCTTCCCCCTCGCCAGTGCGCGACTGGCCCCTGTAGACGGACAGCGAGGTGGGTTGCGAGGTCGGCACGGCGCGCCTCTCTACATCAACGCGTTCTCCCGCTCGCACAGCGCGAGCAGGAGCGGAAGCTCGACGTGGACCGGCGTCGGCGCGGTGCGGCGTGCCTCTGCGAGGCGGGCCGGGTCGTCGGGGTTTTTGAATCGCCGCTCGAGATCGTCGATGCGCGCGCCTTCGATGGCGGTGAGCGCCACGATCCACGGCTTCCCTCGGCCGAAGTCGAGGCTCTGCGGAATGGCGGTGACGCGTGGGTCGCGCGCCGCGGCGAACTCCTCGTGCAGACTCTCCGAAATGCGCCGCGCGTTGTTGAGATAGCGGGCCACACCCGTCCCTGTGTGCATCTGCCTCAGATACGTGTGCGGCGAGTCGAGAAACGGCGAGATCCACCGGTCGTACAACGTGCCGAGCGCACTGCGGCGGTCGTCCGCCATCGTCAGCGCGAGGATGCTGCTTACCGGATGTGTGGCCCCCTCGCGGCGCCGCATCTCGAGATAGTTCTGCACGACCTGTTCGAAGCCGCGCAGCAGCGCGTCGCGCACCGACCACTCGTCCTCGCTCAACTGCCCGTTCGGAAAGGCCGCCCAGAGCGGCAGACAGAACACCATCACGCCGGCGTTCAAATACGCCTTCGCCCAGAGCGCGCGATCTTCTTTGCCGACGGCCTGCAGCTCGAAGAAGCCCTCGCCCGAGCCTTCGAAGAACTCGACGTCGAGGGCCGAGCGCGTGCGGCCGAGCCATCCGGTCCGGAGCAGCAGTCGCAGACGGTACCACTCCTGCTGCTCTTTCCGCGTCGTGGAGAGACGCTGCCATCCCTGATATTTGCGGATAAAATCGACGCGGTTCACCGATGCCGCGGCACCGGTCTCGGTCAACTGCCGTGCGCCGCCGCCTTCGGCGCCCTCCGCCTTGAACAGGTGCATGCCGTCGCGCTCGAGGTAGTACGTCAGCGCCCCCGACTGCTGTCCGGCGTAGGTCCTGTAGACCATCGCCTGAAAGAGATAGCTCTTGCCGACCCCTTTGCCGCCGATGATGCCGACCTTGTGTGCATCTGGCCTGTCGAATGGCTCGCCGTCGGAAGCGTCCTTCTGCAACGCGACCGGTGCAGGCTCGGGCGCTGGATGGAGGGTGAGGAAATCCGGACGTTCGCCTTCCTCATCTTCCTCGACGAGGGGCTCCGGCGCCGGTGACGCCATTGCCACCTCCCACGCCGGCAGTTCCATCGCTTCCGTCACACTCGCGTTGATCTCCCGCTCCTGTGATGCCGCGATCGGAGCGGCAAGTACTACGTCGTCCGCCTCCCATGGAATGGCGGGTCGGCTCGATTCCTCAGCCATGATCACCTCCCTCGATGCGGCGCCTGCGGTCGGATGCGCGCACGACGCGCACGAGCAACGCCTTCCGCTCGGGCTCGAGCCCGGTCAGCGGCACCACGACCGGACGCAGCACGCGCACCACGAGGCGGCCGTCGTCCAGCACGAATCCGCCGGCTACCGACCCGCCACGGTCGGTGCTCCGAACGCTGCCATCGCGCAGAAACCCGCGCGAAGCCGTGGCCAGCTCGGTCATCACCTCTTCACGAAATTCTTCAGTGCCGATGCCGTGCGGCACTAGGAAGTGGAAGTAGAGCTCGGCCGGCAGGCTGTAGCGGTCGAGGGAGCTGCCGGCCGGCGACTGATAGACGACCCGCATTTCGACGCGCAGCTCCGCACCCGTTCCCTCCCGTTGCGGTGCGTACGAATAGCAGTCCAGCCGGAAGTAGTCGCGTCCACGCTCCTCGTAATTCTGACACTGGCATCCGCGCCCCCCCCCCAGGCCCGGCTCACCGCCCTCGCATCCCGGCGCTCCCCGCGCCATCGACTTCAGCCGCTGGAGCGGCAGCGTCGTGAGTTGCCCGAGCTGCGCCGCCGCCAGCGATCCTTCTTCGCCCTCGAGGAACGACGTCCGCAGGATTTCAGCGAGCGGCGTGTGCGGACCACCCGCGCGTACGATCGCCCAGTTGTCGGGCCACGATTTCCGGCCGGAGTCGAGGTGCTGCCGCAAGACGGCGTGCTGCGCGGCGTAATGCTCTCTGTAGTCGACGAGCTTTGGATTGGTGGTTGACTCATCCTGCGACGCGAGCTCGCCGAACAGCCGGCCGAGCTCCTGGTGATACGAGCCGGTGACCTCGCTCAGCGTCGCAAACTGCCGGTAGCTCTCCCACCGGCCCGCCTGCGCATCCCAGCGGACGGCCGCTTCGCGGAGGTCGGAGACACGGGGCGCGCGCTCCGGCGCCAGGCCCGCGACCACTTCCCTCGTGAGGCCGCGCACCGCCGACGCGAGCTCCTCGTCTTTCCTCAACACGGCCGCCGACCTCCACACTTCGGCGTCATCGACCGCACCCGCGAACCGCAGCGCCTTCAGTTTCGCGACCGCATCGGCCGCGGCAGCGGGCTGCTCCTCCATCCTCCGCCACTCGAATCCCGTCGCCTCCCGTACCTGCACCGTCCAGAGGCGGACCTGCTGGATCCGTTGTTCGACCCGATCCTCAGTTTTTTCGGTGATCGCGCGCCGTACGGCACACGACGCTGGCAGGATGAAGAGGAGGATCAGTGCTACGCTCAGAGGCGCCACCCACTGCACGAGCGGACTGTCGGGCCGGAGCTTTCCAAGCCGAGGAACGAGCGTAGCTGCCGCTGCGAGGCCCGCAACGGCGAGCGCCAGGATGACGGGACGGTCGTGGAAGGCGGTCGCCAGCAGTGCGATCGCCGAGTTGAAGGCGGCGAGCAGCAGCACCCAGATGCGCGGCCAGAGTCGCCCCGGCCGCCTCCGGCACTTCAACGCAATCATCCAGGCAATCGCCGCCGCCACCGCGCCGATCGCGAACGCACCGGGGAACGGCAGCAGGAACAACTCGCGGGCGCTCCCCATCCGGAGGAACAGCAGCACCGTCGCGAACACCGCCGCCGAGCACGCCGACAGCAAGACCGCCGGCAGTGCGAGCGCACCGACATTCCAGACACCAGCACCGGTGAGCGGCCCCGGCAAAATGGTCTGTGACTCCGCGTGGAACCCGTCGTGAGACTTCATCACCGTCGGATGCGCCCTCCAGCCGTAAAAGACACCGAATCGCGCAAAAAGTCGGAGGCGGATGTCGAAGCGTCACGCTCCTCATTTAATTCGTCAGACCGTTTGCGAGACGGTGCGGTCTGGTCTCGCTGTACAGGTACGTGTTCTGCATCGCACCGCCGGAATGGCTACACTTCCGCATCACGACCGGCTCGCGCTCGAAAGCTCGCAGGAGCGGATCACCGCGATGATCTCCGCCGGCGCCCCGCTCCGCGAAACGCTCGAAGAGCTGATACGCATCGTCGAAGGGATGACGCCGTCCGGAATGATCGCCTCCATTCTCGTCCTCGACGACGACGGCCGCCACCTTCTGCACGGGGCCGGCCCCTCCCTGCCGGATGCGTACAACGCGGCGATCAACGGAATCGAAATCGGTCCCGAGGTCGGCTCCTGCGGTACCGCGGCATTTCATGACAAGACAGTCTCCGTCTTCGACATCGCCAACAATCCGTTGTGGGCGAACTTCAAAGACTTGGCGCTGCAGTACGGGCTGCGCGCGTGCTGGTCGACGCCTGTTCACGGCTCCGACGGGAAAGTCCTCGGCACCTTCGCGAACTACTACAAACTCGTCCGCGACCCGAGCCCGGTCGACCGTGAGCTGACCGAGATGGTCACGCGCACGGCCGCAATCGCGATCGAGCAGGCTCGACACGCACGTCTGGCCGTCTCGGCATAACGCGTTTCGGGTTACATCGCCCGGCGTCGGAGGTCCTGTGGCGCGCCGGAGGCGTGTCTCTTCCCGTGAAAGACGACCCGCCGCCGCGGGAGGTGTGCCGCGCGGCGAGCGGATCGGCGCACTTCTGTACTCTCTGCGCGCGCGGGTGCCGTTGCAAGTGGCATGCACGCGCTGGCGCAGACCTCGCACAGCCGCTCGACCGTGACCGACCGACTCTCGTGGGCAAACGGGAGGAGGTGATGTCATGTGCGAAGGAAGTCGAAGGAGCGACCGCTCGCTTCCACACGATCGGCCCGGATTCGCGAGCCGTCGGAGGAGCGTCGCAGAAGTTCTCGAAGTACGTCCCCGCGCAGCAGCGACGCGCAGCGCCTACGCGTGACCGTGAAGCTGCCGGAAACCATCATCAAGCGTGCGCGAAACGCGGTGTTCGGTTCGGCGAACCTGACGCTCGCGGCGCTCGTTGAACGGAGCCTGACCACCTACATCGACGAGTTGGAGAAGCAGCGCGGTAAAGCATTTCCTGCGCGGAACAAGCCTCTTCGAGTCGGACGGCCACGGCGCGCAAAGTAGGCGCGTCACGGCGAAGCCGCCACCCGCGCTGGCGGCTTCGCCTCCTCTGTTCGTTGCGGGGTTGAAAATGCTCCCCTTTTATGCGACCGTGCCGCCGTATTCCTGCGGACGTGGCGACAGAACCGAGCAGCTTTCCGATCCTCGTCGTTGACGACGACGAACCGACGCAGAACCTCCTGCGCGCGGTCCTCCGGAGGTGCGGCTACGCGACCGAAGTCGCCTCGAACGGCCGGCAAGCGATCGGCCTGCTACGAGAAAAACGGTATGCCGCCGTGGTTCTCGACATGATGATGCCGGAAGTCAGTGGGCACGCAGTCATCGCGTTCCTCGGCACGACCGCAGATTCCGTTCCGGTCATCATCTGCTCGGCCGCCGGACCGACGGCCCTGGCCGGCTTCGATCCGGCCGTGGTCAAGGCGATCGTACGCAAGCCATTCGACATCGACGAACTGGTGGCAGCGGTGGCGGCCGTCGCGCAACCCACCGGATGATCCACGCTGCCGCCTCGGTGACACGCATCCTGCAATAGCAGCAGTCGCCTTCAGCGGGTGGGTCCCCGCGGGCGGAGGTGGGAATGAAGAAGTGTGCGGCTCTCATCGTCGAAGATGACGAGAGTGTGCAGCGTCTGCTCCAGGTGGTGCTGCGAAAGCATTGCTGGCCAGTCGATCTGGCCGTCGACGGTGAAGCGGCGATCGCGATGATACGCGGCGGTTCCTATGACGTCGTACTGCTCGATCTGATGCTCCCGAAGGTGAACGGCCTGGCCGTGTCGGAAGCCATTCAGGCGCTGCCGACGAGGCCGAAGGTGATCGTCTTGTCGGCAATCTCCCGCTACTTTGCCGACCGCTTCCCGGAAGACACTCTCGTGTTGCAGAAGCCATTCGACATCGACAGGATCGACGACGTGCTTCGGACCCTCGTCGCCGACTGACGGTCTTCAGCGACGAGCGCAGTCGCGGACGGCCTGAATGAGCTCTTCCATGTCGAACGGTTTCGAGATGATGCAGCAGAGATGGTGAAGTCTCTCCTTCGCCGCGGCTTTGGGGAACGCGGTCATCACGACCGTCTTTTCCATCATCCGCGGCGGTCGCGAGGCGATGCATCACCGACTGCCGGAGGTAATTGACCGCTTGTACGCTGGCGGTGGTCACGCCCGCACGCGTGAACAGCTCGACGAGCTGGCCTCCGAGCGATTCCGCCCCTGCCCACTCTTCGAGGCGGAGCAGTTCCTCGGTCAACCCCAGGCGGACGAAGGCGGCGTCACCGAACATCTGCAGAGCTTCGAACTGCTGCGCGGCGGCGTCAAGCGCGGCAATCGCCGACAGATCGCCGCGGCGAAGCTGGCAGAGGGCCAGTGTCCACGCGCTGCGAATCGCCTCCGTCTCCATCCGCAGGCCGCGGTAGCGAGCCATGGCGTCGCAGGCGACCGCCGCACGGTCCGCGTAATCGCCGAGCCGGTAGCTGCATTCAGCCAGGTTCGCGAGGCACCGGGCGAGCTCGCATGCGGCTTTCTGCTTCGGATCGGGGAGCGCTTCGAGGATCAGCCGTGCCTGTCGTGAGAGCTCTTGCGCCGTCGGGATGAAGCCCTGTTCGAGCCGAATGGCGGCTTCGAGCATCAGGGACTTGGCGAGTGGCAGCGTGGGACCGAAGGTACGCAGCGTCGCCGATGCCGCGAGGTTCAGATCGAGCGCCTCGCCGGTGCGTGTCATCTTGAACAGCGTTACGGCGCGCGTGTTCTGAGCCAGCGCGACGTTGAACGGGAGCTGAGGGAGTCGCCAGCGCACATTTCGAGGAGCTGGCGTCGGGTGTCGCCGGTTCGCCGAGGCGCTGGCCTGGTCTGGCCGGACGGCGAGTGCACTCCGCTCCCCTGCTGATTCGAGGAGGTCACCCCCGGAGAGGGGGGCATACCTTCACTTTTGGGTTGAAGACCGAAGGTGTGACCCTTGGGTGTGACCCGAGTTTGGAGTGCGGCAGCGGCAGCTGCCGCTTTTCCACAGCGGCGGCGGACGAGCCGCCGCCTTCGCCCAAGGCGGACCAGCGACGGTGAGACGAAGCAACTACGCCACGTACGCCGACCTGTGGCCGCAGCATCGCTGCGTGTGTACAAAAGCGGCAGCTTCCGCTGCCGCAGTCCAAACTACCGCGAACGGCTCGTTCGAAACTGAGCCGCATCGTGATGCCGCCTCGACGCGACCCGACTCCAGCATGCCGCCCGCCACCGCCCACCACCAGCCAGCCCTACACCTCGTAGATCCTCAGCGTTTTCGCTCCACCGAGGGAGAATTGACGAGATGTTCGACTGGCTGCACGCGCCACCTCACCGCTTTGGCAACGCCGGCGTCTACTTCCTCACCGCCGACCGAGGCACCGGGCGAGCTCGCATGCGGCTTTCTGCTTCAGATCGGGGAGCGCTTCGAGGATCAGCCGTGACTGTCGCCAGAGCGCTTGCGCGGTCGGGATGAAGCCCTGTTCGAGCCGAATGGCGGCTTCGAGCATCAGGGACTTGGGGGATCCGGAAGCGAAACTTTCGCTTCTGGAAGCGACGCCATCCGAGAGCGGAGTACGACGGCAGACGTAGTTTAGATCCTGCTCGTTAGCTCCACAAAACAGGCAACGCGACGATGATGGAAGGCGCGCTGCCGGCGGTTGCCGGGGGGCACACCTTCGCTTTTGGGCAGAAGAACGAAGGTGTGCCCCCCGGGTGTGACCTCATCATTGCCTGGGCCGTTCAATGGTGCGAAAGATGCCGCAGCACCGCTGGTGCAGAAAGAAGTATCCCCGCTGGTCGGCGGCCAACCCGTTGCCTCTGACGCCTCGTTGCCCGACTCGAAGTTTCACCTCGGAAGCTCGGTCCTTAGACTCCGAGACTCGAAGTTTTAGCTCGGAACTTACTGCTTTGACTCTGCGACATACCGCTTTGACTCTGCGAGTCAAAGGTTTGACTCCGCGACTTTGACTCCGCGACTCAAAGCTTTAACTCCGAAGCTAAAACCGCTGACCCCGCGGGTCCCGCCTGAAGTTCGAGCGGTTCTGGTTCTCTCGGTGAGGCGACGACGTGCTCGGCGTCACT